>NZ_JBMDJM010000003.1:0-299226 GCF_057809195.1 Acidovorax sp. FG42 | reverse complement strand
GTCTGGACATGAGACGCCAGGCCTACCTGCTCTTTGGCATGCCTTTGTCGATTCGAGTTAGCCTCTATTAATCTTGATAAATGCTTATTCTCCCACCCTCAATATATTCAATCGGGCTTTAATAGTAGAAAATTAAACCCATCCATTGGAACTCATAGGACAATCCACCGCCGCCAAAGCAGCATCTATTATTTTATTTACTCCACACAAGCTGGGCGTGACATGTTTGAACAATCCAAATTAGGGCAAGGTTTATTATGATGTCATTTTTTAAAATTACTCACCCACTTTGCTGAGTTAGATAGATGGAAAATGACATCCTTTTAGCGGATACAAACAGACGAACGGTTGGAGGCACATCGCACAGGCGAACTTAGAACACGTCGGTATCGCCGGGTTGGAAAGCTGGACTTGGCCAATCGTCATAAAACTGTGCGCCCTGCATCGCAGTCGCCCAGATCGGCGTCTGGCGGGCAATACCGCCGGGGTGCGGAAGCCAGCTAACCCAGGCGCCGGTTGGTAGGGCAGGAAGCGCCTGCAAGGCGGCGATTGTCCAATCGTCGCCTTGTGGCAGACTACTGTCGACCACAATAGGCTGAGGATGTTGTCGGGTGATCAGCCAACCCTGTGGCGAGCGACCGGCGTGGCCAAGTAACCACAAGGTGTACAGCGGCGCTCCAGGCAGAGCATGTTGTAAGGGATGATTCAGATAGCGCCAGCGGAGGTAGGCACCAGTTTTGGCGATTTGAGGTACCGCCTGCTCCGGTGATTGAGTGGCTAGCTCTCGAGCTCGGCTTTGCCACAGAGCATCAAGCACAGAGTCGCTCCATGCCGAAGCACATGCGGGTTGGGGCTGAGCATGAATACGCAACGGACTACGGTGGCTTACATCGACCCAGTGTCGCAGGCGCTGCCATAGGCCAAGGCGCGTGACCGAAGTAACACGCACGGTTGTGTACTCGGTGCAAATTTGCAACCGCCTTTGTATGCCCAAACGTATTGCCAAAGTAGCGGGGCGCTGCCCTGGAAAGCCATACATGAAAAGTGGCTCAGTTTGCAAATCGGCGTCCAGCGCACGTTCGCGAACAGTGTGCATTATGTGACGATAGACGCTGTCAGCGCCCAGCCCGGTGCGCGCTAGCGGGCTGATCATTAAGTCTGTAGCGTGTGCCATACGGATGGCCTGGCCGCCACGCACCCCCGGGACGACTATGACCCCCATATGACCCAGCAACTGCCCAGTATGTGCATGGGCGGCTAGCGCGTGGTAATGCTGAGAGTCGGGTGCATGCATGTACTTCCAGCGCCATTGCGGCACATCCATGGGCTGCCCAAATACTTCGCTGAAAAGCTGGCAAAGACCTCGGAGGTCGTCGTCACCACCGAAGCCACGCATGACTAACGGAGTACCATCAAGTGCTCGAGGCTCGCGCAGTGCGCGGCTTTGGCCACGCGAATATCCTTGGGATAGCGGCAGAGTCGTCGTCATGGGGCTTACAAGGCAAAACCCACGAGCCTGCGCAGCACCCGAGCAAAACGCACTGCGCGCGAGCGTTGCAGCATTTGCAGGCTACGCTCAGCCAATGCGTAGGCGGATTGACAATGGAGGAGGTCCTGTTGAGTTTGTTCCAATCGTTGTTGCGCCGCGCTTAGTGCCTGTTGATCTTGAGCATGCTGGGCAGCAGCATGCTCTACCAACTGCGCCTGACTTTCGCGCAATTGATTAATGGTGTCTTGCAGGAGACCACGTTCAAGAATCAATTGCCGATGTTCCTGCTCAGTTCGATCAAGCGTGACAGCATGCCAAGCGAGCGTAGCACTTTGCTGGTCCAGACCCCAGCGGCGCGCATGCCTCTCCAAAATCCGGCGGTGCCAGGGCTCCCAATAATTGGCATGCTGGGCATCTCCTAGCTGAGATGTCCCCAAACCTTGACGGTAAGTAGCCCCAATGCCGGGCACGTGCACAAACGGTGAATGATGGCTGAGTTGACACCAGAAATCCCAGTCTTCCATAACGGGAAGTTGATCATCGAAGCGCGCATTGACGGCGCGCACTGCGCTGATTCGGAACAGTACCGCGTGGATAGGCAGGTAGTTGATACCCCATAGCCGTTCGCGTTGCCAGGGGATGTCGTAGTCACGCAGCCATTGGCCGCCTGGACCTTCAACACGCACCCCACTGTAAGCGGCTGCAGCATTGACCCGGGCCTGCAGCGCCGTCAGGAGATTATGCAGATGCATGGGTTGCAGCAGGTCATCGTCGTCAAGAAACAAACCGAATTCGCCCTGAAGAGAGCGCAAGCCCAGGTTGGCAGCCCCCGAGCGGCTCAAGGGAAGACAGGTTTCAGCGTCGCCTGGCGCACGGGACTCGCTCACCTGCCCGACGACGCGAAGGGCCAGCCGCTCGGCAGGGTGGGCGGGCAGCGGGTGCGGTCCGCCACAGGCGTTGACAACAATGATCTCGATGTTGGGATAGGTTTGTGCAGCCACGCTGGCAATGGCGTCGGTCAGCGAGGGCCGGTTCATGCTGCGGATGATGACGCTCACCAGGGGCAGTTGCTGCGGCGTGCTGGCCAATTGCAGGGCATTGCGCTGAAGGGGCCAACCGCCCAGGCTGGCAGTTACCTGGTCCGGGACCAAGGCCTGGGCAGGCAGTTGCCAATAGGCTTCGGCCGCTTGTACGCCGGGTCCATTGACAAACGCTCGCACTGTGGCCATTGCCTGGGCATGGCGGCGGTAGGAGTGACGCTCTTCCTGGGATACGAAGGCTTCTAGCGCACACCACTTACGCTCAGCCACAGCGCTGATATCCACCATGGTGTTGGGCTGCGTGGGCGCACCCACCTCATAAAACAGCAGGGAGACGCCGCCATGGCGCTGCGCCGCAGCCATGCCTGCCAGCGCCAGTGCCTGGTGGTCGGGGTGGGGTTCGGTAAGGGCAGGCAGCAAAAGCCAGCGGGGCTGGTGTGCTTGTATCGCCTCGCTGATGCGGTCGATCAGGGGCGGCGCATGGCGCAGTTCGCGGTCTGCGAGGTGCCAGCAAACGGGAGGCTCCAGGCCCAGTATGCGCGCCGCCGCGTAAGATTCTGCAAGGCGCGGGTTGCCGGATGGAGACGAATGTCCCGGCGGGGAAGGCTCCAGCCCCTGCTCGCCAGCAGTGACAATGATGGTGTGTACGCGCAGGCCTTGGGCGTGGGCCAGCATGAGCAGCCCTGCGCAACCCAGTACTTCATCGTCGGGATGTGGCGCAAGGCAGAGCATGCCGTCGCCGGCGGCCAGCGCGATACCGCCGAAGTTGTTGTCTGGAACGTCGAGGGGTCGGTCAAGCATGGGGGTGATTGTAGAAGCACGCCCTGTGCCCACCAGGGTGTGAGCACATGTCGCCTGCGGGCCAATGTTGGCATTTCACACCCTGCCTGTAGGTTGTATACAAGAGAGTATTTGTGTGAAACGTTTGCTTTATCTGGCCCCAGTGCCACTGGACAGTCCCTCCCAACGGCCCCATCACTTTGTGGAGTGGGCCCATGCGCGCTGGGGGTGCGAGGTGTGGTGGGTGCAACCCTATCCGGTGCGACTTCCCAGGCTGGGTGATGTGCGCCGCCTGCGCCGACGCGAAGTGGTGTCGGGTGTGGGCAGCGGCGCTTTAGGCCCTCCATGGCGTGGCGCTGCATGGCTGCATGTGCTGTCTCTGGCTGCGGTGCCAGTGGAGCCCTTGCCGGGCGGCAGGGCTCTTCTGAAAGAGTTGCATGCATCGGCGCGCAGCCGCTTGCTGACCTTGATGGCACAGGAAGACACTTGGATGGCGGTGGGACGGCCGAGTGGACTGGCTATGGATTTGTGCACTGCGCTGCAGGGCCAGCGCGTGCTTTATGACGTGATGGACGATATGTCCCAGTTCAGCCAGGGGCTATCACAGCGCTGGATGCGTCGCGTCCATGATGCGGTACTGGCACAGGCCGAAGCGGTGTGGTGCTCGTCAGACAGGCTGCTGCAGAAAACGCGAGGCAGCACACGGGCCTTGCCGGCGCTGGTGCGCAACGGAACGGTTCTGCCCCATCCACCCAAGCTAGGCACTTCTGGCGTGGGCACCACGCCGCATGCCCAAGCGCCTTTGGTGCTGGGCTACGTGGGCACGATTGCGTCGTGGTTCGATTGGCAGGCACTGGCGCAGGTGGCAAGCGCTTTGCCACAGGCTCGCATCGAGGTGTACGGCCCTCAGGAGAGCGCACGGCCTGCTCATTTGCCGCCACAGGTGCAGCTTTTTGCCCCCGTGCCCCACGCCGAGGTGTTTGCGCTGATGCGCCAATGGCATGCCGGGCTGATACCTTTTGTACGCAACGCACTCACGGCCTCGGTAGATCCGGTCAAATATTACGAATACCGTGCCTGCGGACTGCCTGTACTGACAACCCTGTTTGGGGAAATGCACTACCACAGCAGCGTCGATGACGGCGTGTGGAACATTGAAGATGCCCAGGTTCTGCTGACGCTGGAACAGCGGCTGCGGTTGTGGCACAAAAACGTGGCTGCGCGTCTGGCCCGCAACGAACCCCTAGCGCCCGACTGTCTGCGCGATGCAAGCTGGGCTGCTCGGTTCAATGCCGGCGTGCAGGCCGTGGCCTGGGCAGACGGTTTGCGGGAAAAACCGTCATGATGGGAGGTGCGGGCCCTACGGTCAAGCAGGTGCGGCTGTATCAGTCGGGGTGCTGACCTGTACGGGCACTGGTCGCCACTGGCCCGGCATCAGCCACGGCCCTTGGTGGCTGCCTTGCGCAGCGAGGGAAATGTGCGCAAAAGGGTCCACCCATTCGTAGACATAGCGTCCGCTTCCACACAGCAAGTACACTCCCACACGGTAACGGCCCTTATTGAGTGGCAGTCGAGGTAGGTGAAAGCGGATGCTGGCATGGCCTTGCGCGTTGGTGGCCTGCAGATCTCCGGCTGCGGACAGGGTAGAGCCGATGATCTTGCCGCTGTCCGATGAAAGGACCACGGCAGCCCGGGGGGTCGGCTCCTGCTGACTGACCTGCACAAAAATATCCACCGTGAGGTCGCTGCGACCGCTGTGGCCCTGTAGCTCTTTGCCGACCACGCCGTCGAGCGCCACCTGCGCCTTGAGCAATTTGACCAGCTCTGGGCGCTGTGCACTCACCAACCCATCCAGATGATCGCTCGCCGCCTCGGGTGACGCAGCTACTGCGCCCGCAGCGGCAGGAGACGCAAGGGGTGAAGGAACCACTCCTACTTGGTTTTGCGCATCGAGAAACTCTTGGTAGCGCGGCAGCAGCATGCCAGTCGGCCCACTGTCTCGAAGCGTACCTTTGTCGAGCCAGAGCGTACGCTCGCAAAACAGGTCTACATGAAACAGCGCGTGCGAACACAGCAGCAGCGCGGTGCCTTGCTCGCGCAACTGCATGACCCGATCAAACGAGCGCTTGGCGAAAACGCCGTCGCCCACGGAAAGCGCCTCATCCACAATAAGGATGTCGGGGTCCACACTGGTCGCCACCGAAAACGCCAAGCGCACCTGCATACCGCTGGAATAGGTTTTGACGGGCATGTCAAGCGCATCGCTGAGACCGCTGAAATCGATAATGGCGTCAATGCGTTCCTCCACCTGGGCGCGCCCCATGCCCATGGTTGCGGCATAGAGATAGATATTTTCACGCCCGGTGGCCTCCGGGTTGAAGCCCGATCCGAGTTCCAGCAGCGCCGCAATGCGCCCCTGCGAGACCACTTGGCCTGTGGAAGGCGTGAGGGTCCCGGCGGCCAGCTGCAAAAGGGTTGACTTGCCGGCACCGTTCAGCCCGACGATGCCTAGGGACTGGCCGCGGTTGACTTGCAGCGACAGGGGTTTGAGTGCATGGAAACTGCCCTGGACAGTGCCTTGGCGTCCCCGCAACTGATTCCATAGCTGAATCAGCGGTGTTCTTTGGGGCGGGTAGCTTTTCCCGACCTCGGTGAATTGAAGAACGGTATCAGAGGACATCAGCAAACCCCGGTTTGACGCGCTGGAAAAACGCCCAGCCCATGGTGGCCAGAATACAGGACACCACAAAATGCGCGCTCCAGCCCTCCCAAGGTACCGCTGCCCCATTGAGCAGCACACTGCGAGCAGCCTCCGCAGCCCAGGCAAGAGGGTTGAGATCAACCATCCAGCGCAAGGACGTCGGCACCATGGAGGCCGGGTAAAAGATAGGGGTCAGAAACAATAGCAAGCTGCTGAACGAGGGCGCCAGATGCCCAACGTCGCGCAAATACACGGACAAGGCCCCGAGCATCCAGCCCAAGGCCAAAACGTAGATCAACAATGGCAACAAGTAAAGGGGCAGGAGCGATACCGCCCAATGCAACCCCCCCCGCCACAACATGACTGGCAAGGTAACTAGCAGCGCGAGCACCAGTTGCAGGCCTGCAGCACCCACTTGCACCATAGGCAGCATTTCCACGGGAAAACGCACTTTGGTGACGAGATACGGGTGCGACCACACGCTGGCCGGAGCACGGTTGATGACATCGGCCACGAAGGTGTAAAGCGAAAGCCCGATGAACACCTGCAATCCATATTCGGTGGCAGAGCCATCGCCAACGGGCCAGCGCACCTGAAAAAACTGATAAAAAACCAGCGTGAACAACAGAATATGTACCACGGGTTGCAAAATGAGCCACCCCCCACCGACCGCTGATGCCCTGTAACGCATTCGCAACTCACGCAACAGCCATTGCATGTAAACGTATAACCACTGCTTCATTTAAACTGGGCCCTTTTAATTTTTAACGCACGTCACATGGTTCCGGCCATTTGATGGGCTGTGACTGATGAAAATGCTGCCTATTTTGGGCGCCGTTTGGCGCCGTTTGCCATTGTCGATGGAGCACAAAAGGAATCTCAAAACATGGATCCTGCGCCGCTGGCCAGGGCTTCAGTCTCGGTCTGCAGCGTCGATGGGGGCGGCAGCAACAGCAAGTCCCGATGCCATCCACTCGGCGGGCGTCTGCAGGAGTGCCTCCCACGGACTGACAGTGCGAAAACCCCATCGCACCACGCCTTGCACGCAACGGGATTGGGTGGTTTTCAGCATCATTGGATGGGATTTTCGCATTCAAAGGCCGCAGCATCTGTCGCGGGAATTGTCCCGGACGGGCGATGCAACGTTTTACATAGAGCCCCATTTCATCGCAGACAGCGAAGCAGGCTATCAAATTCGCCAGCTTGATCCTGACCTTCCATTGTATGCAGTGACCCTGCACCTGGCTGGCGCTCCCCAGATCTATTTCAAGGCAGCCAATGGTGCTCAACAGGTCCAGTTGCGAGAATCACTGGCTGTTTTGATGCAGGACTGGGGCATCGAAGCCTGTGCTGCCATCGTGGAGCATCCTTACTGGACTTCTCTGGTCCTATCGATGCCCAATACGGTACGCATTTACGACTGCATGGATCACCACGAGGGCTTTGGAGGCATGCCCCAGGACCTGGTGGATCTTGAGCATTTGCTGATGAAACACTCGGATGTCGTCACGGTCACATCCCAGTGGTTGCACGATTGGGCGAGAGGCAAAGGCATCGCCACCAGCATTGTGCGCAACGGCTGCGACTACGCCCATTTCGCTGGCCGCCCACCACAAATCTATCAAAGCGCACATAACCGGCCTGTCATTGGCTATTTTGGAGCTATTGCGGAATGGTTCGATGTGGCTCTGGTGGAGAAGATAGCCCAAGCCTTCCCGAACTGCGAGGTAATACTGGTGGGCGCCGATACCGTGGATGCAGGCAAGACCTTGGGGAAACTCACCAATGTGCGCATGCTGGGGGAGCAGCCTTACCTAGAATTACCTTTCTACCTGCACAGCTTCGATGTCTGCATGCTGCCTTTCCAACGCATCCCGCTGACCTTGGCCACCAACCCCGTCAAGGTGTACGAGTATCTGTGCGCAGGCAAGGAAGTGGTCTGTACGGAGTTGCCCGAAGTTAGCCAGTTTGGCACCTTGGTACGCAAGGCTGCCGACCACGATGCATTCATCACCGCGGTCAGAAATAGCCTTGAGCAGCCCGGAGGGACCGATGCCCAGGTCGCCCGCCAGCATTTTGCACAGCAACAAACCTGGCAGCACCGCGCACAGGAACTGCAGGAATGCGTTCAGCGCCTGCAGTTCCCGTCCATAAGTGTGGTAGTTCTGACCTACAACAATTGGGCGTACACCCAAGCCTGCCTTGAAAGTCTTTTCCTACACACAGACTATCCAGGGGCTCTGGAGATCGTGGTGGCGGACAACGCTTCGAGTGACGAGACCGTGGAGCGGCTCAAGGAGTGGGCCTCCCGGGAGCCTCGGATGAAGCTGGTGCTCAATGCGACCAACCTGGGATTTTCAGCAGGTAACAATACAGGGCTGGCTGCGGCCACTGGCGACTACTTGGTCATGCTGAACAACGACACTGTGGTGACCCGTGGCTGGCTTTTGACGTTGTTGCGCCACTTCCAGGCCAATGCTCAACTGGGCTTACTGGGGCCCGCCACCAACCACATCGGCAATGAGTCCAAAGTGCCAGTGGTTTATGAGACGATGGAACAGATGCCCGCCGCCGCACGCCGGTATACGCTGCCCCGCATGGGTCAACTGTACCCCATGAAAACCCTGGCGTTCTTTTGCGTGATGATGCCCCGTGCGGTATACGAAAAGGTGGGCCCCATGGACGAAAACTTTGGGCGCGGATTCTTCGAGGATGATGACTACAGCCGACGCATCGAGCAACAAGGCCTCAGCTTGGCATGCGCAGATGACGTGCTGGTGCACCATCACCTTTCGGCCAGCTTCGACAAGGTCGACAACGGCGAGCGCCAAGCACTTTTTGAAAGGAACAAAGCGTACTACGAGTCCAAATGGGGCCCTTGGATTCCGCATCGGTATAGGGCTCAATAGGATCAGATGACAATGCAGGGCAATTTGACATCCACAGCGCATCATGCCCACTACCCCCAGTCAGGCGAACAGTTGCTCCGGAGCGATTTTTTGCAAGGTGGGCGCTGACTGGTCCTTGCCAGACAGCTGGGGCGCCCGGCCGATATCTGGCCAGACAATGCCGATATCGGAATCGTTCCATGCAATGGCTCGCTCGTGGGTAGGTGCGTAGTAGGCTGTTGTTTTATACAAAAAATCCACCTCGGCAGTGAGTGTGAGGAAGCCATGTGCAAACCCTGGCGGCACCCAGAGCTGGCGGTGATTTTCCTCTGTCAACGTAACACCTACCCACTGCCCAAAAGTCGGAGAGCTCCGGCGAATATCGACAGCAACATCAAACACGGCCCCCCGCGTCACACGAACCAGCTTCCCCTGCGCAAATGGAGGCAGTTGGTAGTGCAGGCCACGCAAGACACCGATCCCACTTCGGCTGTGGTTATCCTGTACGAAATGTGGCACCCCGATGGCTTGGATCCAAGACTGGGTGTTATAGCTCTCCATGAAAAACCCTCGGGCATCACCGAAGACCTTCGGTTCAATGATGAACACGCCGGAAATTTTTGTTTCGATAAATTTCACACGAATTTTCAGAAAAAAGATAGCAATAAAAAATCAAAGTCCATAGCAAGATAAATCATCTTCCACCACTCCACATTAATTAAATTCTGACATGAAAGTACTGACTGTATTTGGAACAAGGCCGGAGGCCATCAAGATGGCCCCCCTAGTCAAGACGCTCGCAGCGCATCCAGGAATCGAAGCCAGGGTCTGTGTTACGGGGCAGCACCGGCAGATGCTGGACCAGGTGCTTTCGCTGTTTGACATTGCACCAGACTACGACTTGGACATCATGCAACCGCAGCAGACGCTCTCCGACATCACCAGCCAGATTCTTCTGAAACTGGAGCCGGTGCTGCAACAGTATTCTCCGGATTTAGTGCTCGTTCACGGAGACACCTCCACGACGCTGGCAGCAGCCTTAGCCGCCTATTATCAAAAAATTGCGGTGGGGCATGTGGAAGCGGGCCTGCGAACAGGCGATATTTACTCCCCTTGGCCTGAGGAAGCCAACCGCTGTTTAACCGGCTCTCTCGCCACATGGCATTTTTCACCCACACTGCAGACACAGGAAAATCTGCTAAGAGAAAACGTACCCAGTCATAAAATTCTCGTCACTGGCAATACAGTGATTGATGCCCTGCTCATGGTAAAGAACAAACTAGAAAATCAGCCTGAACTGAAAAATAAACTCCACAGAGCATTCGACTTCATCCGCAAGGATGCCCGTATGATTCTCATCACCGGACATCGTCGTGAGAATTTTGGCGAGGGTTTTGAAAGAATTTGCCAAGGCATTCAGAATCTAGCTAAAAAATATCCCGACGTGGATTTTGTTTACCCTGTTCATCTCAATCCTAATGTCAGAGAGCCTGTGAACCGCCTGCTAAATAATATGTCGCATGTTCACCTCATTGAACCCCAAGAATATTTGCCGTTTGTTTATTTGATGACACGGGCACACCTAATACTCACTGATTCGGGCGGAATTCAGGAAGAAGCCCCCTCCTTAGGCAAGCCGGTATTGGTGATGCGGGAAACCACCGAACGTCCGGAAGCGGTGGCTGCGGGTACCGTGAAGCTAGTGGGTACCGACGTCGACACCATCGTTTGCGAGGTCACCCGCCTCATGGATGACCCGAATGCTTACGACCAGATGGCGCACGCCCACAATCCCTATGGAGACGGCAGAGCCAGCAAGCGTATCGTGGAATTCATCGCCAAATATGAAGAATCTACTGGGAGCTTCCTCGAAGTATGAGGTGCACGAGGCTTGCAAAAGAGCTATGTAAGGAACGTTTGCTGCAAACCAACTACTTGGTAAGCTTACATGGACGTCTCCAGAAGAGCAAGATTCGGCGGTGTGAAGGTCTGAAGGGTTTGCAGTCATACATTCAGCCTGTCGGTGCAGGGTGTTCGTCCTGCTGGCCCTGATGGCATTCGCGGGTGAGGCTCCTGTCTGCACATCGGGCTTGATGCCCTGATTCCCTATCGGATTGCCCCCACCCCGGTTTGACCTGTTGACCCATCACATCGCTTCCTGCGTGCTCTCCTTCAAAACGGTTTCTTGGCGGTTGGTGTGTTCAGCTCATCGTGGTGGTCTCAGGCTGCGGCGAGATCAACCGGGTTCCATCTGATCTGGTCAAAGGCTTTGCCTTTGACCAGGACTGCCCAGACTGTTCGGGCCAGCTTGTTGGCCAGCGCCGCGACCACCACGCTGTATGGGCGGCGCAGTAGCAGCCTCTCGACCCATCCGCTTCGCTGGCTTCTGGCTATAACGGCGCGAGCGCCGTGCATCAGCATGGTCCTCACATAAGGGTCTCCGCGTTTGGAGATCCCCAACTGCCAGGTCTTGCCGCCGGTGCCAGTCTGTCGGGGCGTCAGACCCAGCCAGGCGCCAAACTGCCTGCCTGAATCGAAGCTGGACAGGTCGGTCGCAGTGGACACCAAGGCTGCCGCCGTCAACGGACCGATGCCCGGTATGGCTTGCAGTGCCTGCATGTGCTGGTTCTGCTTGACCATCGAGGCCAGCCGTTTGTCCAGTTGGTCGATATCGACCTGCAGGCTGTCGATGCGACGAAGTTGATCCTGAACGCTGGCGCCCACCACCTCAGGCAGTCGAGCTTGCTCCTGCGCCTTGACCAGTTCATCCTGAATGCGCTTGAGCAACACACGATGTCCTTCCGGCAGCACGATACCGAACTCGTAGAGCAAGCCACGCAATGCGTTGGTTTGCATGATCCGCACCTTCATGAGTTGAGCGCGCATCCGGTGCAGGGTCAGACAGGCTTGCTGCTGTTCGTTCTTGACCGGCACGGCCTTGATGTGAGGTTGCTGGGCTGCCACCCAGATGGCCTGGGCATCACGGGCGTCAGTCTTGTCACGCAGGACAAAGGGGCGGACATGTTTGGCTGGCAGCAGCTTCACTTCATACCCCAATGCCTGCGGCGTTCTGGCCCAGTGGTGCGCCCCGCCACAGGCCTCCAGCGCGACGAGCGACCTCTGACGATTGGCAAAGAATGTGGTCACCCGATCACGCCTGAGTTTGTGCCGCGTGACTTCGCCGGTCTCGGCATCTACGACGTGGAGCTGGAACACGTTCTTGGCAATATCCATTCCGATGACGGGTAGCGTTGCGGTAGATTGCATGGTGGGGCCTCCGGTTCTCAGGTGTGGTTGCGACTAACTTCCACTTTGGCACTTTGATGCCGTTACCGCGAGGCCCCACCCCGTATCGGGTCATGGGTCTACGCCTTCAACGGCGGTGTAGGTGGAGACGTCCATGCCATCTGCGTATCGTTCAAGTCCCTTGAAGCAAAGCCAACCTCCTCCAGACAAGCCTCCATCACCCCAGGATCAAACGCCATCTCCACATGCGCCACCCCTTCCACCAACCGATGTTCCGCCCCCGCTAACGCCGCCGTGGTTGCCGGAAACACGATGTTGTCGCAGTTCGAATACCAGCAGGTAAACAACGCCGCCCGCCCCGCAGGCTCCGCCCGCTGCAACGCCACCACCCAGTCCCCCGCCAGGCTCATCTGCCGCCCATTCACCGCGCGACTGAAACGCCCCAACCACGTACCCCCATGCGGCGTGCCCAGCGTCAACACCCGGTGCACCCGCCCATCCGCCTGGTGCGCCCGCAGCCACGCCCGCGCCGCCAACCCGCCCATGCTGTGGCACAACAACACCGGCGCCTGCCCCGTGGCCGCCGTCACCTTGCGCACAGCGTCTTCGATAATGTCCGCATACTCGTCAATCGAGCCCATCACCGGCTCCAGATTGACCGCCAGATAGGCATGCCCCCGCGCCTGCAACGGCGCAAACCACGGCAGCCACAGGCCCCGGTTGCACATGAAGCCGTGCACCAGCACCACGCCACGCTTTCCAGTCGGCTGCGCCGGCAGCCAATCGCGCACGGATTGGTGGCGAAACGGCTGGCGCCAGCAAAACACCGTCAACGCCACCCACACCTCGGCCCACCAGGCACCCACCACCTGCGACAGGCGGGCACGCGGCGCGGCGTCGGTGCGGTTGGTGATGTGCATCAGCACAAACTCCACCGCCATCACCACCAGGTACAGACACAGCGGTACCAAGGCCCCCAGCACGGCTCGCCAGGGTGAATGGGGCCATTGCCACACCAGCCAGGCGGCCATGGCCAGCAGGATGCACAGAAGAAGGATTCGTTGCCAGCGCGCGATCATCATGATGGTGGTGATGGGCAAATGTTGTAATCGACCAGCCGCATTGTGCGGTCTGACCACAGCCCGACACCGCCCCCCGCAGAACGCTGAAAGGACCCCGCCCCATGGATGCCGCCCAGACCATCCGCGATGCCATTGCCGATGTGACCGCCCTGCGCCTGCACCGCACGGGCGACTCGGCGTTGGGGGCGGCGGTGGGCAGCGTCAAGACCTTTCAGGCGCGGCGCTTTCGCGGCACCTATGCGGACTTGATGGCATCGCCCGCGTTCGGGCCCGCAGCGCGGTTTTTTCTGGAAGAGCTGTACAGCGACACCGACTACACCGACCGCGACCAGCAGTTTGGCCGCATCGCGGGCACGCTGCAGACCATGTTCCCCCAGCCGGTCGTCAACACGGCCGTGGCCCTGGCCGTGCTGCACGCGCAGACCGAAGAACTGGACCAGGACATGGGCCGCGCCTGGCTTGCGCATGAAGGTGCCGATGCGGCCAACGACACCGCCCGCTACGCCGCCGCCTGGCGGGCCGTCGGACAACGCCACGCGCGACAGCAGCAGCTGCAGCGCGTGCTGGCCATGGGCACCGACCTGGCGCGCCTCACCCGCACGCCCGGGCTGCGGATGATGCTGCGCATGATGCGCGGCCCGGCCAACGCAGCGGGCATGGGCGCGCTGCAGAAGTTTCTGGAGGCGGGGTTCGACACCTTCGGCCAGCTCGCGCGCCAGCGCGGCGGGGTGGAGCAGTTCCTGGCCACCATCGAGCAGCGTGAGCGCGCGCTGATGGATTTGCTCTTCGACGCCGATCCTGTCACCTGCGGGACCCAGCTTAACCACACACTAGGACAAGCCCGATAGCCCGCAACGCGCCCGCCTTCCACAATCTGTGCCCACCTATCAATGGCATTTGGCGAGCACAAGGGAAGGAAACACGCGCATGGAAAAGATCTGGCTCAAGAGCTACCCCCCGGGCGTCCCGCATGACGTGAAGCCCGAGCAATACCGCTCTGTGGCCCACCTGCTGGAAGAGTCGTTCCGCAAACACGCATCGAGCCCGTTCTCGGTCTGCATGGACCAGTGGATGACCTATGGCGAACTGGAACGCCGCTCGGCCGCGCTGGGCGCCTACCTGCAAAGCCTGGGGCTGGAGCCTGGTGCGCGCGTGGCCATCATGCTGCCCAACATCCCGCAGTTTGGCGTGACCATGGCCGCCGTGCTGCGCGCGGGCTACACCTGCGTGAACGTGAACCCGCTGTACACCGCCCGCGAGCTGGAGCACCAACTCAAGGACTCCGGTGCCACGGCCATCGTGATCCTGGAGAACTTTGCCCACACGCTGGCCGAGGTCGTGGACCACACCGCCGTCAAGCATGTGGTGATGGCGTCCATGGGCGACCTGCTGGGCTTCTGGTTTGGCAAATGGATCACCTTTGCCGTGCGCCACCTGGCCAAGATGGTGCCTGCGTACGACCTGCCGCTGTCCAATGGCCGCAAGGTCGTCACCTTCAAGAAGGCGCTGTCGCTGGGCGAGCACAAGTCGCTCGCACCCAGCCAAGCCACGCTGGATTCGATTGCCTTCCTGCAGTACACCGGCGGCACCACGGGCCTGTCGAAAGGCGCGGTGCTGACCCACCGCAACATCGTGGCCGCCACGCTGCAGGCCGAGGCGTGGTTCACGCCCGCGCTGTCCAAGGTGGGCGACCTGAGCAAAGCCAACAGCATTGCCGCGCTGCCGCTGTACCACATCTTTGCGCTCACGCTGTGCCTGCTGGCCATCCGCCAGGGCTCCAGCCTCACGCTGATCCCGAACCCGCGCGACATTCCCAAGTTCATCGCCGAACTCAAGAAGCGGCCCTTCCACATGCTGCCGGCGGTGAACACGCTGTTCAACGCGCTGCTGCAAAACCCGCAGTTCAAGACGCTGGACTTCTCGCACCTGTGCGTGTCGCAGGCCGGGGGCATGGCGGCCAGCGAGGGCACGGCCAAGCAGTGGCAGAAGGTAACCGGCAGCACCATGATCGAAGGCTGGGGCATGAGCGAGACCTGCGCCATCGGCACCAACAACCCGGTGATCAGCACCACCTTCAGCGGCAATATCGGCCTGCCGCTGCCGGGCATCGACATCGCCATCAAGGACGACGAAGGCAACAGCCTGCCCCAGGGCGAGTCGGGCGAGATCTGCATCCGCGGCCCCAACGTGATGACGGGCTACTACAACCAGCCCGAAGAAAACGCCAAGGCCTTCACGCCCGATGGTTTTATGCGCACGGGCGACATCGGCATCATGGACCCGCAGGGCTACACCCGCATCATCGACCGCAAGAAGGACATGATTCTGGTGAGCGGCTTCAACGTGTTCCCCAACGAGCTGGAGCAGGTCATCAGCCTGTGCCCCGGCGTGGTCGAATGCGCGGCGATTGGCGTGCCCGATGAGAAACAGGGCGAGGCCATCAAGGTGTTCATCATCAAGAGCGACCCAGCCCTGACCGAGGACGAAGTGGCCAACTACTGCCACCAGAACCTCACCGGCTACAAGCGCCCCAAGTACATCGAGTTCCGCGACGAGCTGCCCAAGAGCAATGTGGGCAAGATCCTGCGCAGGGAGTTGCGCAAGGCCTGACCTTGTTCATGGGCGCGGCGGCCCGAACACCGCACCCGGCAACCTCCCCCAGGGCGCTTCGGCGCCCTTTTTCTTGGGCGCAAAAACTGCAAACCGCCTGCGTGCTCCAGATCCTCCAATATAGGCATCTCCGGGTTTTTACTGATTAGCAAACGTTTGCGCAAACGTTTGCTTTCGTTATCATCCCGATCGCGACAAGGCACCGGGCAGCCGCAGGCGCTCCTTTCTTGCGGAGTCTGCCGGGGGTTTCTCTCCGGGCTGTCAGTCGCCTGAGGGCGGCGCTGAATCAGCCTCCGCGATGCGGCGGGCCCTGGATCGGGATGGGCTGCAAGGCGCAAACCACAGCGATAGCCGTAGCTATCGCGAGGATTTGCAACGCTGCAGACCGTGCTGAGCCAGGGATGCGCCGGGCGCGAGAGGCTTGTTCAGCGTTGCCTTTATCCACATTCCAACCTGGAGACAACACCCATGAAGTTCACCCGCCGTTCCGTTCAGACCGCCGCCGCCCTCGCCGTTGTGGGCAGCCTGCTGGCCAGCCCTGCATTTGCGCAGGACAAGCCGAAGATCGCGCTCATCATGAAGTCGCTGGCCAACGAGTTCTTCCGCACCATGGAAGACGGCGCCAAGGCGCACCAAAAGGCCCACGCCAAGGAATACACGCTGGTGGCCAACGGCATCAAGAACGAGACCGACACGGCGGCGCAGATCAAGATGATCGAACAGGCCGTGGCGCAGAAGGTCAACGCCATCGTGCTGGCCCCGGCGGATTCGAAGGCGCTGGTGCCCGTGGTCAAGGCGGCCATCGACAAGGGCATCCTCGTGGTCAACATCGACAACCAGCTCGATGCCGATGCGCTGAAGGAAAAGAACATCACCGTGCCCTTTGTGGGCCCCGACAACCGCGCGGGCGCCAAGCTAGTGGGCGACCACCTGGCCAAGACGCTGAAGGCCGGTGACAAGGTCGGCATCATCGAAGGCGTGTCCACCACCTTCAATGCGCAGCAGCGCACCCTGGGCTACCAGGACGCCATGAAGGCCGCCAACATCACCGTGGTGGGCGTGCAGTCCGGCAACTGGGAGATTGAAAAGGGCAACACCGTGGCCGCCGGCATGATGCGTGAGCACCCGGACCTGGTGGCCCTGCTGGCGGGCAACGACAGCATGGCTCTGGGCGCCGTGGCCGCTGTGAAGGCTGCAGGCAAGACCGGCAAGGTGCAAGTGGTGGGCTACGACAACATCGGCGCCATCAAGCCCATGCTGGCCGACGGCCGCGTGCTGGCCACCGCCGACCAGTACGCCGCCAAGCAGGCCGTGTTCGGCATCGAACTGGCGCAGAAGGCCCTGGCCGCCAAGACGCCGCAAAACCAGCTGCCTGCCACGGTGAAGACCGATGTGGTGCTGGTGACCAAGGACAGCAAGTAAGCCTGAGTGCGGCGAACAATGCTCTTCTGGCGTTGTTCTCCGCTCCAAGATTGAAAACCGCACACGCCGCCATGCCCAGCCCGTCACCCGACTCACCACGTACGCCCCTGCTCGCCATCCAGGCAGTAGGCAAGGACTACACCGCCACCGTGCTCGATGGCGTGAACGTGGAGCTGTTTGCGGGCGAGGTGCTGGCGCTGACCGGGGAGAACGGGGCGGGCAAGAGCACGCTGTCCAAGATCCTCTGCGGGCTGGAACAGCCCACACGCGGCGGCATGTTGCTGGCAGGGCAGGCCTACACCCCCTCGTCGCGCCGCGATGCCGAGCGCCACGGCGTGCGCATGGTGATGCAGGAGCTGGGCCTGGTGCCCACGCTCACCGTGGCCGAGAATTTGCTGATGGGCCGCCTGCCGCACCGCCTGGGCTGGCTGCAGCGCGATGTGCTGCACACCGCCGCACGCGCGCAGCTGGCCAAGATCGGGCTCGACACCATCGACCCCGCCACCCCGGTCTCGCAGCTGGGCATCGGCCAGCAGCAGATGGTGGAGATTGCGCGCAACCTGCAGGACGACACGCGCATCCTGGTGCTCGACGAGCCCACGGCCATGCTCACGCCGCGCGAGACCAATTACCTGTTTGAGCAGATTGCGCACCTCACTGCACGCGGCGTGGCCATCATCTACGTGTCGCACCGGCTCGAAGAACTGCGCCGCATTGCCGACCGCGTGGCCGTGCTGCGCGATGGCCGCCTGGTGGACGTGCGCCCCATGGCGGGCATGAGCGAAGACGACCTGGTGCAGCGCATGGTGGGCCGCGTGGTGAGCGACCTGGACCACCGCCCGCGCCGCCCCGTCGGCCCCGTGGTGATGAGCGCAGAAAAGCTGGGACGTGGCACCGCCGTGCAGGACGTGAGCCTGGAGCTGCGGGCCGGTGAAATTTTTGGCATTGCCGGGCTGGTCGGATCGGGCCGCACCGAACTGGTCCGCCTGCTGTTTGGCGCGGACCGGGCAGACCGGGGCAGCGTGACGCTGCACCCGAATTCAGAGCAAAAACAGCCCCAAGCGCCAGTAGATCATGCGCAAGCAGCTACACAAAACATAGCAAAACATCTCGCTCCGGTTCCCACCGCACCCCGCACCTGGCAGCGGGGCTTTGCGTCGCCGCTGCAGGCCATTGCCGCCGGAGTCGGCCTCGTCACCGAAGACCGCAAATCCCAGGGCCTGCTGCTGTCGCAACCCATCCGCATCAACGCCACTCTGTCCGACCTGTCGGCCGTGTCGCGCGGCGGCTGGCTGCAGCGCGGGCTCGAAAGCCGCCTGGTGCAGGGATTCATCCGCACCCTGCGCGTGCGCTGCCACGGCCCAGAACAGCCCGTGGGCCAGCTGTCCGGCGGCAACCAGCAAAAGGTGGTGTTCGCCCGCTGGCTGCACCGCGAAGGCCGCGTGCTGCTGCTCGATGAACCCACGCGCGGCGTGGACGTGGGCGCGCGCGCCGAGCTGTATGGCGAGCTGGACCGCATGGCCGCCGAGGGCCGCGCGCTGCTGATGGTGTCGTCCGACCTGCGCGAACTCATGGCCATGGCCGACCGCATCGGCGTGATGAGCGCGGGCCGCCTGGTGGCCGTGTTCGAGCGCGGCGAGTGGTCCGAGCAATCGCTGCTGGCAGCAGCGTTCTCCGAGCCCGGCGGGCGCACCAGCACCACCCCTTCAACTTCTTCTCCTGTGACCGCATGAACGCCCCCACCGCATCTGCCGCGCCCGCTGCGGCGCCCTCCCCCGCCTCGGTCTGGCGCAGCCAGCTGGGCACCTACCTGGGCCTGATGGCCGTGCTGGCGGGCATGGTGGCGCTGTTCTCGTCGCTGTCCGAGTACTTCTGGAGCGCCGAGACCTTCATCACCATCGCCAACGAGATCCCGGCCCTGGCCGTGATGGCCGTGGGCATGACCTTTGTGCTCATCATCGCGGGCATCGACCTGTCGGTGGGCTCGGTGATGGCGCTGGCCGCCGCCACCTCGGCCGCCGCCATCCTGCAGTGGGGCTGGACGGTGCCCGCCGCCGCCGCGCTGGCCCTGGCCACGGGCCTGGTGTGCGGCACCATCACCGGCATGATTTCTGTCGCATGGCGGCTGCCCTCGTTCATCGTGTCGCTGGGCATGCTCGAAGCCGTGCGCGGCAGCGCCTATGTGGTGACCGACTCGCGCACGCAGTACGTGGGCGATGCGATCTCGTGGCTGTCGGCCCCCTTCTTTGGCGGCATCTCGTTCGCCTTCTTGCTGGCCGTGGTGCTGGTGGTGGTGGCACAGCTGGTGCTGTCGCGCACGGTGTTTGGCCGCTGCGTGGTGGGCATTGGCACCAATGAAGAAGCCATGCGCCTGGCCGGTGTGGACCCACGCCCCATCCGCGTCATCGTGTTTGCCATGACCGGCCTGCTAGCCGGCTTGGCGGGCCTGATGCAGTCGGCCCGGCTCGAAGCTGCGGACCCCAACGCGGGCACCGGCATGGAGCTGCAGGTGATTGCGGCCGTGGTGATTGGCGGCACCAGCCTCATGGGCGGGCGCGGCTCGGTGGTGAACACCGCGTTTGGCGTGCTCATCATCGCGGTGCTCGAAGCAGGCCTGGCCCAGGTGGGCGCCAGCGAGCCCAGCAAGCGCATCATCACAGGTTTTGTGATCGTGGCGGCCGTCATTGTGGACACGCTGCGCCAGCGCCGCGCCAAGGTCTGAAAGACTAGCCCCGCATCCAGCCGCCCCACCACCCACGACCTCATTCTTCTTTTTGCATGGCTACTATCAAGGACGTTGCGCGCCACGCCGAGGTGTCGGTCACCACGGTGTCGCACGTGGTCAACGGCACCCGCCGCGTGAGCCCCGAGGGGCGCGAGCGGGTCGAGGCCGCCATCCGCGCCCTGGGCTATGTGCCCAGCGCCATCGCGCGCAGCCTCAAGAGCAACAACACGCGCACGCTGGGCATGCTGATCCCCAACAGCTCCAACCCCTACTTTGCCGAGATCGTGCACAGCGTGGAAGACCGCTGCTTTGGCGCGGGCTACAACGTCATCCTGTGCAACACCAACGACGAGGCGCACCGCCAGGGCACCTACCTGCAGGTGCTGGCCGAGCGGCGCATCGACGGACTCATCGTGGTCTCCACCGGGCATGACGCCACGCTGGCCACGCAGCTGGCGGGCCTGTCCATCCCCACCGTGCTGGTGGACCGCGAAATCGACATTGCCGGGCAGCAGCCTTGCGACCTGGTGGAAACCGCCCACATGCAGGGCGGCCTGCTGGCCACGCGCCACCTGCTGTCGCTGGGCCACCGCCGCATTGCCTGCATAGGCGGCCCCGAAGGCATTGCCCCCAGCGAGCAGCGCATTGCCGGCTGGCGCACCGCGCTGGCCGACGCGGGCTGCGGCACGGGCGAGGGCCTGCTGTGGCACGGCAACTTCACGAGCCAGGGTGGCTACGAAGCCATGCACGCGGTGCTGCGCGCACCCGAGCCGCCCACTGCCGTCTTCGTCTGTAACGACCTCATGGCCATGGGCGCGCTGTGCGCCGCGCACGAGCGCGACCTGCGTGTGCCTGAGGCACTGTCCATCGTGGGCTTTGACGACATCGAACTCACCGCCTTCACCAGCCCGCCACTGACGACCGTGGCCCAGCCCAAGCAGCGCATTGGCGCGCTGGCCGTGGACATACTGCTGGAGCGCATCGACGGCAAGCGCCAGGATGCGCGCAAAGTAATGCTACAGCCCGAGCTGCGCGTGCGCGCCTCCACGGCCCATGCGCCCGGAGGTGCGGCATGAGCACCAATAACACACCCCGCATCGCCGTCGTCGGCAGCCTGAACATGGACCTGGTGCTGCAGGTGCAACACGCGCCGGGCCCCGGCGAAACCGTGCTGGCCGACGCCCTGCACCTGGTGCCGGGCGGCAAGGGCGGCAACCAGGCCGTGGCCTGCGCGCGCCAGGGCGCCCGGGTGGCCTTGTTCGGCCGCGTGGGCAACGACGGCTACGGCCACACGCTGCGCGCCGGGCTGGACGCCGATGGCATCGACCACAGCGGCGTGCAGACTGACACCGACACCACCACCGGCGTGGCCGCCATCACGGTGGAAGCGACGGGGCAGAACCGCATCGTGGTCGTGCCCAGCGCCAATGGCCGCTTTGTGCTGGATGCCGCCGCGCTGGGCAAAGCGCTGCAAGGCGCAGGCGGCCTGGTACTGCAGTTCGAAACCCCCCTGCCCCAGGTGCTGGCCGCCGCCGAGATGGCCCATGCGGCGGGCTGCCCCGTGGTGCTCAACCCCTCTCCCATCCAGCCCCTGCCCGAAGCGATGTGGCCGCTGGTCCACACGCTGGTGGTGAACGAGGTGGAAGCCGCCGCGCTGGCAGGCCGGAACGTGACCACGCCCGCCGATGCCGCGCAGGCCGCACAAGCCCTGCGCGCCAAGGGCCCCGCCCAGGTGGTGGTGACCCTGGGCGCGGCAGGCGCCGTAGCCGCCGACGCCGCAGGCAACCGCTACCACCCGGGCCTCGTCGTGAAGGCCGTGGACACCACGGCCGCTGGTGACACCTTCCTGGGCGCGCTGGCCGTGGCGCTGGCACGCGGCGAGCCGCTGGACGCTGCCGTGCGCGAAGGCATCCGCGCATCGGCGCTGTGCGTCACCCAGCCCGGCGCCCAGCCCTCCATCCCCACCCGCGCCGCCGTGGCGCACAGCCCCCAACCGCCCGCCTGGAGCCCCTTGTGAAACGCACCGCCCTGCTGCACGCCGAACTCTCCCACGCCATCGCCACCCTGGGCCACGGCGACATGCTGGTGATTGGCGACGTGGGCCTGCCGATCCCCAACGGCCCGCGCCGTATCGACCTGGCGCTCACGCCCGGCATCCCCGCCGTGGCGGATGTGCTGCGGGCGGTGCTGGAAGAAATGCAGGTCGAGAAAGCCGTGATCGCCACCGAAGCCGTGGAGCGCAACGGGGGCCAGTTGCCCGCGTGGTGCCAGCTACCGGTTACGCCACAGTCCGTGTCGCACGACGAGTTCAAACGCCTGACCGAGCAGGCCCGGGTGATGGTGCGCACGGGCGAGTGCACACCGTACGCCAACGTGATCCTGGTGGCGGGCGTGACGTTCTGAGGTTCTGACGTTGTGAAACCCGCCAGGCCCGCCGCGGGCCGGGCGTTGCGGGTTTTGGAGAACGTCTGGCAGGGCACACCTGGGGTACGCTGGGGCATCACCTATTGCCTGCCCCCATGCCCAGCTCCGAGCCCCACGACCTCCTGCCCCCTGAAATCACCGTCCTCGAACGCGGCTGGCTGTCGGCCAACAACATCCTCTTCATCGGCCAGCACGACACGGCCATCGTGGACACCGGCTACTGCAGCCATGCCGATCAAACCGTGGACCTGGTGCGCGGCACGCTGCAGGGCCGCGCGCTGGACCGCATCCTCAACACCCACCTGCACAGCGACCACTGCGGAGGCAACGCGGCGCTGCAAAAGGCTTGGCCCAGCGTGCTCACCGCCATCCCGCCCGGCCAGGCCGACCATGTGCGCCAGTGGGATGCCTATGCGCTCAGCTACACGCCCACCGGGCAGGAATGCCCTCCCTTTCGGGCCGACACGCTGCTGGTGCCGGGCTCGTGTGTGCTGCTGGGCGACAAGCCCTGGCAGGTGCATGCCGCGCCCGGGCACGACCCGCATTCGGTGGTGCTGTTCGAGCCCCAGGGCCGCGTGCTGATATCGGCCGATGCGCTGTGGGAAAACGGCTTTGGCGTGGTGTTCCCCGAGCTGGAAGGCGACGATGCCTTCGCCCAGGTGGGTGCCACGCTGGACCTGATTGAGGCACTGTCGCCCCAGGTCGTGATCCCGGGCCACGGGCCGGTGTTTGCCGATGCGCCCCGCGCCATCGACGGCGCCCGCCGCCGCCTGGACGGCTTTGTGCGCAACCCGGGCAAGCACGCGCTCTACGCAGCCAAGGTGCTGCTGAAGTACAAGCTGCTCGAATGGCAGCAGATCGGCATCCCCGACCTTACGGCCTGGGCGCAAGCCACGCCGTATTTCGGCATGCTGCGCGCGCGGCACTTTGCAGCGCAGACCGAGGCCGAATGGCTGCAGAGCCTGGCGGATGAACTGGTGCGATCAGGCGCTGCGGTGCGCCAAGGGGAGATGTTGCACAACGTGTGATGGGTTTCCGACTCATCGGCGCCGCATTTCCATCGCGTCCACAGAGGCAACGAACCCCAGTTTTGCAAAAAACTCCGGTGCTCCAGGTCGCCCTGCACGCAGTACCCAAGTAACGGACGCGTCGGACCCAACGATGTGTTGTACGAGAGCGCGTCCAACTCCCTGCCGACGCCAAGGCTTGGCGACAACAACCATCGACAGGTAACCGTTCGACAGGCCATCGGTGATGGCACGGGCGAATCCAACCACTTGGTCATCAAGCATCGCCACAGCGGTTAGATGCGATACCTGAACAAGTCGCTGCAGATAGCCGGCGCTTTCAATGCGATGCGCCCAACCGCTCGCGGTGAGCATTCGATAGACGCCATCCAGATCTGCGGATTCGAAATCGCGAAGCTGCACCCTACGCCTCCTCTGAGCCGGAGCCAGGTCTCGTGCCACACCACTCACCAAGCCACCCCAAACACCCCATCAGTGCTTGAACTGCTTGTCGCAGCCCGTCACGTGGTTCTTGCTGCTGGACATGCACTGGTAAAACGACTTCTTGTTGCCCGATGACCCCTGGCAGTCGGACACGCTGTACTTGCCCTTGGCTTCGCGGATCTTGGGGGCTGTGGCGTCGAAAGCCGCCTGGGTCATGTAGCCGTCTCGCACGTTCTTCTGGCCCACTTCCAGCATCAGGTCGGCCTGGTAGTGGATGTTGTCCACGGCCACGGCGCAGTTCAGGGGGACTTGCTTGCTGTCCACGGTGCCCAGCGATTTTTTGAGCCCCTCGCCAAACTCCTCGACGTCCTTGGAGACCTTTTTGGTGCCGTCCGGGTTGTACTGCTGGCCCGCCTTGGCGCTGGCGCCCTTGCCGCTGGAGGAACCACTGCCCCCACTGGTGCCGTTGTTGCTCTGCAGCTTCAGCGGCTCGGTATCCTGCTTGGCAGGCGGGGGCTGCGATCCGTAATGGGTCTTGCCATCGGCATCCACCCATTTGTACACGGGCTGCGCCTGCGCGCCCGCGCTCCACGCCACGGCCGCGCCGATTGTGGCCACACAGGCCATCCATGCCAGTTTGCCCATCACACCCTCTCTTTCTTTTAGTAAAAAACCGCTGAGGCGCTAGTTGAATATGCACCTTCAGCTCCTCTCTTGATAGCAAATCGAATACCACTCGCCCCCGCGTGGCGAGCACCTGGGTGTTAAGGCAGGTCCTTATTCACCTCGGGCAGGTTCGCGTCGCGCGGGCCAATGGTGCCCAGGCGGCTCTTGAGCGACTGGGGCAGGCCGGTGAGGATGGCCGCGTAGTTGGTGGTGTTGGACAGCACCTTCTTCACGTAGTCGCGCGTCTCGGCAAAGGGCACGTTTTCGGCCCAGATGGCAGCATCCAGCACCGGGCCGTTGCGCCAGCTGCGTGGGCGGCCAGGGCCCGCGTTGTAGGCAGCAGCGGCCATGGGCATGGAGCCTGCAAAGTCGTCCAGCGCCAGCTTGAGGTAGGCAGTGCCAATGGTGATGTTGGTGTCGCGGTCGGTGATCTGGTCGGGCGTGAAGTTGGTAAGGCCGATCTTCTTGGCCGTCCAGCGGGCGGTGGCGGGCATCACCTGCATGAGGCCCGAGGCGCCCACATGCGAGCGCGCATCCATCACAAAGCGGCTTTCCTGGCGGATCAGGCCGTACACATAGGCCGGGTCGATGCCGATGCCCTGCGCGCGCTCCACCACGGTGCTGCGGAACGGCATGGGGAAGCGCTGGTTCACCTCGATCACGCCCTTGGTGCGCTCGCTGGTGTTGATGCACCGGTCCCACACCTCTCGCTGGCAGGCAAAGTCGGCAGCGGCCAGCAGTTCGCGGTCCGGCATGCCGCCGGGCTGGTGCAGGTTGGTGGTGTAGTTCCACTCCCGCACGCCTTCGCTGCGCAGCCCCAGCAAAATGGCGTAGAGCGCGCGATTGAGCCCCGGGTTGGCGCGTGCAGCCGCCTTCTCTTCGGCGGTTAGGGGGGCCGGCGCAGGCGGCACGCTGATGCGCTGGCCCAGTTCCTCCAGCGCCAGCTGCTCATAGAACCCGCGCGTGCCGGCAATGCTTTCGAACAGCTGGCGCGCCTCGGCACGGTCTGCGTCGCTGGGCTTGCCGGCCAGCAGCGCACGCGCCTTCCAGTACACCCACGTGCTGTCCTGGCGGCCTTCGGGGCCCATGGCGTCCACAGCCTTGGCCACGGCTTTCCACTGACCGGCGCGCAGCGCGGCGCGCACCTTCCAGCCCAGCAGATCGTCGTTGAGGTCGCTGTCCTTGGTGATGTTGCCAAAGTAGCCCATGGCATCGCTGGACAGCTTTTGTGCAGCCGCCTTGCCGATCACGCCCCAGGCCCAGTTGCGCTCCTCGGGCGAGAGGTGCACGCTCCATTTGCTGTCGAGCTGGCGAGCAGCGCCGTCCGGGTCGCTGCCTGCAAGCTTGATCAGTGCCAGCACGATCAGCTCCTGGCGCACCTTGCCCCGCGCCGTGGCCCGGCCGAGCAGGTATTTGCTGGGCGTGTCGAGCGCTTCCTTGAGCTGGGGCAGCGCATCGGGCGCCACGATTTCGACGGCATTGCGCACCACACGGGGCCGGTTGGCGTCCACACCCAGCCGCGCCTTGCGCCAGATGTCCAGCGCAGAGAGCTTCTTGGCGGTGTACAGCTCGCCCGCCGCATGGTTGCAGCCGTCGTCAGCGTCGCGGATGGCGTACCAGTTGCTGCGCACGTCGTCCGCCACCGTGGCGGGTGCCGTGCCCTTGATGTGGTCGATGAGCAGCGCGTAGCAGCGCACCTCGCGGTCGTCCGACATGCGGTAGCTGGGGTGCTGCTCGGCAAACTGGCTCCAGTCGCGCCGCTGACCCAGCAGCAGCAGCCAGTCGTTGCGCAGGCGGTCTTCCTGGTAGGTGCCGGCGTAGCGCTGCATGAATGACTGGATCTCCTGCGGCGACGCCTCGCCCAGGCGCACCCGCAGCTCCCAGTAGGCCGCCCAGGGTTCCAGCGCATGGCCGCGCGCGGCAGGCAGCAACTGCGCGAGCTTGTTGCGGTCGCCCTTGCGGAACGCCTGCTGCATCTCCAGCAGGGTATCGTCACCACGGTTTTGCGCCATGACAAGCGGCGCGGTGGCGGCCAGCAGGGTGACGGCCACAAGGGGTGTCAGAATCGCTCTGAGAAATTGCATGGGGGAATTATCTGATGGACAAAGCAGCCCTTCGGCGCACATTGATAGAAGAACGCCTCAACCTGCCCGACCGCCTACAGCGGGCCGACCTGTTGCAGCAGGTGATGCGCATCTGGCTGGTGAACCGGCCGGATACGGTGATCGGCGCCTACTGGCCGATCAAGGGCGAGTTCGACCCCCTGCCCGCCCTGCACCGCTGGAAGGAAGACGGCGAGCTGCTGGACGAACCCCTGCGCCGCCGCATCGGCCTGCCGGTGGTCAACAAGCAGCACAAGACCCTGACCTTCCACGCGTGGTACCCAGGCTGCCCCATGGAAGAAGACGCCTACGGCATCCCCAAGCCCAAGGACACCGAGGTCATCGTGCCCACGCTGCTGTTTGTGCCCTGTGTGGGCTACGCCGCCGGAGGCTACCGGCTGGGCTACGGCGGCGGTTTTTACGACCGCACGCTGGCCACGCTGCAGCCCAAGCCCTTCACGGTGGGCCTGGGCTTCACCAACGGCTATCTGGACGAGTTCGAGCCCGAGGAGTTCGACCTGCCGCTCGATGCCATCCTGAACGACAACGGCGTGGTCTGGCCGGTCTGATCCCCTCAGTGCCCGCTGGCGGCCGCACGGCAGACCGCCCACGGGCACTTGCCGGTCGGCACGAAGGCCTGTGATGCCTGTGATGCCTGCTGCGCATCATTCGGACCGATTTTTCGCATCGCTGGCGCGCGCCGCAACGGCTAGCATGGCAGGCTGACTCTTCATTTCAGGTGCCCACCATGCTCAAGCTCTACATCGGCAACAAGAACTACTCGTCCTGGTCCATGCGCCCCTGGGTGCTGCTCAAGCAGGCGGGCATCGTCTTTGAAGAAGTGCGCGTGCGCTTTGACAGCTTTGACGCGCAATCGGAGTTCAAACGCACCATCGGCGCCGTGAGCCCGACTGCCAAGGTGCCCGTGCTGATTGATGGCGACCTGGTGGTGTGGGACACGCTGGCGATTGCCGAATACGTGGCCGAAACCCATCCCGACAAAAAGCTCTGGCCCACGGACGCCAAAGCCCGCGCACGCGCCCGCAGCGTCTGCGCCGAGATGCACAGCGGCTTCACCGCCCTGCGCAGCCACTGCCCCATGAACATCGAAGCCCAGCTGGCCGACACCGGCGCCCTGATCTGGCGGGACCAGGCGGGCGTGCGCGCCGACGTGCAGCGCCTGGTGGAGATGTGGAGTGCGCTGCTGCAGGAGCACGGCGGCCCCCTGCTGTTTGGCGACTTCACCGTGGCCGACGCCTACTTCGCCCCCGTGTGCATGCGCCTGCACACCTATGCCCTGCCGGTGCCTGCGCCCATCCAGGCCTATGTGGACCGTGTGCGCACCCTGCCCGGTGTGAAGGCCTGGATCGACGAGGCGCTGGCCGAGAAGGACTTTCTGGACTTCGAAGAACCGTACCGCCTGCGCCATACCGAAGGCTGAGCCCCATGGCCGTCACCCTCTACCTGCGCTATGTGCTCAACACCAGCAAGCTGAAAGAGTTTGAACACTACGGAAAACTGTGGATTCCGCTGGTCGAGAAATTCGGCGGCCAGCACCACGGCTACTTCATGCCCAGCGAGGGCGCCAACAACATTGCGCTGGCGCTGTTCACGTTCGAGAGCCTTGCAGCCTACGAGCGCTATCGCGAGGCCTCGATGCAGGATGCGGACTGCCAGGCGGCTTTCCGCTATGCCGAGGAGACGGGGTGCATCGTGAGCTATGAGCGGAGCTTCTTCAGGCCTGTATTCGCCTGAATGAAGCCGCGCACAGGCAGTCCTTTAACGGAACTGCTTGCGCAAAAACGCCTTGTGCCGCGCGATGTGTGCCAGCTGGGCGGGGGCAATGGTGCCGCCCAGGTCTTCGTCTTCGGTGTTGAGCACCTGGTTGGCATAGGCCAGCGCACGCGCCACCACCTCCTCTTCACTCACTCCCTGGGTGGCCGCCAGGTCCATGGCCACGCGGCGCATCGCGCGCTGCGACAGCATCCACATGGCACCGAACGAATCCCACGCGGCCGCCATCTCCTTGAACTTGTCGTGTTCGGCCAGGATGTCGTTGAGCGGCTTGGCCAGGATCTCCTGCAAGCCTTCCACCTGGGCCTTCAGGGCCTCGAACTGCGCTTCGCGCTGCAGGGCCTCGGCAGCCGCGTTGGCGGCGGCGTCAGGCGCCTGGGGCACGGGCACGCTGCCGTCGGGGTTGAGCTGGGCAATGGTGAGATCAGACGATAGGGACATGGTGGCGGGACTATACGACCCTCGTCCTAAACTACACCGATGCAAATCTACATGGTGGGCGGCGCGGTCCGCGACAAGCTGCTGGGCCGGCCGGTGAATGACCACGACTGGGTGGTGGTGGGCGCCACGCCCGAACAGATGCTGGCGCAGGGCTACCTGCCCGTGGGGCGCGACTTCCCCGTCTTTTTGCACCCCGAGACGCGCGAGGAATACGCCCTGGCCCGCACCGAGCGCAAGAGCGGGCGCGGCTACCGGGGCTTTGTGGTGCAGAGCTCGCCCGATGTGACGCTGGAGGAAGACCTGTCGCGCCGCGACCTCACTATTAATTCAATAGCATCCAGCACAGATGAATCCGGCGCTACCCGCCTGTTTGACCCCTACCACGGCGAAAACGACCTCCGTGCACGCGTGCTGCGCCATGTGACCGATGCTTTCCGCGAAGACCCCGTGCGCATCCTGCGCGTGGCGCGGTTTGCGGCGCGCTTCACCGACTTCACGGTGGCGCCCGAGACGATGCAGCTGATGTGCGAGATGGTCGCGCATGGCGAGGTGGACCACCTGGTGGCAGAGCGCGTGTGGCAAGAGCTGGCGCGCGGGCTGATGGAAGCACAACCCTCGCGCATGTTCGAGGTGCTGCGCGAGTGTGGCGCACTGGCCGTGCTGCTGCCCGAGGTGGCGTGCCTGTGGGGCGTGCCCCAGCGGGCCGAGTACCACCCCGAGGTGGACACCGGCGTGCACCTGATGATGGTGCTGGACATGGCCGCGCGGCTGTCGGCGCCGCTCACCGTGCGCTTTGCCTGCCTGGCGCACGACCTGGGCAAGGGCACCACGCCCGCTGACGTGCTGCCGCGCCATATCGACCACGAAACCCGCAGCGCCGAGCTGCTGAAAGACGTGGCCGAGCGCCTGCGCGTGCCGGTGGACTGCCGCGAGACCGCCGATGTGGTGGCGCGTGAACATGGGCACATCCACCGCAGCCAGGACCTGTCGGCCGCAGCACTGGTGCGCCTGCTGGAACGCTGCGACGCCATCCGCAAGCCCGAGCGGTTTGCCGAGATCCTGCTGGCCTGCGAATGCGATGCGCGCGGGCGGCTGGGATTTGAAGAGTCTGCCTACCCGCAGCGCCCCCGCCTGCTGGCCGTGCTGGCCGCCGTCCAGTCGGTCGTCACGCGCGAGATTGCTGCGCAGGCCTCCGCCAGGGGTCAGAGCGGTCCGCAGGTGGGTGCGCTGATCCACCAGGCACGGGTCGAAGCCGTGGCGCAGTGGCTGCAAGCCCAGGCGCACAGTGCAGCCACCTGAACCGGTGCGCTGCGTCTCAAAGATCGGTCTAAGGCAACGCTGAATAAGTCCCCGCAGTGGCGCGCCCCCTGATTTGGGATGGGATGCAAGGCGCAAACCACAGCGATAGCCGTAGCTATCGCGAGGATTTGCAACGCGGCAGACCGCCCAAAGCAGGGGTGCGCGGTGCGCGAGGGACTTGTTCAGCGTTGCCCTAACCCTCCCTACAATCCGCGTCCGCTCGCGCCCTGGGAAGGGTGCGCCTTTTGGCTGTTTTGCGATCACGACGTCCCCATGACCTCTGTGCACATCCGCCCCGCCACCACGAATGACGCCGACACCATCGCGCCGCTGTTTGACGCCTACCGGCAGTTCTACGAGCAGGCGCCGGACCTGGCCGGAGCGCGGGCCTTCATCGCTGAGCGGTTGGAGCGGGAAGAGTCCGTGATCCTTCTGGCGTTGGATGGGACGCAGACGGCCGTGGGCTTTTGCCAGCTCTACCCCACGTTCTGCTCGGTAGAGGCCGCGCCCATCTACACACTGTACGACCTGTTCGTGGCGCCTGCAGCACGCAAGACAGGCGCTGGGCGCAGCTTGCTGCTGGCAGCAGAAGCCACCGCCCGCGCGCATGGCAAGGTGCGCATGGACCTGACCACGGCCCACACCAACACCACGGCGCAAAAACTTTACGAGTCGCTGGGCTGGACGCTGGACACGGTGTTTCGCGCCTATAACAAACGCATCAGCGCCTGAACCGTCCTGCCACTGGCGCTGCCAGTCGCCCTCACCAGCGCAGCAAGCGTGGCCCCAGGATTGCCCCCAGCGCGGTCGGAATGGCCATGCCCACCACGTACCACACCGCCAAAAACGGGGTGGCCATCTCGGGGCAGTGCAGGGCGTACACCAATGCGCCCAGCGCACCTGCCAGCAAGCCAGCGCCCGCACCGGCCCACGCCAGTCGCGTCGGGGCGGCGCCCTTCAGCGCCCAGAAGCCCGCAACAAACGCCGGCACGGACAGCGCTGCGATATTGAACGGGCAAGTACGCCACGTGCTGCCCAGAATCAGCGGCACACGCTCGGCCGCAGGCACCTGCCACAGAGCCCCCAGCGCCATGGCCCACAGCAGCAACGGCGGCACCGCCAGCCACAGCAGCGCATGGCCCAGCGGCATGCCCGGGCGGGCCATGCGGCGCAGCAGCGCCAGGCCGGCGGCAGCCAGTGCAGCGGCAAACACCAGCTTGCCCCAGAACATGGGCAGCGCCATGGTCGCCAGCAGATCAGGCCGCAGGCCGAACAGCGCCAGCATCAGCACCCCGGCGCCGGCAATGCCCGCCGCGCTGGCCACAGCAAACCGCTGCTCGATGGCGGTGCGCTGCACAGGCCGCTCATCCGCAGCCAGCAGGTGGATCAATTCATCGGTTTTCATGTCATTCCTCCTGGGACTTGCGCAAACCAGAATGCGACGCCGAGCCGCTGGATGGACCCGTCGATTTGCCTGAACCCTGTTTTGCGTAAGTCATGTCTCTGATCCTGGCGGCCAGGGCCTTGAGCCCCCGGTGTACGCCGACTTTGACGGCCGACTCCGACAGCCCCGTAAGGCGCGCCGTCTCGACCACCGACAAACCTTCCAGCTTCACATACTCAATCGGCAGACGCTGCTTGTCCGGCAGGGTCTGCAGCAACTGCCCCAGATCGCGCCGCGCCTCGGCAGCCTCGCTGTCGCTGCTGGCAAACAGCTCGTCCGCATCGTCCAGCGGGTCGTTGCGCGCCTCCTTGGCGGCATGCGAGCGTAGCCAGTCGATGAGCTTGTAGCGCGCAATCGCATGCGCCCAGGCCGTCACCGGCATCTCGGGCCGGTACGTGTGGCGCTGGTTGTGCACGGCCAGCAGCGTCTCCTGCACCAAGTCTTCCACCTCATCGGGCCGCTGCGCAAGGCGGCGGCGCAGGAAGGCGCGCAGGTGGGCGCTCAACTCCTTCAGAAAGCGCTGGTAGGCGGCTGCATCGGCATCCAGGCCCTGCAACAACAAGCCGCGCAAGCGCTCTTCCACTATCTCCATGGTGTCTCCCTGAAGGCAATTCGGATGCCGGGACGAATGGGTTACAGGCCGTGCAAAAAAATTTTGTGGTGCATGCCACCCCATTTTTTGCGCAGCGCTGTAACCCGCTGGCTGCACAGCGCGAATTACAACGCAGATCGGGCCACGCAACGCAACCGCTGTGCTGTCACCCGGTCGGATTCAACCTTTATCAACCCTTGGAGAACCGCACCATGACCACCCGCACCCTCAGCCTCGGCGCCCTCGCCCTTGTGGCCCTGACCTCTGGCGCCGCCATGGCCCAAACCAGCGCCGCCCCCATGGACGGCGCCAAGCCCGCCATGGAGAAGTGCTACGGCGTCTCGATGGCCGGCAAGAACGACTGCGCCGCAGGCCCTGGCACCACCTGCGCAGGCACGTCCAAGATGGACTACCAGGGCAACGCCTGGAAGTTTGTGCCCGCAGGCACCTGCACCACGATCAAGACGCCCAAGGGCATGGGCATGCTGACGCCCATGAAGAGCTGACCATGGCACCCGCTCTCACCGCCGGCCTGGGCCTCAAGCCCCAGCACTACGACGAGGCGCTGCGGTGCACCGCCCCCGGCCTGTGGTGGGAGGTGCACCCCGAGAACTACCTAGCCGACGGCGGCCCGCGCCTGGCCTGGCTCGAAGCCATTCGCGCGCGCCACCCGGTAGCCCTGCATGGCGTCTCGCTGTCGCTCGCGGTCGACGCGCCGCCCGATGCGGCCCACCTGGCACGGCTGGCCGCCCTGGCAAAGCGGGTGGAGCCAGTCATCATCTCGGAGCACTTGGCATGGTCCAAATGGCGCGGACAGTACCTGCCCGATCTGCTGCCGTTTCCGCGCACGCACGCGGCGCTGCAACGCATCGCAGACAACATCGCCCGCACGCAGGATGTGCTGCAACGCCCTATCGCCATCGAGAACCCCACGCACTATCTGCACATCGACGGCCACGACTGGCTGGAGACCGAATTTCTGGCCGAGCTGGTGCGGCGCACCGGCTGCGCCCTGCTGCTGGACGTGAACAACGTGTACATCAGCGCCAACAACCTGGGCTTTGACGCGCAGGCCTACCTCGATGCTTTCCCCCTGCACGCCGTGGCAGAGATCCACCTGGCGGGCCACCATGCGGACCCGGTGCATGGCGATACGCTGCTCATCGACAGCCACGATGCGCCCGTGGTGCCCGCCGTGTGGGCGCTGTACGAGCAGGTGATGGCGCGCACCGGCCCCGTTCCCACCCTGATCGAACGCGACGACCAGCTGCCTGCCTTCCGTGAACTGCTGGCCGAGCGGGAGCAGGCCCACCGCGCGCTCGCCCATGCACAGCCCCGTGAGGTTGCATGCAGCTGAGCACCTTTCAGGATGGCTTCTCTGCCGCGCTGCTCGGCCCGGCGACCGATGCGCCGTGGCTGTCTGCACTGGAGTCCCAACCGGGCTTTGCCGTGTACCGCAACACCGTGCTCAAGGGCTGCATCGATGCGCTGCAGGCCAACTACCCCACGGTGGGTCAGCTGGTGGGTGACGACTGGTTCCGCGCCGCTGCAGCAGTGTTCGCCCGCACCCAGCCGCCGCGTAACGGCCTGCTGGTGAGCTATGGCGAAGGGTTTGCCGACTTTCTGGCCGGGTTTGCCCCGGCCGCCGAGCTGCCCTACCTGAGCGCCGTGGCGCGCCTGGACCGATGCTGGACCGAATGCCATCTGGCGGCAGATGCCACCGCCGTGGACCGCCAATGGCTGGCACAGCAGACCCCTGACACTTTGCCCCAAGCATCACTGCGGCCCCACCCCGCTGCACGCTGGGCTTGGTGCGACGAGCATCCAGCTTATGCCCTGTGGCAGAGCCACCGTGAAGGTCTGCATCCCAATGAGGCGCTGGAGTGGACGGGCGATGGCGCCTTGCTGACCCGGCCGCATGCCGAGGTGGTGTGGCATCCCTTGTCGCGCGCAGGAGTGGTTTTTTTGGACGCCTGTGCCCAAGGCCATACGCTGGAAGCCGCCGCCACCTCGGCCCTGAATGCCGAACCCACCGCTGACTTTGCTGCCCTGATCAGCACCTTGCTGGACGCAGGCGCCTTGATACCCACCGATTCACGCACAGGCTGAGGAGCCCTTCATGACCACCAGCACACACTTCCCTTCGGCCCCTGCCAAAGGCCCACGCTTGCTCTTGGCGCGCCTGGCCGACACCGCCGCCTGGCTCACCCCGCACAGCCTGCTGGCGCTGGTCAACCGGGTGGCCATCGCGGGCATCTTCTGGATGTCGGCACGCACCAAGGTCGAGGGCTGGTTCACCATCTCCGACAGCGCCTACGCGCTGTTCCGCGACGAATACAAGCTGCCCTTGCTGCCGCCCGAGCTGGCGGCGCAGATGGCCGCCGTGGCCGAGCACCTATTCCCGGTGCTGCTGGTGCTGGGCCTGTTCACACGCCTGTCGGCCCTGGCACTGCTGGGCATGACGCTGACGATTCAACTGTTTGTCTATCCGGACGCATGGCCCACCCACCTGTCATGGGCGGGGCTGATGTTGTACCTGGTGGGGCGCGGTGCGGGGAGCGTGTCGATGGACCGCGTGCTGGGAATCCGCTGACCGCTGCGCATCAACCTGCGGTGGTGCGCACCCAGCGCACGATATCGGCCGCCCCCAGCGCGCCCGAAATACGCGCCACCTCACGCCCTTGCTGGAACAGGATCATGGTCGGAATGCTGCGGATGGCATAGCGCGCCGCAATGGCCTGCTGGTCTTCGGTGTTGAGCTTGGCCAGGCGCACGCGGGGTTCCAGCTCGCGGGCGGCCTGCGCAAAGGCGGGTGCCATCTGGCGGCAAGGTCCACACCACGGGGCCCAGAAGTCCACCAGCACCGGGATGTGGCTGCGCGCCACATGCTTGTCAAAGCTGGTCGCATCCAGCTCCAGCGGCGCCCCCGCAAACAGGGGCCGATGGCATTGGCCGCAATCGGGCGCGCTGCCCAGGTCGGCGCTCTGCACGCGGTTGGTGGTGTGGCAATGGGGGCAGACGATGTGCAAGGCTTCGGTCATGGCGCGGCAAGGGCTGGAGGCAAAAAAGCTAGGGATGTCCTGCATAACCCTCGCGGGTCGGTGGTAGTGCGGATCGGGACAGGCCGCAAGGCGTCTTTTTGCAGCCCATAGCGGGGCTATGGGCCAAAAAAGCAACGCAGCGGATGGCCCGAGACCGCGCTATCACAGACTGCAGGGAGTTATGCAGGACATCGCTTACTGATCACATGGCGCCGCAGGCGCTTCGTTTCAAGGCTCCGCCCTGCAATCCGTGGTCACCCCAGTTGCAACCGGTCGCAGACCTTGCGCGCGTTTACCAGCCCTGAATCCCCCTGGTGGCCGTGCCTGCATTGCAGCGTCTGCTATGGTTTCGCGCATGCAGCTGCTCCCCACACTGACAACTGCCCATGCGCTTTTTCTCGATTTCGATGGCACGCTCACCGAGCTGGCACCACGCCCTGAGGCGGTGCGCATCGCATCGGGCCTGATTCCCACGCTGTCATCGCTGCACGCCCAGTTGGGAGGTGCGCTGGCCATCGTGACCGGCAGACCCGAAGCCGACATCGACGGATTTCTGGCGCCGCTGCGCCTGCCGCTGGCGAGCGAACATGGGGCCCAATACCGCCTCTTTGACACTTCGGTGCCCGCCACCGCACCACCCGCGCTGGAGTCCGTCTTGCAAGCCGCTCAGTCCCTGGCAGCGCGCCACCCCGGTCTGCTGGTGGAGACCAAACGTGTGAGCGTCGCCCTGCACTACCGCCTGGCGCCCCACCTTGAATCCCTGTGCCACGACACGCTGGTACACGCCATGCGCGAGGTGGACGGTGTGGAACTGCTGCGCGGCAAATGCGTCTTTGAAGTGAAGCCCCGTGGCGTTCACAAGGGCCAGGCCATCATCGATTTCATGACGCAGCCCCCCTTTGAGGGCCGCACGCCGGTCTTTGTGGGCGATGACGTCACCGACGAGGCCGGCTTTGCCGCTGTGCAATCGCTCGGCGGCTGGGGCATCAAGGTGGGTGAGGGGCCCACCATGGCACAACACCGCTGCATGACATCGGCCGCACTGCGGGGCTGGCTTTCGTCTGCACGCACAACGCTGGAGCGCGAACGATGAACACCGCCGCCACACAGCCCCAGACGGGCTCGCTCAACCTCGGGATGATCGGCAACTGCGCCATCAGCGCACTGATCGACGACCACGCCCGCATGGTGTGGTGCTGCCTGCCGCGCTTTGATGGCGATCCGGTGTTCAACGCCCTGCTGCAGCCCGGCGACGAGGGCAGCCACTTCGCGATCGAGCTGGAAGACCTGGCATCGGCCCACCAGTGGTACGAGCCCAACACCGCCATCCTGCGCACGCAGTTGTTCGACAAGGCGGGCCACGGCATCGAGATCACCGACTTTGCGCCGCGCTTTTACAGCCGCTCGCGCTACTTCCGGCCCATGACGCTGGTGCGCCGGGTGCGGCCCATCCAGGGGTCGCCGCGCATCCGGGTGGCGCTCAAGGTGCGCTACGACTGGGGCCAGACCACGCCCGAGATCACGCGCGGCAGCAACCACATCCGCTATGTGGGCGACAGCATGACGCTGCGCCTGTCCACCGATGCACCGGTGTCGCATGTGCTGTCGGGCCAGGCGTTTGTGCTCACGCGCGAACACAACTTTCTGCTGGGCGCCGACGAGACGCTGGTGGATGGCATTGCGGACACCGCCCGCCACTTCGAGCAGGAGACCACGGCCTACTGGCGCAGCTGGAGCCGCGCGCTGGCCATCCCGCTGGAGTGGCAGGACGCGGTGATCCGCGCAGCCATCACGCTCAAGCTGTCGCTGTACGAAGAAACCGGCGCCATCGTGGCCGCCATGACGACCAGCATCCCCGAATCCGCCCACAGCGGCCGCAACTGGGACTATCGCTACTGCTGGCTGCGCGATGCCTTCTTTGTGGTGCGCGCGCTCAACAGCATCTCCGAGGTGGGCACCATGGAGGACTACCTGCGCTGGCTGAGCAACGTGGTGGTCGAAGGCGGCGACGGCCACATCCAGCCGCTGTATGGCATTGGGCTGGAGAAAGACCTGCCCGAAAGTTTTGTGCCCCAGCTGGCGGGCTACCGGGGCATGGGCCCGGTGCGCGTGGGTAACCAGGCGGCCGAGCATTTTCAGCACGACGTGTACGGAAACATCGTGCTGGGCGCGGCCCAGGCCTTCCACGACCACCGCCTGCTGCACCGCGCGGGCCTGGCCGAATTCAAGCGGCTGGAACAGGTGGGCGACAACGCCGTGCGCGTGTACGGCCAGCCCGACGCCGGCATGTGGGAGCTGCGCACGCGCGCCCGGGTACACACCTCGTCGGCCCTGATGAGCTGGGCCGCCTGCGACCGGCTGGCCAAAATCGCCGCCACGCTGCAGCTGGCCGACCGCGCCAGCCACTGGCAGCAACATGCCGACCGCATGCGCGCCGAAATTCTCGACAAGTCGTGGTGCGAAGAACGCCAGGCGTTTGCCGAGAGCTTTGGCGGGCACGAGCTGGACGCCAGCGTGCTGCTGATGGCCGAAGTGGGCCTCATCGACCCGAAAGACCCACGTTTTGTGAGCACCGTGGAGGCCATGGAAAAGAGCCTGTGCGATGGCCCCTACATGCGCCGCTACGAGGCGGCCGACGACTTTGGCAAGCCCGAAACGGCCTTCAACATCTGCACCTTCTGGCGCATCGACGCGCTGGCGCGCATTGGCCGCAAGGCCGAGGCGCGGGCCATCTTCGAAACCATGCTGGCCGCGCGCAACCCGCTGGGCCTGCTGTCGGAAGACACCCACCCCGACACCCGCGAGATGTGGGGCAACTTCCCGCAGACCTATTCAATGGTGGGCGTGATCAACGCCGCCGTGCGCCTGTCGGCGCCCTGGGACAGCGTGATTTGAGGCGCTGTCCGACAGCGGCCAGGGGCGGTCTGCACGGATGATGGCCCCCATGAGCCGTCTTGTCGTCATCTCCAACCGCCTTGCCGATCCCCGCAAACCCGCCGCCGGGGGCTTGGCCGTGGCCCTGGGTGAAGCCCTCAACCAGACCGGAGGACTCTGGTTTGGCTGGAGCGGCACCGTGGTCGAAGGCGGCACGCCTGGCGAGGGCGAACTGCACACCCGCCAGGCCGGCCCTGTCACCCTGGCCACCGTGGACCTGTGCCGCGAAGACCACGACAGCTACTACCACGGCTACAGCAACAGCGTGCTGTGGCCGGTGTTCCATTACCGGCTGGACCTGGCCGACTTCAACGCCAGCTACATCGCAGGCTACCGCCGCGTGAACCAGATGTTTGCGCGCAAGCTGCTGCCGCTGCTGCGCGACGACGATGTGATCTGGGTGCACGACTACCACCTGATCCCGCTGGCCGCCGAGCTGCGCGCCATGGGCTGCAAGCAGCGCATCGGCTTCTTTTTGCACATCCCCATGCCGCCACCGCTCATCATGGCGGCCATCCCGCAGCATGAATGGCTGATGCGGTCGCTGTTCGCCTACGACCTGGTGGGCCTGCAGAGCGAGGCCGATGTGGCGCATTTCACCCGCTATGTGCGCAACGAAGGCAGCGCCGAAGCGGTGGACGAAAAGCGCGTGCGCGCCTTCGGGGCCACGGTAGTGGTGCAGTCGTTTCCCATCGGCATCGACGTGGACGAGTTCACGCGCCTCACGCACGCCCCCGACGCGGTGGAGACCTACGAGAACATGCGCGACGAGTATTCGCGCAGGCGCCTGCTGCTGGGCATCGACCGGCTCGACTACTCCAAGGGCATCCCGCACCGCGTGCGGGCCTTCCGCGAGCTGCTGGACCGCTACCCCGAAAACCGGGGCAGCGCGACGATGATCATGATCGCCTCGCCCAGCCGTGACGACGTGCACGCGTATGCAGACCTGCGCCAGGAGCTGGAGGGCCTGTGCGGCTCGGTCAACGGCGACTACGGCGAGCTGGACTGGATGCCCGTGCGTTATATCCACCGCATGGTGGCGCGCAAACGTGTGCCGGGCCTGTGCCGCGCCGCCGCCGTGGGGCTGGTCACACCGCTGCGCGACGGCATGAACCTGGTGGCCAAGGAATACGTGGTGGCGCAAGACCCGGACAACCCCGGCGTGCTGGTGCTGTCACGCTTTGCGGGTGCGGCAGAGCAATTGAAAGAAGCTCTGCAGGTGAACCCCTACGACCCCCAGGGCATGGCCGACAGCATTCAGCAGGCGCTGCAGATGCCGCTGGCCGAGCGACAGGCGCGCCACCAGAAGCTCATGGCGAGCATCCGGGAGCACGACGTGCACTGGTGGCGCAAGGCGTTTCTGGATGCGCTGCAGACGGCGGGCTAATTTGAGATACCAGCGCAGCAGCAGCGGCCGCTGCACTACAACAGCTTGGTGATCAGACTGACCACAAAGCTCAGCAGCAGCGTGGACGCCAGCGGCACATCCCAGTCCCGCCCCAGCCACCGAAACCGAAAGTCTCCAGGCAAACGCCCAAAGCCCATGCGGCGCAACAGCGGCGACAGCCAGCTGATGAACATCAGGGCCAGGAGGATGACAAGGAGCCAGCGAAACATGGGCAGCGCGGCAGCAGGCGGTCAGAGCCGGTGCGAACGGTCGCCGTGGCTGAACCCCAGCGGCTCCCACGGCTCGCCCGCACCCACGGCCAGCACCTTGAACAGCTCGCCCATCTCGTGCTCCATGATCAATTTGGCCGCTGTCGCCCGCTGGGTTTGCGGTAGCTGCTCCATTTTTGGGAGCAGTCCACAGTTGATGAGGAAATGCGCCTGCGTGGTGTAACCCAGCACGTTCAGGCCCGCCTCCTGCGCGGCCAGCGCCATGGCGGTGAAGTTGACGTGTGCAGTGATGTCTTTGCGGCCCACCTCCACCAGCGGGTCGCCATCGGCCAGGTGGCCCTGGTGGCACATCACCGTGCCCATGTGGCGCTGAGGGTGGTAGTACTCGTCTTCGCCAAAGCCATAGTCCAGCAAGAAGGCTGCGCCGCGCGTGAGCCGGTCGGCCAGCATGCGCATGAAGCCTTCGCCCTGGGCGTGTATTTCTGTCAGGTAGTCCTGCGGGCCTTCGATGGCGATGGGCGGGCGCAGGTCGGTGGGGCGGTCGGCCCAGGCAAAGCGGCCGTCTTCGGCCACCACCACACCGCGCTCATGCCACACGCCGCCCTGCTGGCCGCCATGGCGCGTCAGCAGCTGCACAGGCATCGCATCGAGCACCTCGTTGCCCACCACCACGCCTTCGATGTGCTCGGGCAGTGCATCCACCCAGCGCAGCTTGGGGGCGTGGGCCACCAGCTTGGCCTGCTGGCGGGCGCGCAGGCTGCCCGACAGATCGACGATGGTGTAGCGCTGCACCTGGTCGCCCAGCGCATCCAGCAACTGCAGCGCCAGCGCGCCGGAGCCTGCGCCAAACTCCCAAACTTCATGGGTGCCAGTGCGCTCCAGCGCCTCGCCCACCTGCACGGCCAGCGTCTGGCCGAAGAGGGGCGTGAGTTCGGGCGCGGTCACAAAGTCACTGCCCGACTCGGGCATGGCACCGAATTTGGTGGAGTCGTTGGCGTAATAGCCCAGGCCGGGCGTATACAACGCCAGGGCCATGAAGCGGTCAAAACCCAGCCATCCGCCCTCGGCGGCAATGGCCTGGGTGATGTGCTGGTGCAGGGCGGTCGTTAAACTGTCGGGTCTTTGGGTCACGGCCCGCATTGTCCCCCACATGTCCACCCCTTCCCTCCCCCATCGCCCCCGCACCGTGCTGGTGACCGGTGCCGCCAAGCGCCTGGGTCGCAGCATTGCGCTGGCCCTGGCCGCCGGCGGCTGGCAGGTGGCGGTGCACTACCGCTCGTCAGCGCAAGATGCTATCAATACCGTAGCTGAATGCGCAAGATTGACTAGCGCAAGCGCCCATTTTGAGGCTGATTTTGATGACGAGGCCGCCGTGCGCGGCCTGCTGCCCCGCGTGGTGGCGCACTTTGGCCGCGTTCATGCCGTGGTCAACAGCGCCTCGCTGTTCGAGCACGATGACGCCGCCACCTTCAGCTTTGCGGCACTCGAAAAGCACCTGCGCAGCAACACGGCGACGCCCGTGCTGCTGGCCCAGGCCCTGCACCAGCATGTGGCCGACCGTGTGGCGGCGGGAGAGGCCGACGCGCAGGGCGCCGTGGTCAACCTGCTGGACCAGAAGCTCTGGAACCAGAACCCCGACTTTGTGAGCTACACGCTGTCGAAAGCGGCACTGGAGGCCGCCGGCACCATGCTGGCCCTGGCCCTGGCGCCGCGTGTGCGCGTGGTGGGCGTGGCGCCCGGACTCACGCTGACCAGCCACATGCTGAGCGACGAAAAGTTCGCCCAGCTGCACGCCTTGAGCCCCCTGGGCCGCTCGTCCACCCCCGAAGACGTGGCCGCCACGGTGAAGTTTGCGCTGGAGAACCGCTCCATCACCGGCACCACGCTGCTGGTCGATGGTGGCCAGCACCTCATGAAGTTTGACCGCGATTTCTCGCTGATGTGAGCCCAACGCCGGCGCACCCAACGAGCCCCCACCCCATGACACAGACCCCTTCCCAGATGACTGGCACGCAGATCCTGACGCTCACCGGTTTGCGCTTTGATGCCAACCTGGGCATCCTCGACCACGAAAAGACCGACCCGCAGCCCATCCAGGTGGACGCTGAGCTGAGCCTGGGGGTGCAGCCGCTGGCCCCGCGCGACGACGACATCGGCCATGTGCTGGACTACCGGCGTGTGCGCCAGATCATCATCGACGAGTGCACGGCCGAGCATGTGAACCTGCTGGAGAGCCTGATCGGCAAGCTGGCCAACCGCCTGATGCAGTTGCCCGGCGTGCTGGGCGTGCGCGTGAAGATTGCCAAACTCGAAATTTTTGACGACTGCGAAGTGGCCATTCGCGTCGAGACAGGACAGTGGTGACCCCATGAGCACCGTAGTGAACGAAGCCCCACCCACCAACCCCGCCCTCTCCGCCCCCTCCGGCTGGACCGACGAGCCTGCAGAGGCCGCCGCCGGCGGCGCCGCCCGCATGAAGATCGAGCGCGAAACCCACAAACTGGAAAAGCGCCTGTGCCGCGAGGTCGGCAAGGCCATCGTCGACTTCAACATGATTGAAGAAGGCGACAAGGTCATGGTGTGCATGTCCGGCGGCAAGGACAGTTATGCGCTGCTCGATATCCTGCTCAAGCTCAAAGCCCGCGCGCCCATTCACTTTGACCTGGTGGCGGTGAACCTGGACCAGAAGCAGCCTGGGTTCCCCGAGCATGTGCTGCCCGAATACCTGGCCAGCACCGGCGTGCCGTTCCATATCGAAAACGAAGACACCTACAGCATCGTCAAGAAGCTGATCCCCGAGGGCAAGACCACCTGCAGCCTGTGCAGCCGCCTGCGCCGGGGCATTCTGTACCGCGTGGCCGATGAGCTGGGCTGCACCAAGATCGCGCTGGGCCACCACCGCGACGACATTTTGCAGACGCTGCTGCTCAACATGTTCTTTGGCGGCAAGATGAAAAGCATGCCGCCCAAGCTGGTGAGCGACGACGGCAAGCATGTGGTGATCCGCCCGCTGGCCTACGTGGCCGAGAAAGACACCGCCCGCTGGGCCGCGCACCGCAACTTCCCCATCATCCCGTGCAACCTGTGCGGCAGCCAGGAGAACCTGCAGCGCAAGCAGGTGGGCGAGATGCTGCGCGAGTGGGAAAAGCGCTTTCCTGGCCGCGTGGAGAACATGTTCAACGCGCTGCAGAACGTGGTGCCCTCGCACCTGCTGGACGGCAGCCTGTACGACTTCAAGAATGCCAAGGCCACGGGCATTGCCAGCGAAGACGGCGACAAGGCGTTTGACAAGGAAGAGTTTGCGGCGCCATCGCCGTCGTTGCCGGGTGTGCAGGTGGTGCAACTGTCGTGAACTGCCGGGGCCAGCGGCACTCTCACGGAGATCCTTGTTTCAGGACACTCTGACCATGACACAACGCCGATGGATTACCGCCCTGCTCCTGGGCCTCACCGTCACCCTGCTCGCAGGCTGCAGCACCACCCGCGTGGTGGAGGGCCAGGTGCAGAGCTTCTCAACGCTGGCGGCCATGCCCGCACCTGCCACGTACCGCATTGAGCGCCTGCCTTCGCAGCAGGCCCCTTCGTTCAACGCCATCGCCACGCTGGCCGACCAGGCCCTGGCACGCGCAGGTCTGCAGCGCGACGAGGCCGCGCCCCGCCTGCTGGTGCAGCTGGGTGTGCAGGCCGACGCCGTGCCGCGCTATGACCCCTTCCGCCCCTATGGCCCCTACGGCGCTTACGGGCCCGGCCCCTGGGGCATGGGCGGCTGGTATGGGCGGGGCTGGGGCGTGCATGGCGTGTGGCGCTTTGGCGAACCCACGCCCCTGCACCGCCGCGCAGTCAGCATCGTGATGCGCGACGCCAGCACCCAGGCCGTGGTGTACGAAACCTCGGCCGTGCACGAAGATGTGTGGGTGAGCGACCCGGCCGTCTATGGCGTGCTGTTCGACGCGGCCCTCAACGGCTTTCCCAAACCGCCCCAGGGGCCCCGCCAAGTGCGCATACCCCTGGCCCCCCCTGCCCCCTAGGGCGTCCCATCCTCAGTCATTCCGCCACTGCATGCAAGCCACCCGCATCGTTGCCATCCGCCACGGCGAAACCGCCTGGAACGTGGACACCCGCATCCAGGGCCACCTGGACATCCCGCTCAACGACACCGGCCTGTGGCAGGCCACCCAGGTCGCCCAGGCCCTGGTGGGCGAGCCGATTGCAGCCATCTACTCCAGCGACCTGCAACGCGCGCACGCCACCGCGCAGGCCGTGGCCCGCACCACGGGCGCCCCGTTGAAGACCGAGCCGGGTCTGCGCGAACGCAGCTTCGGGCACTTTCAGGGCCGCACGTTTGCCGAGATCGAGGCCGAGCTGCCCGAGGACGCCTTGCGCTGGCGCAAGCGCGACCCGCACTACACACCCGAGGGCGGCGAGTCCCTCGTCACCTTGCGTGACCGCATCGAACGCACCGTGACCGCGCTCGCACAACAGCATGTGGGCGAGCAGGTGGTGATGGTGGCGCATGGCGGCGTGCTTGACGTGCTGTACCGCCTGGCCACGCGCCAGGACATCCAGGCGCCGCGCACCTGGCAACTCGCGAACGCCGCCATCAACCGCCTGCTGTGGACGCCTGACGGCCTCACCCTTGTCGGCTGGGCGGACACCCAACACCTTGACCAGATTGTCGTGCGCGATGAAAACCACGCCTGAAGCCTTGCAAACCACCGTCGGCCAACGCGTGGACCTGATCGACACCCCCGCGCTGGTGGTGGACCTGGACGCCATGGACCGCAACATCCAGCGCATGGCCGACTTCGCACGCAAGCACCAGGTGCGCTGGCGCCCCCATGCCAAGCTGCACAAAAGCGCCGAAATCGCGCTGCTGCAGCAACGCGCGGGTGCTCAGGGTGTGTGCGTGCAGAAGGTGGCCGAGGCCGAGGCGCTGGCTGCCGGTGGCGTCGATGACATCACCATCACCAACCAGGTCATCGCCATGCCCAAGCTGCACCGCGTGGCGCGGCTGGCCGCGCAGCTGGCGGCACGCGGCGGGCGCCTGGGGGTGGCGGTGGACCATGCCGATGGCATCGCCCGCCTGGCCGAAGCCATGGCCCAATCCGGCAGCGATGCGGGCATCGATGTGCTGGTCGAGATCGACGTGGGCCAAGGCCGCTGCGGCGTGCCACCGGGCGAGGCCGCCGTGCCCCTCGCACTGGCCGTGTCGCGCAGCCCCCGGCTGCGCTTTGCGGGCCTGCAGGCGTACCATGGCCGAGCCCAGCACCTGGCCAGCAGCGTGGGCCGCCGCGAGGCCATCGCCAAGGTGGTGGAGGCGGCCTATCACACGCGCCAACTCATCGAGGCAGAGGGCCTTGCCGTGCCCCTGATCACGGGCTCGGGCACTGGCACCCTGGTGCACGAGGCTGCCAGCGGCGTGTTTGGCGAGCTGCAGGCGGGCTCGTTTTTGTTCATGGACGCCGACTACGCCCGCAACGAACGCGACCCGGCCCAGCCCGCGTTTGAGCACGCGCTGTACGTCAAGACCCAGGTGGTTTCGGTGCGCGACACCCACGCGGTGTGCGACGCAGGCCACAAGAGCCATGCCATCGACTCGGGCCTGCCCACCGTGGCCCTGCTGCTCGCCGACCGCACCCTGCGCTACGCCAACGGGGGCGACGAACACGGTTTGCTTTACGCAGACGCTCCCGATGCCCGCCTGCCCAGTTTGGGGCACATGCTCTGGCTCATCCCCGGTCATTGCGATCCCACCGTCAACCTGTACGACTTTTTGATCGGCGTGCGCGGCGGGCTGGTGGACGGGGTCGTGGAGCGGATCATCCGCGTGGATGCGCGGGGAGCGCTGACGTAGACGCGGCCCTCTAAACACGGGCGCTATAGGGGTTCACCTGCCCCAGTGAGGGCTGGCTGCTGGACCACAATCCAGCAGCATGAGCCCCAGCCAGATCATCGTCCTTGCGACGCCCGTCTTCTTTGTGCTGATCGCCATTGAACTGGCCGTCGGCTTCAAGCGCCAACGCAACACCTACCGCCTGGCCGATGCGGTGAGCAGTATCAGCCTGGGCATGCTCAGCCAGACCAGCGCAGTCTTCACGCGCCTGCTGCGCATCGGCATCTACACCGCCCTGTTCGAGCATGTGGCACTGTGGCGCAACGATGCGTTCTGGACCAGCCTGCCCGGTTGGCTGCTGGCGTTGGTGTTCTACGACTTCTGCTACTACTGGCTGCACCGCATGGGGCACGAGTCGGCCGTGCTCTGGGCCGCGCACGCGGTGCACCACCAGAGCCAGGACTACAACCTCAGCACCGCGCTGCGCCAGACCAGTTCGGGCGCGCTGCTGGGCTGGATCTTTTACGTGCCCATGGCGCTGGCTGGCGTGCCGCCCCTGGTGTTCGGCGTGGTGGCGCTCATCGACCTGCTCTACCAGTTCTGGGTACACACCGAGCAGGTGGGGCGCCTGGGCTGGTTCGACCGCTGGTTCTGCAGCCCCAGCAACCACCGCGTGCACCATGCCGTCAACGACGCCTACCTGGACAAGAACTACGGCGGCATCCTGATCCTGTGGGACCGTATGTTCGGCACCTTCAAGGACGAAGACGCGCAGGAGAAATGTGTGTACGGCACGCGCGGCCTGCTCAACAGCTGGGATCCGCTGTGGGCCAACGCCCAGGTTTATGCGGGGCTGGCGCACGACAGCTGGCATGCGCGCAGCTGGGCAGACAAGCTCCGGGTGTGGATCAAGCCCCCAGGCTGGCGCCCGGCCGATGTGGCCGAGCGGTTTCCCAAGCCCGCGTTCAGCATGGCGCAGATGCAGCTCTATCACCCGCCCATGTCGCGCGCCGTGCAGTGGTTTGCGCTGGTGCAGTTTGCGCTGCTGCTCACGGGCGTGGCAGCCTTTTTGTGGCAGGCCGATGCAGCGCCGTTGGCGCACAACGCCATCTGGTTTGCCGTGCTGCTGACGGTGCAATGGTCGCTGGGCGCGGTGATGCAGGGGCGCATCGGCATGCTGATGGCGCTGATGCTGCAAAGCGCGGCGCTGGCCACGGCCACCAGTGCGCTGGGGCTCACGGCGTGGCATTGGCTGTTCAAGCCACTGACCATGGTAATCGCTATTATTTTGGTAGCTACCAGCGCATATTCGACTAGCGCAAGGGGCACACCGGGCTCCAATACGCCCTGGATCTTGCTGATGGCCGCCCTGAGCGGGTCCTTGGCGGGGGATGTGTTCCTCATGTTCCCGGGGTTGTTCATCCCCGGTCTGGTGAGCTTTCTGGTGGCGCACCTGTTCTATGTGGCGCTGTTCAAAAGCGGGCAGACCTGGTTTCCGCACCGGGGTGCACTGGCGGCCACGCTGGGCATCGGCGTGGCCATGTACGCCTTTCTGTGGACGGGCGGCCTGCCGCCTGCACTCCGCGCCCCCGTCGCGGCCTATGTGCTGGTGATTGCGTTGATGGCGGCCCAGGCCATTGGCCGCGCCACCGTGTTGCGCGACGCCGCTTCGCTGTGTGTCGCCATCGGCGCCGGGTTCTTCATGCTCAGCGACTCGCTGCTGGCCACCAACCGCTTCGTGACGCCCCTGCCCATGGCCCAAGTGTGGGTGCTGGCGACGTACTACGCGGCGCAGGCGCTGATCGTGGCGGGCATGCTGCGGGGCACAGCCCGCGCGGAGCCCAGCTCTGCCGCGCCCCTCACACCCCAAACAGATCTTGCCCGCTCGCCTTCGGCGGCGTGACCCCCAGATGGCGGAACGCGGCCAGCGTGGCAATGCGCCCGCGCGGCGTGCGCTGCAGGAAGCCCTGCTGGATCAGGTAGGGCTCGATCACATCCTCGATGGTGCCGGCCTCTTCCCCAATGCTGGCAGCGATGTTGTCGAGCCCCACAGGCCCGCCGTCAAAGCGGTGGATCACGGCTTCGAGCAGCTTGCGGTCCATCACGTCAAAGCCCTGCGGGTCCACATCCAGCATGGCCAGCGCCTTGTCGGCAATGGACTTGGTGATGCGGCCATTGCCCTTGACCTCGGCATAGTCGCGCACGCGGCGCAACAAGCGGTTGGCAATGCGCGGTGTGCCACGCGAGCGGCGGGCGATCTCGAAGCCGCCGTCCTCGTCCATGGGTGCGTTGAGCAACCCGGCACTGCGCTGGACAATGCGCGCCAGCTCTTCGGCCGTATAGAACTCCAGCCGCGCCACGATGCCAAACCGGTCGCGCAGCGGGTTGGTCAGCATGCCCGCGCGCGTGGTCGCGCCCACCAGGGTGAAGGGCTGCAGGTCCAGCTTGATGCTACGCGCCGCAGGGCCTTCGCCGATCATGATGTCGATCTGGTAGTCCTCCAGCGCGGGGTAGAGGATTTCCTCCACCACGGGTGACAGACGGTGGATCTCATCGATGAAGAGAACGTCGTTCTTTTCCAGGTTGGTCAGCAGCGCCGCCAGGTCCTTGGGTTTTTCCAGCACCGGTCCGCTGGTCTGGCGCAGGTTCACCCCCAACTCGGCCGCGATGATGTGCGACAGCGTGGTCTTGCCCAGGCCCGGCGGGCCGAACAGCAGCACGTGGTCCAGGGCCTCCTCGCGCTTCCTCGCCGCGCCGATGAAGATCTCCAACTGCTCCCGCGCCTTGGCCTGGCCCACGTACTCCTGCAGGAGCTTGGGGCGCAAGGCGCGTTCGATGGCCTCCTCTTGGGGAGAGGCAGGGGCGGCAGAGATGACGCGTTTGGCGGGGGCGGGGGAGAAGTCGTCGGTCTGGATGGTCACGGCAGTTATGTCTGGGCGGCGAATGCCATGCTGGCATGCAATCTGCCACTATATCGCCCAAGGATTCCCCGGGGGTCAAGTAAGCGGGAACAGCGCCGATAGATGAACCAGACCATGACCAAGACGATGCCTGCGCCCCCTTGCCTGCCCCGGCCCCTTTTCCTCCACCAGCTGGCTGTGTTGGTTGCCTGTGGCGCTACCGCCCTCGCTGCGACCGGTCAGATTCCCCCGCCCTCACCAGCCCGGTCCGCCAGCGGCTCCATCCGTATTGAGAACCCGCAGGAAAAGGCCGACTTGGCCACTCGGATCGACGAAGCCATCCAGCGCGCTAAAACGAAGAACGCGCCCACCACGTCGGCAGGTGCGCGTCGGCGGGCCGAGCCTATCCCCAGCGTGGAGGTGCGTATCCCGACCGAGCGCCCCAGCAAACCAGCCAAGACCATGGCCATCCCACAGGCCCCGGCCCGCCCTGCCGTTCAGGACCCTGAAGCCAGCCGGCGCTATATCCAGACACGGGCAGCGGAACTGGCGGCAGTTGCGCCACCTCCACCGCCCCCAGACCCACGCACGGTGCGCTGGGACTACGACAGTGGAGACCGGGGTCCCCAGGCCTGGGGCAGCCTGCACCCGGACTTTGCAACCTGCAGCAGGGGCATGCGGCAGTCGCCGATCCATATCAAAGCCCAAGACGTAGAGGTCGGTCCGGCGCCCCCTCTGCCCTTCAACCACCAGTTCTTCGGAGGCACGGTGTTGCACAGCGGGCATGGCTTGGAACTGAAAGTGGAAGGCGACAGCATCCTGACGCTGCGCGGAATGCCCTGGCGCCTGGTGCGCCTGCAGTTTCGCCACCCTGCTGAAGAGCGCGTGCATCAGCACAACTACCCGATGGCAACCGATCTGGTGTACCAGGGACCTGACGGTCAAACAGCGGTGGTGAGCGTGCCCATGCAGTTGGGAAGCACCAACGCCTTCATCACCCGCATCTGGACCCATATGCCCCTGGATGTGCAAGACAGCGTGCGTCTGCCGCAGCCGGTGCTTTCCGTGGACGAGCTGCTACCGCAGGACCGGCGCTATTACCAGTACGCAGGCTCCATCACCCAGCCGCCCTGCACCGAGGGCGTACTGCGCATTGTGATGAAGACCCCGGTCAATGTAGGGCCCGCACAGCTGCGCATGCTGCAGCGTGTGTCGCCACCCAACGCACGTCCTGTGCAGGCCTCTAACGGACGCCTGGTTCGCGAGGCCCAATAAGCGCTTCACTTCGCCAGCGACTTGAGCGCCAGCTTGATCCCATCGCTCACACCCACATCGACTGGCAGCGCCTTGAGCGCCGCCGCCGCTTCCTTGTCGTTGTAGCCCAAAGCCAACAGCGCCTGCAAAATGTCGGCTTGCGCATCGCTGTTGGCTGCGCCGCGCACAGCACCGATGTCAGCGCCCAGCTTTCCCTTCAGCTCCAACAGCAAGCGCTCGGCAGTCTTCTTGCCGATGCCGGGCACCTTGACCAGCCGCCCTGCCTCCTGCAGCGAAATCGCCTGCGCCAGATCGCTCACGCCCATGCCGCTCAGGATGGACAACGCCGTGCGCGGCCCCACGCCAGAAATCTTGATCAGCTCGCGAAACGCCTGGCGCTCGGAGGCGGTCGCAAAGCCGTACAGCAGCTGCGCATCCTCGCGCACGATGAACTGGGTCAGCAGGCTCACGCGCTCGCCCACAGCGGGCAGGTTGTAGAACGTGCTCATGGGCACATTCACCTCGTAGCCCACACCGTGGCAGTCCAGCAGCACCTCGGGGGGATTCTTCTCCAGCAGGGTGCCGGTCAATTTGCCTATCATTGATGTCCTTTGGCGGCGCGGGCGTGACATGCCGCGCCGTCGTTCTTGCCGTTTTCCGTTGCCTGACTGGAATTATCCGCGTGATCCTGCGCCACACCTTCACCCCCCACAACAACACCCGGCTTACGAACCTGTGTGGCCCGGCCGATGCGCACCTGCGCACTATCGAGGTGGCCTTGCAGGTGAGCATTGCGCACCGGCACGAGCAGTTCAAGGTCGACGGCCCCAAGGCCAAAGCCACGCAGGCGATGGAGCTGTTGCAGGCCCTGTATGAAATGGCCGAGCGGCCCATCGGCGAGGACTACATCCAGCTGATGCTGGCGGGCGACAGCGAACTGCTGGAGGCCCCGGACGACGCCATCATCCTCAACACCCGCCGCGCCGACCTGCGCGGGCGCACCCCCACGCAGAACCTGTACCTGCAGAACATTGCCACGCACGACATCACCTTCGGCATTGGCCCCGCAGGCACCGGCAAGACGTATCTCGCTGTAGCCAGCGCCGTGGATGCCCTGGAGCGCAGCAGCGTACAGCGCATCGTGCTGACCCGCCCGGCGGTGGAAGCGGGCGAGCGCCTGGGCTTTTTGCCGGGCGACCTGGCGCAGAAGGTGGACCCCTACCTGCGCCCGTTGTACGACGCACTGTACGAACTGATGGGGCATGACAAGGTGCAAAAGGCGTTCGAGCGCAACGCCATCGAGATCGCACCGCTGGCCTTCATGCGCGGTCGCACGTTGAACAATGCGTTCGTCATCCTGGACGAGGCGCAAAACACCACGCCCGAGCAGATGAAGATGTTCCTCACCCGCATCGGGTTTGGTGCCAAGGCGGTGGTGACGGGCGACGTGAGCCAGATCGACCTGCCCAAAGGAACGCTGAGCGGCCTGATCGACGCCGAGCGGGTGTTGAAACGCGTGAAGGGCATCTCGGTCACCCACTTCACCAGCGCCGACGTGGTGCGGCACCCGCTGGTGGCCCGCATCGTGGACGCCTATGACGCCCCCCGCCGCGCAGCCGCTGCGCGCACACGCGACTGAACTCCTAATTTGATAGCTGCTTGCGGTCATGCATCAAGCGCTAAGTGCCAAAAACAATCCCAATGTCTTTGAACCAACTCTCCCTGTCGCTGCAGTTCGGCACCTTTGACGGCGTGGCCGCCCACCGCGCCGTACTGCCCCGCCATAAGGTCACACGCTGGATTCGCCACGCGCTGGCCACCGACGCCGAGATCACCGTGCGCATCGTGGGTGCCGAAGAAGGCCAGCAGCTCAACCGCGAATACCGCAAGAAGGACTACGCCACCAACGTGCTCACGTTCGACTACACCCAGGAGCCCGTGGTGACCGCCGACCTGGTGCTCTGCGCCCCCGTGATTGAGCGGGAGGCGAAGGAGCAGAACAAGAGCCTGGAAGAGCACTACGCCCACATGCTGGTGCATGGCACGCTGCACGCCCAGGGCTGGGACCATGAAACCAGCGAGGCCGATGCCGAGGAGATGGAGGCGTACGAGACCGACATCCTGCAAGAGCTGGGCTTTGAAGACCCCTACGCGACCTGATCGGCCGCACGGCTCCCCCGCGACTCGGCGGACAACCCACTTTTAAACGTCGCTTCAAAACGCAGCCGCAGGTAAAGCAGTCGCACCTTTTACAGTCGCAATCCGGACTCAATAACTCCGAATCTCCACCTAACATCGGTGCAATGCCACGCGCGTTACGCCGTGGCCAAGGAGATACTTTGGATACCGCCCTTCTCGTCGCTGCCGCCTTCGTCGCCGGCGCCCTCAATGCCGTCGCCGGTGGCGGCAGCTTTCTGACACTGCCCGCCCTCGTCTTCACCGGCGTGCCGCCCGTGGTGGCCAATGCAACGGGCACGGTAGCGCTGCTTCCGGGCTACATGGCGGGGGCCTGGGGGTTTCGGGAAGACATGCAGCCGCCGCCCGGCCTGTCCATGCGGGCGGTGGTGCTGCTGGCCCTCATCGGCGGATCGGCCGGGGCTGCGCTGCTGCTGATCACACCCGACGCCACCTTCCGCAAGGTCGTGCCCTGGCTGCTGCTGGCGGCCACGGCGATGTTTGCACTGGGCCCCCGGCTGCGCCAGTGGGCCGGTGCGTCGGCCCATGGCCCTGCTGCGCCGGGGAAGGCGGCCCTGGGCATGCTGGCCGTGGCGGGGTATGGTGGCTACTTCAACGGCGGGCTGGGCATCTTGCTGCTGGCGCTGTTTGGCCTGCTGGGGCAAACCCAGCTCAACGCCATGAACGGCATGAAAAATCTGGTCTCGGCCCTGCTCACCGCGATTGCGGTAGCCATCTACGCAGCGGGCGGCATCGTGCTGTGGCCCCAGGCGCTGATGATGATGGTGGCGGCCACCGCAGGCGGCTACGGCGGTGCCCGCGTGGCGCGCAAGCTGCCTGCCAACGTGCTGCGCTGGGGCATCGTGGTCACCGGGCTGGTGATGGCAGCGGTGTTCTTCTGGCGGCAGTGAACAGCAGCTCCTCAGCCCCGTCGCCAACGCCCAGATCCACGCCTGCGGCGGCACCAGCACCCTCGCCGGCGCCGGCGCCAAAGGCAGACAGCGGCCGTCCGCCCAACCGCGTGCTGTGGGCCATGCTGCTCACGCTGCTCAGTGGTTTTGCGTTAAGCCAGGCGTTTCGCACAACCACCGCCATCCTGGCCCAGGGGCTGACCGCCGAGTTCGGACTGTCTCCGGGGTCGCTGGGGGCCTTTGCCGGGTTGTTCGGCCTGTCGTTCGGCGTGGCCCAATTGCTGATGGGCGTGGGGCTGGACCTGTGGGGCCTGCGGCGCACGGTGCTCATGGCCTTCCCGCTGGCGATTGGCGGGGCCGCGCTCTCCGCAGCAGCGCCCGGCTACGCGTGGCTGATGGTGGGCCAGTTGATGATCGGCGTGGGCTGCTCGCCTGCGTTTCTGGCTTGCACACTGTTCATTGCAAGGCATTTTCCGGCCGACCGGTTTGCCTACTTGTCGGGTGTGGCCATGGGTGTGGGTGGGCTGGGCCTGCTGTTCACCGGCACGCCGCTGGCCTGGCTGGTGCAGCACGGCGGCGGCTGGCGCACGGGCTATGCCGTGCTGGCAGTGCTCAGCGCGCTGTCGTGGCTGCTGATCTGGCTGCGGGTGCACGAGCCCGCCCCGCTGGTGCCGCCCCCGGCGCAGCGCGAAACCTGGGGCCAGGCGCTGCTGGGCTTTGGCCAGCTGCTCACGATGCCGCACACCTGGGGCATCCTGCTGCTGGGCATGTCGGGCTACGCCGCTTTTTTGTCGCTGCGGGGCCTGTGGCTGGCGCCGCTGCTGATGGACCGCTACCACCTCACCCTGGTGGACAGCGGCAACGTGGCGCTGGGGCTGTCGCTGATTGCACTGTTCGCCCCCGGGTTGGCGGGCCGGCTGGACCCGGGCATTGGCCGCCGCCGGCGCTGGATTGGCAATGCCTCGCTGCTCATGGCCGGGCTGTTCGCGCTGCTGGCCTTTTTGCGGGTGCACCCTGCGGCCAGCGTGGTGCTGATTTTGCTGATGGGCCTGCTGTGGGGCTACGGCGTGCTGCAGTACGCCGATGTGCGCGCTTCGTATCCACCCGCACTCACGGGCCGGGCCCTGTCCGCCTACACCATGGCGATGTTCCTGGGCGTGGCGCTGATGCAGTGGTTCACTGGCATCGTGGCCACCGGCGCCCAGCGTCTGGGCTGGGATGCCCACACGGCCGTCATGCTGTCCATTGCGGCCTGGCTGGCGCTGGCGTCGACGGCGTTTCGGTTTTTGCCTGTATCGCCACTGGTTTCTTCGCAGACACCAGAACCCAAATAGCCTGTAGCGCCCGCCTATCAAGACCGACGGCTACGGCGGTGCCCGTTTGGCACGCCAATTGCCTGCCAAAGTGCTGCGCCGGGGCGGCGTGGTCACTGGGCTGCTGATTGCCGCCGCGCTTTTCTGGCGGCACTGACGGGCTGACCTACCCCGTTGCCAGGAACGCAGCCCGTACGAAGGTCAGCCGCCGCGCACCAGCAGCACAGGCACAGGGGACTGGCGCAGCACCTGCTCGGCGTCGCTGCCCAGCAGCATGCGCCCCACACCCCGTCGGCCATGGGTGCCCAGCACGATGATCTGGGCGCCCCATTCCTTGGCCTTGGTGAGGATCAGGTCACTGACCCGCCCGGAATAACTCTCGAACAGTTCGGCCTCCACCGCAATGCCAGCAGCCTTCGTCCGCGCCTCGGCATCCGACAGCACTTGCTGACCCGCTTCCTTCAAGAGATCGAACACGTTGGGCGGTAACGCCATGGCGGCCTCAAAGCTCGTCATCAGCGAAATTTCATCCACCACATGCAGCAGCTTGATGGTGGAGCCCATCACACGCGCCAGGGCAATGGCCTCATTCAGGCCCGCGAGCGAAGTGGGGCTGCCGTCCACAGGCACCAGGATCTTTTCGTACATGAGAGTTCCCCTTAAAAACCCATCGTAGCGCCTCACCGTGCGCAGGCACACCCCAGGCAGCTCTGTGCAGCACTCAGGCGGCCACCACGGCGGGCGGCATCCGCAGCGGTATCGTCACCGGCCCGTCATTGACCAGATGCACCTGCATGTCGGCCGCAAACTGGCCGGTGGCCACCACGGGGTGGACTTTGCGGGCCTGGTCCACCAGGTAGTCATACAGCCGCCGCCCTTCGTCGGGCGCCGCCGCCTGGGTAAAGCTCGGGCGGTTGCCGCCGGTGGTGTCGGCTGCCAGCGTGAACTGGCTGACCAGCAGCAGTCCACCACCGATGTCCTGCACGCTCTGGTTCATCTTGCCCGCAGCGTCCGAAAAAATCCGCAGCTTCAGGATCTTGGCCAGCAGCTTGTCGGCCTCGGCCTCGGTGTCGGCACCCTCGGCGCACACCAGCACCAGCAGACCCGCGCCGATGGCGCCCACGGTCTGCCCGTCCACATCCACACGCGCTTCGCGCACACGTTGCAATACGCTGATCACTTCACGGCATCCTTCACATCGTCACGGGGGTCGTCGAAATGCGCCTCCACATCGGTGGGCAGCAGTTCGATGGTGGCACGCAGGCCGGGCACGGCCGTCATCAGCGCGCGCTCGACCTGGCCGCGCAGCTCGGCCGCGTGGCGCAAGGTCCAGTCGGCGGGCATGTGCAGGTGCATGTCCACAAATTGGCGCTGGCCCGCGCGGCGAGTAGAGACATGGTCGAAGCGCACGGCACCGGGCGCCTGGGCCGCCACAAACTGCTGCAGCGTGGCGTCGATGGTGGACTGCACCTCGGGCTCCACCGCTGAATCCATGAGGCCCTGGGACGAGCGCCATACCAGCTCCACGCCTTCTTTCAGGATGTTTAGCGCCACCGCAATCGCCGCCACCGCATCCAGCCACAGCCATCCGGTGAGGGCCGCGCCCGCAATGCCCACCAGCACACCAGCCGAGGTCCACACGTCGGTGACCAGGTGGCGGGCATCGGCCTCCAGCGCGATGGAGCGGTGCTCGCGCGCCGAGCGGAACATCACCCACGCCAGCAACCCGTTCAGGGCCGAGCTGAGCACCGACAAGCCCAAGCCCCAGCCCACCTGCTCGATGGGCTGCGGGTCGAACAAGCGGTGCCCGGCTGCCCACAGGATGCCTGCCGACACGCCCATGATGAGGATGCCCTCGAAGCCCGATGAAAAGTATTCGGCCTTGTGGTGGCCGTAGGGGTGGTCGTCATCGGCCGGGCGCTGCGCCACCGTCACCATGGCCAGCGCAAACATGGCGCTGGCCAGGTTCACAAACGACTCCATCGCGTCCGACAGCAAACCCACCGAGCCCGTGACCACCCAGGCCAGCGTCTTGAGCGCGATGGTGACCACCGCCACGGCCACCGAGGCCCACAGCAGGTTGCGGGGTGAAAGCCAGGGGTGGGATGCGGAAGATGGCGCGGACATGGTGAATGAGCGAGGGAGCCGAAACAATGGCGAACAGGCGAGTCAGAAATTACACCAGAGCCACCTTAAGCTCCGTTTAACAGAGCGCCCAGGGTGCGCACCCAGCGTTGATGCAACGCAGCCCCATGCCAGAATCCGCGCATGCCCCCCGCCTGGCGCCGCCTTCTGCCCCGACACGCCCTGCACCTGCCCAGCCTGCTGTTGTGGGTGGCAGTGGCCTGCATCGGTTGCGGCTGGCTGGTGGTGGACCGCCTGCAGCAGCTGCACGCGGCGTTTGAGACCGACGCGCGGATCGCGCACCGGCTGCTGAGCCAGCGCGTGGTGCAGCACGACGCCATCATGGCCACGCTGGCGCTGCTGCAGCCTGCTGCCGCTGCGGCTGCGGCGGATGACCCGCACAACGCGGCATCGCCCCTGCCCCGCCTCACATCGGTGTACCCGCAGATCCTGGCCGTGCTGCAGCGCTCGGCCCACAGCGACTGGCCGCCCGCAATGCAGGCCGAGCTGAGCGCAGCCGAGGCCACATCACGGCGCACCGGCCACGCCGCGATGGCAGGGCTGAACCTGCCCGCAGGCCGTTTCTACCTGGTGCTGGCAGGCACACCGGCCAGCTACGCGCTGCACATCGACCTGCGCGCCACCATCCCCACAGACGAGTGGCCCATGGACATGGCCACCAGCCCGGTGCGCGTGACGCTGGAGCAAAGCGGCACGGCCTTTGTGGTGCAGCCCGGCCAGGCCGACAGGGGCAGCGGCATCCGCACCTACGACTTTCACAAACTGCTGGCCGCCGCCAGCCAGCCGCTGGACGTGGTGGCCCGCCGCAGCGTGGGCCTGCATGAACTGCCCTGGTGGCGCATGCTGGGCTGGTGCCTGCTGACGGCCGCGCTGTGGGCCGCAGGCCGCGCCCTGTGGCGCCAGCGCGTGGCGCGCCAGCGGGCCGAAGAGCTGCTGCGCCTGGGCCAGGTGGCGCGGCTGAACACCCTGGGCGAGCTGGCCGCCGGCATGGCCCACGAGCTGAACCAGCCGCTCACGGCCCTGCTGTCCAGCACCCAGGCCGCCCAGCGCCTGCTGGCCGACGACCGGCCCGATCTCGACACCGCACAGACTGCCATGGCCCGCGCCGTGGAGCAGGCGCGCCGCGCATCCACCGTGGTGGGCCGGCTGCGCCGCCTGGTGGAACGGCCCGACCTGGCCGGTCAGGCCCAGCCCCTGGCACTGCCCACCGCCGTGCAGGACGTGCTGCACCTGCTGGAGCCCGAGCTGGCGCAGCGCGGCGTGGTGCCCGAGGTGTTGGCCGCCGCAGACCTGCCCCCGGTGCTGGCCGAGCCCGTGGCCCTGCAACAGATCGTCCACAACCTGCTGATGAACGCGCTGCAGGCGCTGGAGCAAGTGCCCCCCGCTGAACGCCAGCTGCACCTTGCCATGGCGCAGGCTGGTGCCGGACAGGTGGCGTTGTCGGTGCGCGACCACGGCCCCGGCATCCCGCCCGAGGCGCGCCAGCACCTGTTCGAGCCCTTCTACACCACACGCACCGGCGGGCTGGGCCTGGGCCTCACGCTGTGCGAGAGCCTCGCGCAGGCCATGGGCGCGCAGCTGAGCCTGGCGCCCGAGGCCACGCCCCCATCCGCCGCCCAACGGGGGGCAGAGTTTGTGCTGACCCTGCAAGCCGCACCACCCCACGATGACCGATAGCGCCCCCTCCCTCTCGCCCCTGATCCACCTGGTGGACGACGATGCTGCTGTGCGTGAGGGCCTTGCCCTGCTCATCAGCACCGTGGGCCTGCGCGTGCAGACCTGGGCCGATCCGCAGTCGTTCATGGCCGGGTTCGACCGCGCCAGCATCGGCGCCATCGTTCTGGATGTGCGCATGCCGGGCATCAGCGGCCTCACGGTGCTGGAGCAGCTGCTGGCGCAGGGCGTGGACCAGCCCGTGATTTTGCTCACCGGCCACGGCACGGTGGAGATGTGCCGCCGCGCCTTCAAAACTGGCGCGGCCGAGTTTCTGGAAAAGCCGGTGGACGACGAAGTGCTGATCGAAGCCCTGCAAAACGCCGTGCGCCAGCATGTGCGATCGCGCGAGCGCCACCAGGCCGACCAGCAGGCGCGCGAGCGTTTTGCGCAGCTCTCGGCCCGCGAGCGCGAGGTGCTGGGGCTGATCGTGGGGGGGCTAACCAACAAGGAAATCGGCCGGGCGCTCGCGCTGTCGCCGCGCACGGTGGAAACACACCGCGCCAACCTGTTCGCCAAACTGGGGGCCGAATCACTGGCGCAGCTGATTCGGCGCTATGCGGCACTGGTGGATGCGTCCTGACAGCGCCCGCACAGGGCCTCCGTAGTTCTACGGAGGCCCGCGCGTAGCCACCCGAATGGCCGGAAACGGCGGCGTTTTCTACAGTTCTCCCACGGCGCCACAAAGGGTGGCACCGACGCCAAAACACCGGAGAACACCATGCAAAACCGCCTCGCCACCGTCGCCGCCCTCACCCTGTCCCTGATCGCCACTGCCGCCAGCGCCGAAGGCGTGCGCACCGAAAAGAACATCTCGCTGGACCTGGCCACCCAGATCGCCGCCCAGACCGTGGCCACCTGCACCGCCAACGGCTACGCCGTGACTGCCACCGTGGTGGACCGTGCAGGCATCGTGCGCGCCGTGCATCGCGCCGACAACGCGGGCCCCCACACGCTGGAAGCCAGCCGCCTCAAGGCCTACACCTCGGCATCGGCAAAGAACACCACGCTGGCCATGATGGAAGGCGCGCAGAAGAACCCTGCGGCCGCCAACCTGGTGAACATCCCTGGCTATCTGCTGCTGGGCGGCGGCGTTCCGGTGAAGGTGGGCAACGAAGTGATCGGTGCCGTGGGCGTGGGCGGTGCACCCGGCGGCCACCTGGACGAGCAATGCGCCGTGGCAGGCATCGCCAAGGTGCAGGATCTGCTGAAGTAATCACCCGTCCTCACCCCCAACGCACGCCATCGGAGGCCCCCATGAAGCCCTGGAACCTTGTTTTCGCCCTGGCCACAGCGCTGGCCTGCGCCACCCCGGCCCAGGCCCAGGTGCCTCCCACGGCGGCAGAAACTGCGGCCTACCAGGGCCTGCATGCGGCTGCGGCGCGGGGCGATGTGCCCAGGCTCACCCAACTGATCGCGGCGCGGGCCGATGTGAATGCCCGCGATGGCTACGGCCGCACGCCGCTGCATGTGGCCACCTTTGCCCGGCAGGCCGAAGCGATCCGCGCCCTGGCCCAGGCCGGGGCCGACCTGAACGCGCTGGAGAACGACCGCTACGACGCCGTGACGATCGCCGCCGTGGCGGACGACGAAGCCACGCTGCGCGTGCTGCTGCAACTGGGCGCCAGCGCGAAACAGGTGACCAGCCGCTACGACGGCACGGCCTTGATAGCCGCCGCCCACCTGGGGCACGACGGCGTGGTGCGCCAGCTGATCGCCGCTGGGGCGCCGCTGGACCATGTGAACAACCTGCACTGGACGGCGCTCATCGAATCCATCGTGCTGGGCAACGGTGGCCCGCGCCACCAGGCGACGCTGCAGGCGCTGCTCAAGGCCGGCGCCAGCCAGGCCCTGACCGACCGGCAGGGCAACACGCCCCTGCAGCTGGCGCGCCAGCGGGGCTATGGCGAGATGGTGCAGATGCTGGAAGCAGCTGCAGCGCGACGCTGAACCGTCCAAAGGCAGAAGCCAAACGCTATTAATTCAATAGCTACCGGGACATGAAGCACTAGCGCATCCGGTGCTTTTTATTCAAATTCCTGGTTTCCAGTCACCAGACGGGCCTTCACGCTCTTGCCCTTGACACGCCCGCTGTTGAGCCGCTGCACGGCCTGGGCGCCAATCGAGCGGTCCACGGCCACGTAGGTCGAGAAGTCGTTCACGTTGATCTTGCCCACCTGCTCGCGGGTGTAGCCCATGTCGCCGGTCAGCGCGCCCAGCACGTCGCCAGCACGGATCTTCTCCTTGCGGCCACCGATGATCTGGATGGTGACCATGGGCGGCACCAGCGGGCCGTTGCCGGTCGGTGTCAGGTCGGCCACAGGGAACCAGCGCGACTCTCGGCCCTGCAGTTGCTCGATCTTGCCCACGCTGCCCATCTCGTCCAGGCTGGCCAGGTTCAGCGCCAGCCCTTCGGCATCGCCCCGGCCCGTGCGGCCGATGCGGTGGATGTGCACCTCGGGGTCGGGCGTCACGTCCACGTTGATCACGGCGGCCAGGTTGGCAATGTCCAGCCCGCGCGCGGCCACGTCGGTGGCCACCAGCACCGAGCAGCTCTTGTTGGCAAACTGCACCAGCACCTGGTCGCGCTCGCGCTGCTCCAGCTCGCCAAACAGCGCCAGCGCGCTGAAGCCCTGGGCCTGCAGCACGGCCACCAGGTCGCGGCACTGCTGCTTGGTGTTGCAGAACGCGATGGAAGAATCGGGCCGGAAGTGGTTGAGCAGCAGCGACACCGCGTGCAGGCGCTCGCTGTTCTTCACCTCGTACCAGCGCTGCTCGATCTTGCCCTCGGCATGCTGCGCCTGCACGGTGATCTGCTCGGGCGACTTCATGAACTGGGCGCTCAGCTTGGCGATGCCCTCGGGGTAGGTGGCCGAGAACAGCAGGGTCTGGCGCTCTTTGGGACACTGCTTGGCCACCACGACGATGTCGTCGAAGAAGCCCATGTCGAGCATGCGGTCGGCCTCGTCGAGCACCAGCGTGTTGAGCGCCTCCAGCGTCAGGTGCTGGCGCTCCAGGTGGTCCATCACCCGGCCAGGCGTGCCCACTACGATGTGGGCGCCATGCTCCAGGCTTAGCATCTGGCCGCGCAGCGGCACGCCGCCGCACAGGGTCACGACCTTTATGTTTTCCTCCGCGCGCGCCAAGCGGCGGATCTCGGTGGTCACCTGGTCGGCCAACTCGCGCGTGGGGCACAGCACCAGGGCCTGCACCGCAAACCGGCGGGGGTTGAGGTTGGCCAGCAGGGCCAGGGCAAACGCGGCGGTCTTGCCGCTGCCGGTGCTGGCCTGGGCGATCAGGTCCTTGCCCAGCAGGGCGGGCGGCAGGCTGGCCGCCTGGATGGGGGTCATCGTGGTGTAGCCCAGCTGCTGCAGGTTGGCCAGCATGGCGGGGCTGAGGGCCAGCGCACTGAAATCAGTGCGAGCTTGGTTTTCTTTGGAGGTCATGGGCCGATTATCCGGCCCGGCCTGCCGCGCCCCCTATCACTGAAGGGCCAGCACCCCCACAAAGGCCAGGGTGTGTGCCAACACGCCCGGCGCCACCGCCAGGGCGTAGCGCCAGCCCCCGCTGGCCAGGGCCACCACACATTTGCTGCCCGCATGCACCAGCAGCGCGGCCATCAGGGCCTGGGCGATGGCGGGTGCGAACGCGCTGTCCGGACCGCCGCGCACCAGCACAGCGGCGGTGGCGGCGTGCACGTCGGCCAGCGCCGCCAGCAACGCGCCAGCCAGCATCCCTGCATCGCCCTGCCAGGCGGTGAGCGCCTGCACGCCAACCTGGATGCCCGTGAGCAGGGCTGCGATCAGCAAGGCATCGCGCAGCTTGAACATGGGGGTATCTGGTGGGACCGCCAAAGCCCCGTCCACCCCGGCATCTGCCGCCGTGGCCGTACGGCGCCCCGCGCCCCGCCCACCCCACCAGCCCACAGCCGCCGCCACGCACCCGCCTGCCAGCGCGGGCAGCCACAGCCGCGCCAGCCACTGGGGCTGCACCGTGGCGGCCACCACCAATATCTGTGCCATGGTGGCCACACACGACAGCACCGCAGCCCCCGCGTTGGCGCGCGCCGTGGCCCCGCCCGCGCGCACCTCCATGCCCAGGCTGCCGATGGTGGCGGTGCTCGATACGAAGCCCGACGCCAGCGCTGACAACGCCACCGCGTGGCGCGCCTGCATCAGCCGCTTGGCCAGGTGCGCCAGCGACTGGATCACCAGCAGCACGATGACCAGGCGCACCACCACCTGCGGGTTCAACACGCCTTGCCACAGGGGCGTGTTGGGGGCCAGCGGGTACACCAGCAAGGCCAGCGCGGCCAGAATGAGTCCGCTGCGCACCTCGCCGGGTTGCAGCCACTGGTTGGAGAACTGGTGCAGCGCGTCCCGCAGCGCCAGCAGCCCCGTCACCACCACCGCCAGGGCGGCGGCCAGCAACTGGTCGCGCGCACAGGTCACCCCGATCACATAGGCCAGCAACAGGGCGATCTCGGTGGTCACACCCGGGTCGCCGGACCGGTCGCGCGCGTAGGCCACCACGGCCAGTGCTGCCACCAGGGCGGCCCCCACCGCCACCAGCGCAGGCACGGCCGTGAGCGCCGCCGCCGCGCCCGCCAGGGAGGCCAGCGTGAACGACCGCACCCCGGCCAACGCACGGTCGGGCCCGGCGCCCTTGCGGCGCTCGCGCTCGATGCCCATGAGCAAACCACAGCCCGCCGCGCTCGCCAATACGGCCAGCGCGCTGGAAAACCCGCCAAACTCCTGCATGGGACGCCCACACCTTTCCTGTTGATCGTGATTGCGGCAACGCAGCATGGTGACAGAAAGACCGGCCGCACAGCGCCTCCGGTCAGCGAACATGCGGAATTGCCCCAAGGCTGGAGTCAGGTGGATCGGCTATAACGAATCCCACCAGCGCCAGCCCATGCAAGACAGCCCACACGCAGCCCCCGCCCCTGGCCCCAGCGGCTCCAGCGACGCTTTGCTGCGCCTGATTGCCGACTCGGTGCCAGCCCTGATGGCCTACTACGACTTGCCGGGCCTGCGCTGCCAGTTTGCCAACCAGGGCTACGCCGCCTACAACGGCCACAGCACCGAATCCATCCTGGGCCTCACCGTGCAGGAGGCGATTGGCGACAAGGCCTGGCAGGCCATCCAGCCGCACGTGGATCGTTGTTCGCACGGTGAGCGCGTGAAATACACCCGCGAGCAGACCCTGCCCAATGGCGAGGTGCGGATGATCGAGGTCAACCTGATTCCGCACTTTGATGGCGCGGGGCAGCAGCTGGGCTCCTTCGTGCTGATCACCGACATCACTGAGCGCTGGCGCGCCGAGCGCGAGGTGCGCCAGAGCGAAGAGCGCATGCGCAAGTTCACCGAGGCCACGGACGAGGCCATCGTGTTCCACCGCGACGGCCTCATCACCGACGGCAACGAGGCGCTCACCCGGCTCACCGGCTACAGCCTGCAAGAAGTCACCGGCCTGTCGATCTTCAACTTCATCAGCCCCGAATGGCGCGCCACCGCGCTGGAGTACACCCGCAGCGGGCGTGAAGACCCTTATGAAGTCACCATCCAGCACAAGGACGGCCACGCCATCCCCGTCGAGGTCGTCGGCAAGACCATGCCCCTGCACCACGCGGACTACCGCATCGTGGTGGTGCGCGACATCACGGCCCGCAAGCAGGCGCAGGAACGCGAGGCCTTCATCGCCCTGCACGACACCCTCACGCAGCTACCCAACCGGCACTTCCTGATGGAACAGCTGTCGCAGGTGCTGTCGCTGGCGCGCAGGCGCCACGGCCGCGCGGCCGTGCTGTTCATGAACCTGGACCATTTCAAGACCGTGAACGACTCGCTGGGGCACCACGCGGGTGACCAATTGCTGCGCAACGTGGCCGAGCGCCTGCGCAACGGCGTGCGCGACGCCGATGTGGTGGCCCGGCTGGGTGGCGACGAGTTTGTGGTGGTGCTGACCGACGTGCAGACGCCCGATGACGCGGCCATGGTGGCCGACAAGCTGCTGGAGTCCATGCACGGCGTTTTCACGGTCGATCAGCTGCCGCTCACCATCTCCCCGTCCATCGGCATCAGCCTGTACCCGGACCACGGTGGCAGCGCCGACATGCTGCTGCGCTGCGCCGATGCGGCCATGCAGCACGCCAAAGAGAGTGGGCGTGGCAACCGCCAGTTCTACGCCGCCAGCATGGACGCCAGCGCCCTCGATGTGCTGCACCAGGAGCGCCTGCTGCGCGACGCCATCGCCCGCAACGACTTCGAGCTGCACTACCAACCACAGATACGCCTGGCTGACGGCACGCTGCAAGGCCTGGAAGCGCTGGTGCGCTGGCGCCACCCTGAGCGGGGACTGGTCGGGCCAGATGAGTTCATCACCTTCTCTGAATCGCGCGGCCTCATCACGCCCATCGGCCGCTGGGTCATGCGCGAGGCCTGTCGCCAGCTCAAGGCCTGGCAAGACGAGGGCCTGGCTCCGGTGCCCGTGGCCGTCAACCTCTCGGCCCTCGAATTCCGCCAACGGGACGTGGCCGCCGAGATCGCCGCCGTGCTGCTCGAAACTGGCCTCGCCCCGCAATACCTGGAGATAGAGCTGACAGAGTCCGTGCTCATGCACCAGACCGGCCAGGTGCTGGACACCCTCAACGCGATCAAGGGCCTGGGCGTGGGCATCTCCATCGACGACTTCGGCACGGGGTATTCATCGCTGGCCTACCTCAAGCGCTATCCCATCGACAAGCTCAAGATCGACCGATCCTTTGTGGCCGACACCCCAGAGAACACCGACGACGTGGCCATCGTCACCGCCATCATCCAGATGGGCCGCAGCTTACAGCTCCAAACCGTGGCCGAAGGGGTGGAAACGCAGGCGCAAATCGACCTGCTGGCGGGACTTGGGTGTGATTTGATCCAGGGGTTTGTAGTGTCAGCCCCTTTGGACGCAGAGGCAACAGAGCGCTGGTTGCGCAGGTAACACATTCCTTGCCTTCCCGGCCATCTGGCTTGTGGACAATAGGGGAATGCCCATCATCCCCGACTTCATCGCCCCCACCCGCCACACCGACCCGGCCGATGCCCTGGCCCAGGTGCAGCGTATTTACCAGCAACAAATCGGCCACCTGCGCGACGCCATGCAGCGTTTTGTGGCGGGCGAGACGCCCGAGGGTCCGGTGCGGGCTTTCTACCCGTTTGTGCGGGTACACACCACCACCGTGGCGCGGGCCGACACCAAGCTGGCCTACGGTTTTGTGGAGGGCCCCGGGCGCTATGAGACGACGCTGACCCGACCCGACCTGTTTGCCAACTACTACGCCGAGCAGTTCCGCCTGCTGCGCGCGGCGCACAACGTGGAACTGGAAGTGGGCACCAGCACCCACCCGATCCCCATCCACTTCTCGTTTGCCGAACACGATCACATAGAAGGCACGCTGACCCCGGCCCGCCGCATGCTGATGCGCGACGTGTTCGACCTTCCCGACCTGGCCGCCATGGACGACGGCATCGCCAACGGCACCTGGCAGGCCGCGCCAGGCGAGGCGCAGCCGCTGTCGCTGTTCACCGCGCCGCGCGTGGACTACTCGCTGCACCGCCTGCGCCACTACACAGGTACGGCGCCCGAGTGGTTCCAGAACTTTGTGCTGTTCACCAACTACCAGTTCTACATCGACGAATTCGTGCGCCTGGGCCACGCCGAGATGGCCAAGCCCGACAGCGAATACATCGCCTTCATCGAACCCGGCAACGTGGTCACGCGCCGCGTCGGCCTGAGTGCCGAGGCGGGCGACGAGCTGGGCGCGGCCCCGCCCCGCCTGCCGCAGATGCCCGCCTACCATCTGGTGCGCAAGGACGCGAGCGGCATCACCATGGTCAACATCGGCGTGGGCCCGGCCAATGCCAAGACCATCACCGACCACATCGCCGTGCTGCGCCCCCACGCCTGGATGATGCTGGGCCACTGCGCGGGCCTGCGCAACAGCCAGCAGCTGGGCGACTACGTGCTGGCCCACGCCTATGTGCGCGAGGACCATGTGCTGGACGAAGACCTGCCGCTGTGGGTGCCCATCCCGGCGCTGTCGGAGATCCAGGTGGCGCTGGAACAAGCCGTGGCCGACGTCACGCAAATGGGCCGCGACGAACTCAAGCGGATCATGCGCACCGGCACCGTGGCCAGCACCGACAACCGCAACTGGGAGCTGCTGCCCGACAACACGCCCCAGCGCCGCTTCAGCCAGAGCCGCGCCGTAGCGCTGGACATGGAAAGCGCCACCATTGCCGCCAACGGCTTCCGCTTCCGTGTGCCCTATGGCACCCTGCTGTGCGTGAGCGACAAGCCCCTGCACGGCGAGATCAAGCTACCCGGCATGGCCAACCACTTCTACCGCGAGCGCGTGGACCAGCATCTGCGCATCGGCATGCGCGCCATCGAGATCCTGCGCAACGGCGGGGTCGCCCGGCTGCACAGCCGCAAGTTGCGCAGCTTTGCCGAGGTCGCGTTTCAGTAAACGACAGGCCCGGGCCGCTGCGCATGCCACTGGATTTCCTCACCCTCATGACGGTCATGGCGGCCAACCTGTTCATGATCTCGGCCGCGTTCAAATTGGCGCGGGGCATGCTGGGCACTTTCACCGACCAGTACCCGAGCTTTCACGCACATCATCCTGTCAACTTGGCAGCTGCTGTGGCCACCAATGTGAGCCTGGTGCTGGGCACCGTCGCCCTGCTGGTGGCATGGCGGACGGAGGCCGAACACAAGTTGTGCACGCTGGCGATGACCGACGGCCTCACCGGTATGCTCAACCGGCACGGCTTCACCGCCCAAGGAGCAGCCTGCTGACACACGCGGCACAACACAAGTTGCCCATGACGGCGTTGATGCTGGACTTGGACCATTTCAAGCAGGTCAACGACACTCATGGCCACGAAGCCGGGGACCGCGCCCTGCAACTGTTTGCCCGCCTGCTGGGCGGCACCTGCCGCAGCGGCGACCTGGTGGGGCGCCTGGGGGGCGAGGAGTTTGGCGTGCTGCTACTGCACAACAGTGCGCCCGCCGGACTTGCGCTGGACTACAGTGCCGGGAGGGCCGCGCTGCCGCCCGATGAGACTGGCTCGGCCGAACTGATGGCCCATGCCGATGGCACCCGCTACGCAACCATGACGACCATCCGGGAGCGTCTAGTCGCGGCGGACTGGCAGCAGCCGAGGGCACTACGCCATCAAAGTCCTAGGAACACACGTCGTATCATTCCCAAGCGATCTTTACGCATGTATTCACAATGAAAGTCCGCGCTCTAGCAATGCACGTCGGCGTGCGGTGCGCGCCTGCCGGGCAATACAAGAGCACTTGCAACTGTGCAGACTTGCAATAGGTTTTTCGTGCGGAGTGATACTTGAGCGGAAGCTGCTGCCTATGGCACATGCTGCCCGAGTAGTTACTCAAGGATCGTGCAGAGCTTATATACGTTGCAATCTGGCGTGAGCTTATGAGCGGGGTGCTGGATCGGGCAGACTTTAAAGATCTCGTTGAGGCAGCCCACAAGAGGCAGGTGCCAGCGTCTCAAACATATTCTTGATAGTGAATGGGCAGATTGTGTAGAACAAATACAAAGCAATCTACAACAACCATTAAGTGAACAAGAAGACCCCAGAAATTTATCGCTGCATTAGGCGCTAGGGTATGTAGTACTTACAGCATGCAGTCACCGCAACTACAGCATATATACCGGACGGTAAAGAGATGCTGAAAGCAGTGCACCTCTCTGCAAAAATGCGCAAGTACAATACAAGCGCTGATGAACAGCAGTGAATGTTAGAATAGCCGTTGGCACAAGGAGTGCGAGACATCCAGTGAGCGCGTATCCACAAACAGGTTGTAAAATGCTATTAATTACGGATTTTTAATATAACTCTAGCGCAAAAGATAATAATTTGAAAATTTACGCATGCTTGAGAAACCCAAAAATTACAGGCATGCTACGCTGCTGAAATCAACGCCAGACTGTATTAAAAAAAGCTCAACTCTCCAGTTTACCACTGAAAATTTAAATAAGCGACCAGAAAATTTGGGGACCGGAGTACATCCTTTACGATCAACTCGCCAGACAAAAAGAGTAAACAAGTTATCCCTAAGACTTATTTCCCTGCTCCAGCAAATGCAACAGATATTGTCCATAGCCACTCTTGGCCAACACTTTAGCAAGTCGCTCAACTTGCTTGGCAGAGATGAAACCGTTGCGCCAAGCGATCTCTTCTGGGCACGCGATTTTTAGGCCTTGACGTTGCTCCAACGTGGCAATGAATTGCCCAGCATCAAGCAAACTTTCATGGGTACCTGTATCCAACCACGCATAACCGCGCTGCATACGCTGCACAGTGAGAGTACCGCGGTCCAAATAGGCTTGGTTGACAGATGTGATTTCCAGTTCACCTCGCTCACTCGGCTTGACCTTCTTGGCAATCTCAACTACGTCTGAATCGTAGAAATACAAGCCAGTCACAGCGAATTTGGATTTCGGTTGTTGCGGCTTCTCTTCAATACTCAGGGCCGCGCCATTGGAATCGAAGTCCACCACACCGTAACGCTCCGGGTCCTGCACATGGTATGCGAACACTGTAGCACCTACTATCTGGGCATCGGCGTTTGCGAGCAAAGTTGCCAGATCATGCCCATAGAAAATGTTATCACCCAACACCAGCGCACTGGGAGCTCCTGCAAGAAAATCCTCTCCAATAATGAACGCTTGCGCCAAACCGTCTGGGCTAGGCTGCACGGCATACTGCAAGTTCAATCCCCACTGGCTACCGTCACCCAGCAGTTGCTCAAAACGGGGCGTGTCTTGCGGCGTACTGATGACGAGGATGTCTCGAATGCCCGCGAGCATCAGCGTACTCAGTGGGTAATAGATCATGGGCTTGTCGTACACCGGCAGTAGTTGCTTGCTGATGGCCAGGGTGGCAGGATGCAGCCGGGTACCGGAGCCTCCGGCAAGGATGATGCCTTTGCGTTGCGTCATGTGAGGGTGCCGATCAGAGAATTTCAGCCAGCATGCGCGCCACACCCGCTTGCCAGCGTGGCATCTGCAAGCCGAAGGTGGCTTGCAGCTTGCCAGTGTTCAGGCGCGAGTTGTGCGGGCGCACGGCGGGAGTGGGGAACGCGCTGGTCGGGACGGGCGCAATCTCACTTGCTTTTATTTTGATAGCAGGCTGCGTAATCTTTGCCTGCGCAATCACGAATTTTGCGTACTCGTTCCAGTTCGTTGCACCAGCTGCGGCGCAGTGGTACAGGCCTGCGTCCTGCGGACGCTGCTGCAGGTGGCGCAGCGCATGCGCCGTCACGTCGGCCAGCAGGTCGGCCCCCGTGGGCGCCCCCCACTGGTCGTCGATCACGGTCAGGCGATCGCGCTCCTGTGCCAGGCGCAGCATGGTCTTGGCGAAGTTGCCGCCACGCGCAGCGTAGACCCAGCTGGTGCGCAGGATGAGGTGCCTGGGGCCCGCCTGGGCGATGAGCTGCTCGCCCTCGAGCTTGGTGCGGCCGTACACGCTCAAGGGGGCGGTCGTGTCGGTCTCGACCCAGGGGCGGCTGCCGCTGCCGTCAAAGACGTAGTCGGTGCTGTAGTGGACCAGCCATGCCCCGAGCTTCGCAGCCTCCTGCGCAATGGCGCCGGGCGTGGTGGCATTCAGCGTGCGGGCGAAATCGGCCTCGCTCTCGGCCTTGTCCACGGCGGTGTGGGCCGCGGCATTGACGATGACGTCAGGACGTAATACACGCACCGTCTCGGCCACACCGGCGGGGTTCGCGAAGTCCCCACAGTGCTCGGTGCTGTCGTAGTCCAGCGCCGTGACCGTGCCCAGCACCGACAGGCTGCGCTGCAGCTCCCAGCCGACCTGGCCGCCTTTGCCAAACAGCAGGATGTTCATGCGCGGGCGTCCGCCGCAGAAGCGGGCTGCTGCTGGTACTGGGTCTCCACCCAGTCGCGGTACACGCCGGTCTGCACGCTAGCCACCCAGTCGGCATGCTCCAGGTACCACTGCACCGTCTTGCGGATGCCGGTGTCGAAGGTTTCGGCAGGCTTCCAGCCCAGCTCGCGCTCGATCTTGCGTGCATCGATCGCGTAGCGGCGGTCGTGGCCGGGGCGGTCCTTCACGTAGGTGATCTGGGTGCGGTAGCTCTGGCCGTCAGCGCGGGGGCGCAGCTCGTCGAGCAGGCCGCAGACCATATTCACGATCTCGATGTTGGGCTTCTCGTTCCAGCCGCCCACGTTGTAGGTCTCGCCGGGGGCACCGGCTTCTAGCACGCGGCGGATGGCGCTGCAGTGGTCCTTCACGTACAGCCAGTCGCGCACCTGCATGCCGTCGCCGTACACCGGCAGGTTCTTGCCAGCCAGGGCGTTGACGATCATCAGCGGGATCAGCTTCTCGGGGAAGTGGTAGGGCCCGTAGTTGTTGCTGCAGTTGGTGGTGAGCACCGGCAGGCCGTAGGTGTGGTGCCAAGCTCGCACCAGGTGGTCGCTGGCGGCCTTGCTGGCGCTGTAGGGGCTGTTGGGCTCGAAGCCGCGGGTTTCAGTGAAGGCCGGGTCGGTGGGCGAGAGCGAGCCGTACACCTCGTCGGTGGACACGTGCAGGAAGCGGAAGGCCGCACGCTCGCCCTCGGGCAGCGCGCTCCAGTAGCCGCGCACCGCTTCAAGCAGGCGGAACGAGCCGACGATGTTGGTCTGGATAAAGTCCTCGGGCCCATGGATGGAGCGGTCCACATGGGATTCGGCTGCGAAGTTGACCACGGCGCGCGGTTTGTGCTCGGCCAGCAGGCGTGCCACCAGAGCGGTGTCGCCGATGTCGCCCTGCACGAAGATGTGCCGGGGGTCGCTCTGGATGCCATCCAGGTTGTGCAGGTTGCCCGCGTAGGTGAGCTTGTCGAGGTTGACCACAGGCTCGCCGGAGGCGGCAAGCCAGTCAAGAACGAAGTTGGCGCCGATGAAGCCTGCGCCGCCGGTAACCAGAATCATAGGGTGGGCTGTGTGAAATGCCAGCTCGGCAGAACCCACGATTATCCCACTCGACCAGGCTACCGGGTAACAGAGTTCAACGCGGGTCTTTCTGCACGAACCAGGGAAACGTCAGAAGTGGATGCCGCGCATCATCTGCTGCAAGGCCACGGCCTCGGCCGACAGCTGCGGTTTGGCGTCCTTGCTGCCCTTGGCCGCGGTGGAATCCGGAAACATGCGGAAGCTGGTGTTCATGGTGATCTGGGCCACCCGTGGCACCAGCGCGTGCAGCAACTGGCCGGTGATGCCCAGGCGCGTGGCGATGCGCACCGGCTTGAAGATGCAGGCCTGGGCAATCATGTCGGCCGCCTCTTCCGGCGCCAAGGTGGGCACGTTGTTGTAGATCTTCGTGGGCGCAATCATCGGGGTGCGCACCAGCGGCATGTTGATGGTGGTGAAGGTGATGCCCTGGTCGGCAAACTCGCTCGATGCACAGCGCGTCCAGGCATCCAGCGCCGCCTTGCTGGCCACATAGGCCGAGAAACGCGGCGCATTGGTCAACACACCGATGGAGCTGATGTTGACCACATGACCTTTGCGTTTTTCCACCATGCCGGGCAGCAAGCCCATGGTTACCCGCAGGCAGCCGAAGTAGTTCAGCTGCATGGTGCGCTCGTAGTCGTGGAAGCGGTCGTAGCTCGACTCGATGGCGCGGCGGATGGAGCGGCCCGCGTTGTTGATCAAAAAGTCCACGCCGCCATGGTTGTCGATGAGCAACTGCACGAAGCGGTCGCAATCGGCCATGTCGGCAATGTCGGCCGAATAGGCGATGAACTGGTAGCCCTTGGCCTTGGCTTCGGCGCAGGCTTCGTCCAGCTTGTCCTGGTCGCGGCCGCAGATGATGGTGGTGGCGCCCGCCTCGGCAAACTTGTGCGCTGCTGCCAGGCCAATGCCGGACGACCCGCCCGTGATCAGCACCACCTTGCCCGCCACCGTGCCCTTGAGCGTGCGGTCGATGAACAGCTCGGGGTCCAGGTGACGTTCCCAGTAGTCCCACAGGCGCCAGGCGTAGTCCTTGAGGTTGGGGCACGAAACGCCTGAGCCCTTGAGCGCCGCCAGTGTCTCGCGGCAGTCAAAGCGTGTGGGGTAGTTCACGAAGGTGAGCATGTCCTCGGGCAGGCCCAGGTCCTTCATGACTGCGTTGCGTACCCGGCGCACGGGCGCGAGCGCCATCAGGCTCTTCTTCACGCTCTTGGGGATGAAGCCCAGCAACGCAGCGTTGACGAACAGGTTCATGCGCGGCGCATGGGCTGCGCGGCTGAAGATATCGAGCACATCGCCCACGCGGTAGCCCACCGGGTCCACCAGGTGGAAGCACTTCTTGCCGATGTCTTTCTGGTGGCTGATCACGTTGAGCGCGCTCACCACAAAGTCCACGGGCACGATGTTCACGCGCCCGCCTTCCAGGCCCACGGTGGGCATCCAGGGTGGCAGCAGCTGGCGCAGGCGCTGGATGAGCTTGAAGAAGTAGTAGGGCCCATCGATCTTGTCCATCTCGCCGGTCTGGCTGTCGCCCACCACCATGGCCGGGCGGTACACCGTCCAGGGCACCTTGCAGTCCTGGCGCACGATCTTTTCGCTCTTGTGTTTGGTCTGGAAGTACGGGTGGTCCAGGCCCTCGGCTTCCTCGAACATGTCTTCGCGGAACACACCTTCATACAGACCTGCGGCGGCGATGGACGAGACATGGTGGAAGTGCCCGGCATCAATCGCCTTGACCAGGTCCACCGTGTTGCGCGTGCCCTCGATGTTCACGGCCACCTGGGTTTCCTCATCGGCAGCCAGGTCATACACCGCGGCGAGGTGGTAGAAGTGGTCGATCTGGCCCTTGAGCTTCTTCACGTCGTCTGCCGAGACGCCCAGCTTCTTGGCGGTGAGGTCGCCAAACACGGGGACGGCGCGTGCAGGGCCTACGCCCCAGAAGCTGCGCAGGTCGGCCACCTTGTTGGCACTCTCCTTGCGGATCAGGAAGTGGACCACCGCCCCCTTGCGCTCCAGCAGCTTCTTGACCAGCCGCTTGCCAATGAACCCTGTTGCCCCCGTCACGAAATACTGCATGGATAACTCCTCTGAGATAGCTTCATTCTTGCCCAAGGCCTGCACACCCCGATTCAGCAGAAACCCGCGCCGATGCTAGGTGCCCAGCCGGCAGGCGGGCTAGATGGCACGCTCTACATTTTTAGGAGCGCGCGCCTACACCTTGCGCACCGTGCGGCGTACAGTGCGGCCATGCGTCGAAGGCAAAATCGCCCCGGCAACCCCAACCAACCGCACCATGGAGGCCTTATGGTCAAGAAACTGCAGAAACTCAGCGCTGACAAGAAGAAGAGCAACGCCCAACTGTCCAGCACCGTCAAGGACTCCGCCCAGCAGATCTGGCTGGCCGGTCTGGGTGCCTTCTCCAAGGCGCAGGAAGAAGGTGGCAAGGTGTTTGAAGCCCTGGTCAAGGAAGGCCTGACCATCCAGCGCAAGACCCAGGCCGTGGCCGAAGAAAAGATCACCGAAGCCACCAGCCGCGTGACCACCATGGCCAGCGACATCGGCTCCAAGGCCCAGGGCCAGTGGGACAAGCTCGAAAACATCTTTGAAGACCGCGTGGCCAAGGCCCTGGCCAAGCTGGGCGTGCCCTCGGCCCGCGACCTGGAAGCCCTGAGCGCCCGTGTGGACGCACTGGCCAAGGGCAGCAAGGCTGCCCCCGCCAAAGCTGCTGCCAAGGCAGCCGCCAAGCCTGTTGCCAAGGCCCCTACCAAGAAAGCGGCTGCAAAGAAGGCCGCGCCTGTCAAGGCAGCGGCAAAGCCTGCAGCCAAGGCCACCGCCAAGAAGGCTGTGGCCAAGAAGACCGCAACACGTGCCGCTGCCGACGCAGCCCCCAGCACGCCGTCGGCCAGCTGATCACGGCTTGCCAGCGGCAAGCACCCAGCCCGCACCAAGCGGTCCGCGCGCCACGGCGCCTGGACCGCTTTTCTTTTTTTGGTGAAACCCGTGAAGTGCGCTAAAAGCGATCTGGGAGCGACACGCGCGCCCTCTTCTCATGTCGCACTGCAGCATGACTGTGTGGGTTAGAGTAGCCATCAGAGACAACGCAACAACGACACACAACGACGCGAAGGGGCCCACACACATGGTGAAGAAAGCGCCACGCCGCACCGCAGAACGCATTCTGGAAGTGACGCTGGACCTGTTCAACCGGTTCGGTGAACCCAACGTCTCCACCACCCTGATCTCGGCCGAGTTGCGCATCAGCCCTGGCAATCTCTACTACCACTACCCCGCCAAGGACGAGCTGATCAACGCGCTGTTTGATCGTTACGAAGGCTCGCTCACCGAGCTGCTGGCCGCAGCAGATGGTGTGCGCAATGTGGAGGACGCCTGGTTCTTCATGCACTCGCTGTTCGAGCTGATCTGGCAGTACCGCTTTCTGTACCGCGATCTCAACGACCTGCTGTCCAAGAACCGGCGCCTGGAGACGCACTTCCAGGCCATCCTCAAAAACAAGACCCGCGCCGTGCGCGCCATGCTCGATGGCATGGGGCGCGCAGACGCCCTGCACATCGACTCGCGCGAGCTAGAGGCCACCGCCACCAGCATGGTCGTGGTGCTCACCTACTGGCTCAGTTTTGAATACGTGCGCGACCCGCGCCGCGCGCTGGAGCCTGAAAGCGCCCAGGCCGCGCTGCTGCGCGGAGCCCACCATGTATTGAACCTGCTCATGCCCTACCTCGAAAGCGGCCAGCGGGCCCACCTGCTGGAGCTGGTCGGCGCCTATGCCGCAGTGCCTGGCTGATACAGAAGCAGCCCACCACAGACACCCAACCACAAGAACTTCCGGAGACACACACCATGGCCAAATGGACCCCCTTCCCCCACGCAGGCGACTACCAGTTCGACGCTGCGAGCGTCAAGAAGCAATGGGCACGACTGCATGGCGGTGATGCCGAACCCTGCCCCAAGGACGCAGCCGCGCTGGAAGCGTGGGCACTGTTCCACAACGGCGACTTTGAGAAAGCGGCGGCTGCAGGCCTGGCGGCCGGTGGAGCGGGCATTACCGCAGCCAACAAGGCCACCTCCATCTACGCCAACTACCTGGAGCCCAAGGAAAAGACGCGGCTGGACCTGTTCATGCAGGTGGCCGAAAGGGCCGAGGCCCAGGCAGCCGCAGAACCGAACAACGCCAACGCCTGGTACTGGCATGCGTATGCGCTGGGCCGCTACAGCCAGGGCATCAGCGTGGCCAAGGCGCTGGCGCAGGGCCTGGGCGGCAAGGTGAAGGAGTCGCTGGAAAAGGCCATCGCCCTGTCGCCCAAACACGCCGATGCGCGCATTGCGCTGGGTGCGTTCCATGCGGAAGTGATCGACAAGGTGGGTTCGCTGATTGGCGGCATGACCTATGGCGCCAAGAAGGACACGGGCCTCAAGTTGTTCCAGGAGGCCCTCAAGCTCAACCCGGGATCGGCCATCGCCATGATTGAGTACGCCAATGCCCTCGTCATGCTGGAGGGCGACAAGAAGATGAAGGAAGCCACTGCGCTCTACGAAAAGGCCGCCACCGCAGAACCCATGGATGCCATGGAGCGGCTGGATGTGGAAATGGCGCGGAGTGAACTCGAAGAAGAATAAGTTCGGTACATCCCCCTGAGGCGCTTCGCGCCTTCCCCCTTCTCTCGACTGGCTACGCCATTCGGGAAGGGGGACGACACCCTCGCTGCGGGACGGCCCTTGCTCGGTGTCCCTGGCGTGGGCAGCGCCAGTTTTGCAGGTCGATGGTCATAGAAAACCGCTTCACGCTGATGCAGCGACAGCGTTACAAGGCCCTCAGCCCCCAAACCGCCGCGCAGCAATCTCCAGAAGTCCGTCAAAAATCAGGTTGTCCACCAGCTCGAACGGCCGTGTCATGCTGGGTGCCATCTTCCAGCCCGCGCCGCCAGTCATGATGCAGGCGGGCTCCTGGCCGCAGTGCTGCAGCAGGTGCTGGTACATGCGCTCCACGGCCCCTGCGATGGCATAGGTGCCGCCACTGGTCAGGGCATCGCTGGTGTTGGTGGGAAAGGGGCGCACTTCACCGGTGGGCACATGCAGCCCGGCCGTGCCCGATTCGAGTGCGCGCAGCATGATGCCGTGGCCGGGCAAGATCAGGCCGCCCATGAAGCGGCCTTCGGTGTCGATGCATTCCACCGTCACGGCCGTGCCCACCATCACCACCACCAGCGGCCGTGCGGGGCCGCGTGCCAGCACATGGTGGCGCGCGCCGATCATGGCCACCCAGCGGTCGGAGCCCAGGCGCGAGGGGTGGTCATAGCCGTTGGTCAGCCCTGCCTCTTGCGCTGATGACACCACCCACGAGGGGGTGACGTCCCACAGCTCCATTTGCTCCTGAACGCGGCGTTTGACGGCATCTCCTGCCACCACGCAGCCCAACATGCGCTCCGGGTGCGGCAGCGAAGCCCAACTGCCTTCGGCCAGGCGGTCGATGTGGTCGAGGAATTCGGCGCCATGCACGATCAGCGCAGCCCCGGGGCGGGGAGCGTCGTACAACGCCCATTTGAGACGGGTGTTACCGACGTCGATGGCCAGAAAAGTCATGCGGCGGATTATCCCGAGTTTTGGCATCGGGGCTGATCCCGCCGAGACAGCCCCACAGCGGCCCGCGCGGGAATGTGAAAAATCGTTTCACACCCTTCGTCTGACACGGGCGCGCCCTCCATTGCCGCTACAGTGGCCTCTCCTTTTTCTTTCTGCAACCTCAGGAGGTACGACATGGGTCTTTTCAGTTTCATCAAGGAAGCCGGTGAAAAGCTGTTTGGCGGTAAGGACGCGCAAGCTGCCACCGCCGCCGCTCCCACGCAGGATGAACTCAACGCCAAGGCGAGCAAGGCCATCGAGACCTACATCGCCGCGCAAAACCTGGGCGCTAGCAATGTGCAGGTGGCCTTTCAGGGCCCCGAAGGCAAGGTCACGGTAAAGGGCACCGCCCCCACCCAAGCCGCCAAAGAGAAGATCACCCTGTGCTGCGGCAACGTGGCCAGCGTGACCAGCGTCGAGAACCTGATGGAGGTGACCAACCCCGAGCCCGAAGCCCAGTACCACGACGTGGTGCGCGGCGACACGCTCAGCGCCATTGCCAAGAAGTTCTACGGCGACGCCAACAAGTACCCCGTGATCTTCGAGGCCAACAAGCCCATGCTGAGCCACCCCGACAAGATCTACCCCGGCCAGAAGCTGCGGATTCCGCCACTGTCAAAGTAAGCCCGACTGGATCTGAGTGCCCAACGTCCGTCCGTGTTTGCTTGCAGACGCGGACGGTGGTTTTTGGTCGTTGCGGAAAATCTTGGGCCACGACTGGTCAGTCCATGGAGACCTAGACCATGCAGCACTGGTCAGGCGTCTTTCACGGAAAGGCCGTTGCGCAGGAACCGCATGTAGGTACCGATCACCTCATCGGGTCCGGCTCCAGGAGCGCGCAGCGGACTTTGCGTGTAGATGAAAAGATAGTCACGGGCGGCGATCAGCATGTATGCGAGGGTTCCCATTTCATCCTTGGAGTAGCCCGCAATCTCCCCGCGTTCAACCGAGCGGCAGAGAAACTTCACATAGCGCTGGAAGACCTCCGCATGGTGCGCCGCCCAAGCCTTGGGTGCCTCGACTTCAGCCTCGTTGAGCACACGCCAGAACCAGGGATGCTCCTGCAGGTAGTCAAATACCGCACGCACCCCGATCTCCTCGACTTCAAAAAAACCATTGGCTCCGCGGGCTCGGGCTCGGACATGCCCCAAAAGGTCCCGACCAAAATGCGGTAGTAGTTCATCGAACAGTAGCTGACGCGACTCAAAGTACAGATAAAAAGTGCCCTGGGCGATGCCCGCGTGCGAGGTGATGCGCTGTACCGACGCCTCCCGGTAGCCGTACTCGCCCACAACCACTGCGGCCGACGACAGCAGCTTGTCTCGGGTCAACGCAGCCTTCTCGGCCCGCTTCATGCGGGGCCTTGGCGGCGGCACAACGCCCTGGCTGTGCAAAAGGTTTGCCTTGCCACTGGCGGACTTCGGTGACTGGGCCAATCCGTTTCCTCTCATGTTGCGCGGTGATGCATCAGGCGTCACCGCAATTCAGTCTAGCGGAACGTCCTCGGGCTAGCGATCTCGGTGTTTACCCGCAATGTGATGCAATGGACTGGACAAAAATGAATTATGACTCACAATTCATTTTATTCCATCAAAATGACACTCCATGCACGCTACCACTCCATCGCACGACCCGACAGACTGGCACGCCGAGCTGGATGCAGAAGCTGCGTTTCGCCAGGCCGTGCGGACCTTTTGCATCCATGAACTGCCGCAGGGTCTCAAGGACAAAGTGCATGGCAACCTTTTCCTCAACAAGCAGGACAACCTCACATTCCTGCACGCATTGCACCGCCGTGGCTGGGCCGCCGGGCACTGGCCGCAGCAATACGGCGGTTGCGACTGGAGCCCGTTGGAGCGTTTCATCTTTGAAGAGGAAAGCACGCTCAACGGCGCCCCCTGGCTGATTCCTTTTGGGGTCAACTATGTCGGCCCTGTGATCTACACCTTTGGCTCACCGGCGCAAAAGGAAAGGTTCCTGCCGCCGATCCTGGCTTCCACCGAATGGTGGGCCCAGGGGTACTCCGAGCCCGGCGCCGGCTCAGACCTCGCATCGCTCAAGACACGCGCCGTGCGCACTGGCAGCGTCTACCGGGTGACAGGCCAAAAAATCTGGACAAGCTATGTGCAATGGGCTGACTGGATGTTCTGCCTCGTGCGCACCAGCGATGAAGGACGGCCCCAACAAGGCATTTCGTTTTTACTGATCGATATGCGCACTCCGGGCATCACGATCCGACCGATCCGCACGATGGATGGTTGCCACCATGTCAACGAGGTGTTTCTGGACGACGTGGAAGTCCCCGTGGAAAACCTCGTGGGTGAAGAGGGCCGAGGCTGGCACTACGCCAAGTTCCTGCTGGGCAATGAGCGCGTGCTTGCTGCGGAGACGGGGCGTTCCATGCGGCAGCTGCAGCACCTGCAGCGCCTGGTTCGTGATCGCGCAGGTGGCGAAGGCGTGAACCTGCTGGAGTTTGAACGCCGCCTGCACAAGCTGCAGCTGCAGTTGCACGTACTGCGTTCCTTTTGCCTGGAAACAGCACGCCACATGAGCGCGCAGGACAGCGCAGGCGTCGAGGCATCGATCATGAAGATCCGCGGCTCCGAACTGCAGCAGGCCATCTCCGAAGCCACCATGGACTGGCTAGGCGCCAGCGCCACGGTCTATGACCCGGCACTGGTGCATGGGCAGCAAGCTACCTCGCTGCTGGGCCCCCCCGAAACCGCAGGCGCCGTGCGCGAATACCTGCATGGCCGGGCCTCCACGATTTATGGCGGCTCCAACGAAATCCAACGCAACATCATCAGCAAGGCAGAGCTGGGACTATGAAACCAACGCAATGGCTCGACGAGACCGACGCAGCACTGGCCGAAGCCGCACAACGCTACCTGAAAGACCAATACCAGCTCGATGCCCGCATGCGCATGGATGGCGCCCAGCGCCGTTTTGATGCACGTGTCTGGAGTGATCTCGGGCACATGGGCTGGCGCGCCGTGTCGGCCGAGGATGCACTCGGTGGCCTGGGTTTCAGGCCATCATCGATCATGCTGCTGTCACAGGCTGCAGGCCGGGCGCTGCTGACAGAGCCTTTCATCAGCAGCGGCGTGGTGCCAGCGCAGTTACTGTCAGCCTGCGTCCCGAGCACGGATCGCGACCGGCTCCTGGCCGAGGTGATCGCCGGGCAGCAATGCCTGGTGGCCACGCCACTGATCAGGGCAAGCGCCATTACATCGGTAGGCCTGCATGCCCAATGGCCGTGGGTGCCCGATGCAGACATCGCGCAGACCCTGCTCGTTCCCACGGAAGGACTGGGTTTGTATGCCATACCGACAGGCAGCCCAGGACTCATCATGCAGACATTGCCGCTGCTGGATGGCAGAGGGGCGGCGTCGGTCGCCCTGCGCGACTGCGGTGCGGTGCTTTTGCCTGAATCCAGTCCGGGCGCAATGGCCAAGGCACACGCACGAGCGCTGCTGCTGGCCACCCTGGCGGTCGCAGCCGACTCAGTAGGCGTCATGCAGGGAGCCATAGCACTCACGCTCGACTACCTCAAGACGCGTAGACAGTTTGGCGCCACGCTGGGGTCGCACCAGGTCCTGCAGCACCGCGCGGTGGACATGTACATCCGCCTGGCCGAGAGCGAGTCTGTAGTGCGCCAGGCCATGCGCCAACTGGCCAACGAGGCGCCGGACAGTGCAGCGCAGGTCCATGCCGCCAAAGCTGTGGCGTGCGACAGCGCGCGCCTGGTGACACAAGAGGCGGTGCAACTGCACGGCGGCATTGGTATCACCGAGGAATGCGCCGTCAGCCACTACCTGCGGCGCGCCCGCGTCAACGAACAGTTGTACGGATCCACCGAACACCATTTCAAGGCGTTCACCAAAGCCTGCAACGCATTGCACCCTTGAACACAAGCCACGGAGGCCCCATGGACTTTGACGACTACCAATGCATCCGCTTCAGACGCCAGGGGCGGGTGCTCACACTGGCGCTGAACCGGCCGCAACAACGCAATGCGGTCAACGCCCGAATGCACTACGAACTGTCCCAGGTCTTCACTGATGCGCAGCGCGATCCCGACAGCGACATCGTGGTCTTGACCGGTGAGGGAGCCGCGTTCTGCGCCGGTGGCGACATAGACTGGATGCAGCGCTCTGTGGACGATCCGGCAGAGTTCGAAAAAACAGCCCGCGAAGCCAAGGACATCGTCTTCAGCCAGCTGGACATGGAAAAGCCCCTGCTGTGCAAGCTCAATGGCCATGCCACAGGCCTGGGCGCCAGCCTGGCCCTGCTGTGTGACATCGTCATCGCTGCGGACACGGCCAAGATAGGCGACCCCCACGTCAGCGTCGGACTGGTGGCCGGGGACGGTGGTGCACTCATCTGGCCCCAGCTGGTGGGCTATGCCAAGGCGCGCAAGTACCTCTTCACCGGAGAGCTGATGACCGCAACAGAAGCCGAACGCATCGGGCTCATCACCGAAGTCGTAGCACCCCAGACGCTGGACGACGCCATCGCACAGCTGGCGGCCCGGTTGGAGCAAGGTGCTACCAAGGCCATTCGCTGGACCAAGATTGCCACCAACCTGCCGCTCAAGCAGCTGTTCCACAGCTATTTCGATGCTGGCGTCGCCTACGAGTGCCTCTCCAACCGCACATCCGACCACGCCGAGGCCGTCAAGGCGTTCTCCGAAAAGCGCAAGCCAGTGTTCACCGGCCGATAGCCCCCAGTCAGTAGAAGTCAGCAGAAATACCCACAGGAGACAACCATGAATCCCGCCAATCGCAGAGACATTCTGAAGTACGGCGCAGCCGCAGCCGCGTCCACCTTGCCCCTTCCCGGGCTGAACCTCGCGCGCGCCCAGACCGCCCCCCTCAAGATTGGGCTCATCACGCCGCTGAGCGGACCCCAGGAGTTCATAGGTTCCTACGTCAAGAACGGCGCAGAGATCGCTGTGGACCAGATCAACAAGGCCGGGGGCATACTGGGCCGGCAGATCGCCCTCGAAATCCGTGATGACAAAGCCAACCCCGCGGCCGCACTGGCCGCCGCACGCGAGCTACTGGGCGCAGGTATCAACCTGCACACAGGAGGTATTTCCAGCGCTGTGGTGCTCGCACTGATTCCAGTGATGCAGCAAGAAAACGGTGTGTTCATGACCTGCGGAGCCGGCACCGAGAAGATGAACCACGAGAACTACTCGCCAAACCTGTTTCGCCCGGGGGATGCCCCAGATGCACGGGGCCGCGCCCAGGCCCGCCTGATGGCAGAAAAATATCCACAGGTCACCCGCTGGACCGGCCTGATACCGGACCACGAATACGGCCGCACAATGTGGGGCATCTTCGTGGACGGGCTGCTGGAGTTCTATCCGGCAATCACTGGCAAAAAGCCGGAGATCCTCGACCCGATCCTCTTGCCCTACGGCGTCTCCGACTACCGCAACTCCATCACCCAGGCCCTGCGCCAGCAAGCGGACGGTGTGTACAACGCGACCTACGGGGGCGATGCAATCACCATGTTCCAGCAGGCGCGCGGGTTCGGGTTGATGCAACGCTACAAGGTGGTGTGCGATGCCGCCAATGAATTCCTCGTGGCCCGGGGCATGAAGCAGCAATTGCCCCCCCACTGGACCGGCATGCACTACTACGCCGAGGCCAACAAGGGCAACGCCATGAGCGACCGCTTTGTGGCCGACTACCTGGCCAAGACCAAGGACCCCGAACCCCTGGGCTGGGCCGCCGAAGCGCACGCCAGCATCTATGCACTCGCCAAGGCCATCGAGAAGGGCAAATCCGCAGACACCAAATCGGTCATTAGCAACCTCAAGGGCCTGACCTGGGACACCGTTACGGGCCCGCGCACGCTGCGCGCAGAGGATAACCAGGCCATCAAAGATGTGGAGCTTGTCTATATCGAGCCAGCCACCACCGACAAGGGCTACCGAGTAGCCCAGTACCAAAAGGTCGAGGGCAAGTCGGTGCTGCTGCCCGCATCGCCCGGCAAGAAGCTCGTGCTGCGCACAGCCTGACGGATAGATGCCATGGTGTTCGCTGACGTTCTGACCCTGCTGGTCAACAGCCTGACCTGGGCGATGGCGACCTTTCTGGTCGCCGCCGGGCTCACGCTGATCTTCGGGACCTTGCACATACTGAACTTTTCTCACGGCGGGTTTTTCATGATTGGCGCTTACGCGGCGTACTCGCTGACCCAAGCTCTGGGCGGCAGCGAATCCATGGCGATGTACCTGTTCGGTGCACTGGCGGGGGGCATGACGGTGGCTGCGCTGGGCCTGACGGTCGATCGCCTCATCCTGCGCCGCCTCAGCGGCGTGGATGACGCCTATGTGCTAATTGCCACCTATGCGCTGCTGCTTGTGTGCGAGGGCAGCACCAAGCTCATCTGGGGACTCAATTACCGCAGCGTCATGCCGCCTGCCGTGCTCGACGGCGCCTGGCTGGCTGGGCAGGCAGTTATTCCAAAGATGTCTGTGTTCATCATTGCCTGTGGCATCGCAGTGTTTGTGGCGATGGAGTTCTTCCTGAACCGCACACGCTCGGGCCGGCTGGTCAAGGCCATTGCCGTCGATGCCTGGATGGCCAAACTGCTGGGTGTGAACGTACGTATGGTGTACACCGCCACCGTGGCCATCGGCTTTGCGCTGGCAGGTCTGGCTGGAGGCCTGCTGCTGGCCAACCAGACGCTGTCTCCCTCACTGGCCAGCGGCTTCGTGATCCAGGCTTTCGGCGTGATCATCATTGGCGGCATGGGCAGCATCAGCGGCGCTTTTCTGGGCTCCATCCTGCTGGGGCTGATTGACGCCGTCGGTCAGTGGGTGCTGCCTAGCCTGCCAGGCCTGCCCTTCTTCATCGCCATGACGCTGATTTTGCTGCTGCGCCCCCAGGGGCTCATGGGCCGGAGGCACTGAACCATGCAAGCCAGTCTGTTCGTGGGCTCCCACCTGCGCCGTGACCTGTTGATCCTGCTGGCGCTGGCGGTCGTGGGCCTGCTGGTGCCGCACTTGCTCAACCGCGGCCTGATCTTCATTGCCGGCATGGTCTGGATCAATGCGGTCTTTGGCCTGTCGTTCAACCTGCTGTTTGGCACATCGGGGGTGTTGAGCTTCGGGCAGGCCATGTTCTATGCAGCGGGGGCGTATGCCACCGCCGTACTCACCCAGCAGTTGGGCTGGCCACTAGTGCCGTCTTTGTTGATCGCAGCGATCACAGGTGGCTTGCTGGCAGGTTGTATCGGTTTTGTGGCGCTGCGCCGCAGCGAAGGGGTGTATTTCTCTATCCTGACGCTGGCTTTTGCCGAGCTGCTGCACCTGCTGGTGGCCAATACGGGCTTTCTGGGCAAGAACGATGGCCTCAACGCCCTGCCACGCCCCCGGTTCAGCCTGGGCGGATGGGAGTGGGACCTGGGCCGGGGTGACTCGTTCTACTACTTCATCGTGCTGGTGAGCGTGGCGCTGATCGCATTGCTGCGCTGGGTGACGGGCACCGGCTTCGGGCGTGCCTTGCAGGCGATCCGCCAAGACCCGGAGCGGGCAGAGTTTCTGGGCATTCCGGTTCAGCGGTACCGCTGGATGGTGTTCACCCTGGCGAGTGCCACCACTGCAGCTGCCGGCTCGCTGGTGGCGCCCTGGGCCCAGATCGTCACCCCCGAACTGGCGCACTGGTCCCAATCGACCAACCCCATCCTGTACACGCTGCTGGGTGGCAGTGCGTATTTCTGGGGACCCGTGCTGGGTGCCGTGGCACTGAGCACGGTGTTCTATGTCACACGCACGCTGGTGGGGCTGTCGGACCTGGTCACCGGTCTGCTACTGCTGCTAGTGGTGCTGGCACTGCCTGGCGGCATGCTGGGCGTGCTCTCGCGCTGGACCGCCCGTTCGCGCACCGACTCCCCCAACAACCAGGAGCCCCGGCCATGAACACCACCTTGCTGGACGCGCGCCAGCTCGACAAGTCCTACGGCCGCATCACTGTGCTGCGCAATGTCAGCCTCACCATCGGCGAAGGCGAGTCGCATGTGGTGATTGGCCCCAATGGAGCGGGCAAGACCACGCTGTTCAAGGTGCTCACTGGTGAACTGCTGGCCGACCGGGGGCTGGTGCAGTTTCGGGGCGAGGACATCTCGGCACTGCCTGCGCACCAGCGGGTGCAGCGCGGCTTTGGTCGCACCTTTCAGGTAGCGCGGGTGTTCGGCAAGCTCACCGTGCAGGACAACCTGCAGATCGCGCTGGAGGCCCATGCCCGCTCGCCCCGCGCACAGGCAGGGCCACCCATCGACGAGAGGCTGTCGGCGCTGCTGAACGATATTGGCCTGACACCGCTCAGGCATGCGGTCGCAGGCAGCCTGGCCTATGGCGACCGCAAGCGGCTGGAGATGGCCATGGTGCTCGCACTAGAGCCGGTAGCGTTGTTCCTGGACGAACCCACGGCAGGCATGTCTACCGCCGAACGGCAGGCCACAGTGCAGTTGCTGCGGCAAATCAAGCAAACCCGTGCACTGTCGCTGCTGATGACCGAGCACGACATGGACGTGGTGTTCGGCCTGGCCGACCGCATTTCTGTGCTGCACCATGGCCAGTTGATCGCATCGGGCAGTCCACAGGCCATCCGCGAAGACCAACGGGTCAAAGACATTTACCTCGGAGACGGTGACGACCATGCTTGAAGTTCGCGATCTGCATGCCCGCTACGGCGACAGCAAGGCCTTGTTCGGCCTGAGCCTGCGGGTACCCACCGGTGGCGGCGTCGCGCTGCTGGGGCGCAACGGTGCAGGCAAGTCCACCTTGCTCAAGGCCTTGCTGAATGCCGGCCCCCAGACCACGGGCAGCGTGCAGCTGGAAGGCCGCAGCCTTGAGGGCATCAGCACCGAGGCCCGTGCCCGCATGGGGCTGATGCTGGTGCCTGAAGACCGGCGCATCTTCACCAACCTGACCGTCCGCCAGAACCTGGAACTGGCGCTGCATGCTGCAGGAAGCCGTACCCCGCACATGACAGTGGAGATGGTGTGTGACCTCTTTCCGCTGCTCAAGGACCTGCAGGAGCGCCTGGGCTACCAGCTGTCCGGAGGACAGCAACAACTGGTGGCGGTGGCACGCGGGCTGATGGCGTCCCCCAAGGTACTGCTTCTGGACGAACCCGCGGAGGGCCTCGCGCCCAAGGTCGCCCACGACCTGGCCTTGCAGGTGCGCGCCGCTCGTGAGCGCCTGCAGCTAACCCTGCTGCTGGCCGAGCAAAGCATTGCCTATGCGCGGCAATGTGCCGAATACGTGTACCTGCTGGACAGTGGCAACCTCGTCTTTGAGGGAGACTGGGCCCAGTTCGATGCACAACCCGCCCTCAAGACCCAATACCTCGCCGTCTGAAAGAGTTCTACCGATGCAACGCCAGAGCCTCGCTTTTTCCATCCATCAAGACATCAGCGGCTGGCCCGTTCGGCTCGATCCTGTCCAGGCTGCACAATGGCGCGCCGATGGCACCTGGCAGAACACCACGGTGGCACAGTGCGCCCGCCGCATGGCGGAGCAGGAGCCACAGCGCATCACCCATGTCAGCGACGGCGTCCCCCACCAGGTGGGCACCTTATGGACCGATGCGCAGCGCCTGGCCACTGCCCTCTGGCAGCGCGGCTACCGGCCCGGTGATGTACTGGCTTTTCAGACACCCAACTGGCATGAGAGCGTGCCCATCGATCTTGCAGCGAGCCTGCTGGGTCTGGTACTGTGCCCTATCGTGACGATCTACCGGGACCACGAGGTGGAACTGATCCTGCGCGACAGCCGCGCCAAGGGCATGTTCGTGGCCCAGGAATTTCGGGGCTTTGACCATGCGCAGATGATGCAGCGCCTGCAACCCCGGTTACCTCACCTGCAGCATGTCTGGACGGTGCGCGGCAATGCACAGGGCGGTGCATGGGAAGACCTGACCGCCCTGCTGGCCCACACAGGCCCTACGCCGCAGTGGCCCGCCGTGTCGCCCGATGCCATCAAGCTCGTGCTGTACACCTCGGGCACCACCGGACACCCCAAGGCCGTGCTGCACTCGCACAACACCCTGATGCGTGCCGTGCTGATGTGCGCGGCCCACTGGCAACTGCAGCCGGGTGAGACCACACTGATGCCTTCGCCAGTCACGCATGTCACTGGCTTCAGCCATGGCATAGAGATGCCGTTCTACCGCGGGGTGCGTGCCGTGCTGATGGAAAAATGGGACGCCGCGCAGGCCATGGACATCATCGAGCGCGAGCAGGTGGCATTCACCATCGGTGCGACGCCGTTCCTGCAGGAGCTCATGGACCGTGCAGAGGCCACCAGCCGCACCTTGCCATCGCTACGGCTTTTCCCGTGCGGCGGGGCCGCAGTGGCACCCGAGGTCATCTACCGCGTCCCCCGCACACTGAGCCACTGCCGTTCATTCCGGGTGTATGGCTCCAGCGAAGCGCCCATGATCACGCTGGGTTTCATGCAGCCACAAGAGCAGCGGCTCGCCGCCGAAACCGACGGCAAGGTGGTGGACTATGACGTGCGGATAGAAACCGCCGATGGGCAGGAGGCCCCCTTGGGCCAGGAAGGCGAGATCTGCGTGCGCGGACCTGCTTTGTTCCTGGGCTATGCCAACCCAGAGCACACTGACGAGGCGTTCGACGAGGCTGGCTACTTTCACACGGGCGACGTGGGCCGGCTCACGCCCGAAGGTGCTATCGTCTTCACGGGTCGCATCAAGGACCTCATCAACAGGGGCGGCGAGAAGATCAGCGCCAAGGAGGTTGAGGATCTGTTGCACCAGCACCCGGGTGTCCAGGCCGCCGCAGTGGTCGCCATGCCCCATGCGCGGCTGGGAGAGACGGTGTGCGCCTATGTCATTGCGCGGCCCGGCACTGCACCGACTGCACAAGACATCCTGTCGCTGCTCGATCACGCGGGCGTCGCACGGCAAAAGTACCCAGAACAGATCTTTTTTGTGAACCAGTTTCCGGTCACAGCCTCAGGCAAGATCAAGAAAGACCTGCTGCGCAAAGATGCACAGCAGCGCCACATCAACTTCGCGCCCATGTCGTCTTGAGCCACTGCACTGCCACGGAGTGGGTGTACCACCTCCCGGGCACGGGCTGAGCCAAGGTGTCAACCCTGCTTCCACGGCAGGCCATGAAAGCGCCAGCCGCCCTTCTTGCCGCGCTGCCCTTGCGCGTCTGCATCGCCTTCAAACCCTTCGAGGATGTTGTACGCAGTGATGCCCAGCTCGGTGGCGCGGCGCGCGGCGGCGATGGAGCGCACGCCGCTGCGGCACAGCAGCACGGCCCGCGCGCCCTCGGGCACGGCGGCGCGCATCTGGGTATCAAAGTCGGCGTTCATCGCCATGCCCGGCCATTGTTTCCAGGCCACGGCGGCGGCGCCGGGCACGTAGCCGACCCACTCGCGTTCGGCGTCGCTGCGCACGTCCACCAGCACGGCCTGCCCGGCCTGCACCCATTGCCAGGCCTGCTGGGGCGTCACGTCACCGGCATAACCGTCGGCGGGAGAAATCTTGGCTTCGGTCATCGTCAAGGTCCTTCTTTCAGTCCCACAAAGGGGCAGGTTCGTCGCGGAGGTGGCTGCGCAGCTGGGCGTAGTCGGGCACCACAGTGGCCACGGTGTCCCAGAAGCGGGGGCTGTGGTCCATCACGCGCAGGTGGGCCAGTTCGTGCGCCACCACGTAGTCGATGATGGCCGGGCGGTAATGCAGCAGGCGCCAGTTCAGGCGGATGGAGCCGTCGGCCTTGGCGCTGCCCCAGCGGGTGTTGGCGCTCGACAGGCGCAGGCTGGCCCAGCGCACGCCCAACAGCGGCGCAAAGTGGTCCAGCCGCTCGGTGAAGTGGCGGCGCGCGTCGCGCATCAGCCAGGCCTGCACAGCGTCGCGGATCTGCGCGGGGCTGGCGCTGTGGGGCAGGCCGATGTGCAGGCTGGGTTGTTCCGTGGCAGTGACCAGCGCCCCGCCCTTGCCCGCAAAGCCGTGGCTGGGGTCCAGCACCACCGTCAAGGGCTCGCCCAGGTAGGGCAGTACAGCGCCATGGGCCCAGACGATGCGGCAGCCTTCCATGCGCTGATGGCGCTCGCGTGCCTCGCCCAGCTTGCGCAGGATCCAGTCGGATTTTTCGCGCAGTGCAGCATCCACCGCGCCCAGCGTGACCCAGCTGGGTGCCCGCACCGACAGGCCGTCGGGCCCCACCGAGAAGCCGATGCTGCGGCGGCGCGCACGCTGCAGCGCGTAGGCCACCACGGCATCGCCCAGCAAAACCTCACGGTTGGCCTGGGGGTGGCGGAATTCAGCGGGGGACAGCAGCGAGGGCAGCGGCACTGCGGGTGCCGCTGGGCGCTGCACTATCGTTTTAGGAGCTACTGGCGCTTGATCGACTAGCGCTTGCGGCTGATTTGGCTTCAAACCCGCAGCCACGGGGCTGGGGGCTGCTGCAGGCGCGCCCGGCGGGTCGAACAGGTCCAGCGCCAGTTGCACAAGCCGCTGCATCACGGTCGGTTCACTTCCCGCTGGGGGCCGTCGTGTTGGCCACTGGGGCCGGGTAAGCATCGGGATCCAGTCGGCGCATCTCGGCCTCGATCCAGGCCTCCACCTCGCGCATCAGCTCGTCGGGCTGGCGCCCCACGCTGGAGATGGGCTTGCCGATTGACACATCCACCACGCCGGGGCGCTTGATGAACGCCTTGCGCGGCCACACCTTGGCCGAGGTCACGGCAATCGGGATCACGGGTGCGCCCGTGTCGATGGCCAGGCGCGTGCCGCCGGTCTTGTAGTTGCCCTTCTGGCCCCGCTCAATGCGCGTGCCCTCGGGGAACATGATGATCCAGATGCCCTTGGCCAGCAGGTCCTTGCCCTGCTGCACCACCTTGTTGAAGGCCTGCGTGCGCTGGTTGCGGTCGATGTGGATCATGTCCAGCCGCCCGATGGCCCAGCCGAAGAAGGGCACGTGCAGCAGCTCCTTCTTGAACACGTAGGCCAGGGGGTGCGGCATGATCACCGGCATCAGGAAGGTCTCGTACGTGGACTGGTGCTTGACCAGCAGGATCGCGCCTTCGTTGGCGCCCTGCGGCAGGTTTTCCATACCGGTCACTTCGGCGCGGATGCCCAGAACCACCCGCGCGCCGCTGATGCACAGCGACAGCCAGGCCCGCGCGATGCGGTACAGGGGCACGCCCCGCACGCCCAGCAGCGTGCCCAGCATGATGGCCAGCGCGTAGGGCACCACGGTGATGCCCATCCAGAGAAGGTGAATGACGGAACGGATAAGAGCCATTGGAAAGTTTTTTAGGCCGCAAGCGCTAGTGGAATATGCGCCAACAGCTATTAATTAAATAGCATCAGGATGTTGCCACGCCTGTGATGCCCTGTCACGACAGCGGCAAGGGCGCTGCGCCCAAAGCGCCCACAGCACCTGTAGCGCCAGGCACCACCGGCAGCAGTTGGTCCACAAAATCTGCGAGGCTGGCGTGCACTTGCGTGCCCGCTGGCAACCCCACAGGCAATGCCCCGCCCGGCCGCAAGGCGGCCGACTGGCCGGTGCACACCAGGTGCAACTGGGCCCCCAGAGCGGCACCCGCCTGCAGGTGGGCCTCGCAGCTGCCCACCACGCGGACCTCGTTGCGCTCCACGCCGTAGCGGTCGCAGATCTGCTCGAGCAGGCCCGGAGCGGGCTTGCGGCAGCTGCAGTCCTCGTCGGCAGCGTGGGGGCAATAGAACACCGCGTCGATGCGCCCACCCACCGCTGCCACCTGCCGGTGCAGCTTGGCGTGGATGGCGTTGAGCGCCATCACGTCGAACAGGCCCCGGCCCAGGCCGGACTGGTTGGTGGCCACCACCACGTGCCAACCCGCGTGGTTCAGGCGGGCAATGGCTTCCAGTGCTCCGGGCAATGCGGTCCACTCATCGGCCGTGGTGATGTATTCGTCCCCCATCGGGTTGAGGGTGCCGTCGCGGTCGAGGATGGCGAGTTTCATAGGAGGGGTTTGCCTTGTGAGAACCACCAGCCTACCAGCACCCGGGGTCAGACCGCCAGACGGGACAGATCGGCCACGCGGTTCATGGCTTCGTGCAGCGTCTTGAGCAGGCCCTGGCGGTTCAGGCGCAGGTCCAGTTGCTCGGCGTTCACCATCACATCGTCAAAGAAAGCGTCCACGGGCGCGCGCAACACGGCCAGGGTCTGCAGGCTGGCGGTGTAGTCACCGGCATCGAACTGGGCGTTGGCTTCGGGCACAAAACGCTGCAGCGCGGCAAACAGATCCTGCTCGGCCTTCTCTTGCAGCAGCTGGGGGTTGACGTGGGCATCCACAGGGCCTTCGACCTCGGCTTTTTTCAGGATGTTGCCGACGCGCTTGTTGGCGGCTGCCAGGGCCGGGCTTTCAGGGAGGGCGGCGAAGGCGCGGACTGCAGCGAGTTGCTTCTCGACCAAGGCCAGGCGCTGTGGGCGCAGGGCCAGTACGGCGTCCACTTCCTGGGCGCTGTAGCCTTGCTCGCGCAGGCTGCCAGCGAGGCGGTCGTAGATGAAGTCAGCGAGTTGCGCCGATGCATCGGTGATCTTGTCGCCAAACGCAGGCACGGCACCGGCCAACAGTGCGTTCAAGTCCAGTGGCAAATCCTTCTCGACCAGCATGCGGATCACGCCCAGCGCATGGCGGCGCAGCGCAAACGGATCGCGGTCGCCCGTGGGCAGGTTGCCGATGCCGAACATGCCCACCAGGGTTTCCAGCTTGTCGGCCAGGGCCACCACAACACCGGCCGTGTTGCGGGGCAGCGTGTCACCCGCGAAGCGTGGCTTGTAGTGGTCTTCAATCGCGTTTGCCACGGTCTCGCCCAGGCCGTCATTCAGGGCGTAGTAGCCGCCCATGATGCCCTGCAACTCGGGGAACTCGCCCACCATGTCGGTCACGAGGTCGGTCTTGGCCAGCAAAGCGGCTTGGTCAGCGTCTGCCACCAATTGAGCGTCGCCCAGTTCTTGAGCGATGGCCTTGGCGATGGCGCGGACGCGCTCCACGCGCTCGCCCTGCGTGCCCAGCTTGTTGTGGTACACGACCTTGCCCAGGCCCTCGACGCGCGAGGCCAGGGTCTTCTTGCGGTCCTGGTCAAAGAAGAACTTCGCATCGGCCAGGCGCGGGCGTACCACGCGCTCGTTGCCACCGGTCACAAAGCTCGTGTCTTCGGGGCTGATGTTGCTGACCACCAGGAATTTGTTGGTCAGCTTGCCTGCGGCGTCCAGCAGCGGGAAGTACTTCTGGTTGGCCTTCATCGTGAGGATGAGGCACTCCTGCGGCACGCCCAGGAACTGCTCTTCAAACTGGCAGATGACGACGTTCGGGCGTTCCACCAGCGCGGTCACTTCGTCCAGCAGGGCTTCGTCTTCGATGGGACGGGCGCCGTTGCCGACCTTGGCAGCGGCAGCGGCCAGCTGGCGGGCGATCTCGGCCTTGCGCTCGGCAAAGCTGGCAATCACGGCGCCGTCTTTTTGCAGCGTGGCGGCGTAGCTGTCGGCGTCCTGCAGCACCACGGGCGACACGGCAGCTTCAAAACGGTGGCCGGTGGTGCTGTTGCCGGCCGTCAGGCCCAGCGCCTTCACGGGCACCACCGTGCTGCCATGCAGCGCCACCAGGCCGTGCGCGGGACGCACAAAGTTCACGCTGGTCCAGCCGGGCAGCTCGCAGTCGGTTTCAAGCTGGTAGCTCATCACCTTGGGGATGGGCAGCTTGGCAATGGCTTCATCCAGCGCCTTTTGTAGACCCGCCTGCAACGTAGCGCCGGGCACCACGCTGTCGTAGAACAGGGCTTCGGCCTTGCCGTCCTGAGCGCGCTTGAGCGCGGCTACGGCGGCTGCGGGGTTGGACACATCGGCGCCCAGCGCCTGCAGCTTTTTCAGCAGCGCAGGCGTGGCGTTGCCATCCTTGTCCAAGCCCACGGTCACGGGCATCAGCTTTTGCTGCACGGCCTTGTCGGCAGCCTTGTCGGCCACGGCGGTCACGTGCGCAGCCAGGCGGCGGGGCGAGGCAAAGGGCGTGACCACCGAAGCGGCCGTCGCCAGGCCCTGGGCCTTGAGCTGGTCGCCCAGCACGGTGGCAAAGGCATCGCCCAGTTTTTGCAGCGCCTTGGGGGGCAGTTCTTCGACAAACAGTTCAACGAGGAGGTTTTGGGTCGTCATGTTCTTGTTCTTTCGCTCGTTCACGCTGCCTTTTTGACCATCTGTTCCACCCACTCGCGTGGCGCCATGGGGAAGCCCAGGCGCTCGCGGCTGTCGTAGTAGCTCTGCGCCACGCTGCGGGCCAGGTTGCGGATGCGGCCGATGTAGGCAGCGCGTTCGGTCACGCTGATCGCGCCGCGCGCATCCAGCAGGTTGAAGCTGTGTGCGGCCTTGAGCACCTGCTCATAGGCGGGCAGCGCCAGCTGCTGCTCCATGAGGTACTTGGCCTGCTTTTCGTGCGCATTGAAGGCGGTGAACAAGAAGTCCGCGTCGCTGTGCTCGAAGTTGTAGGTGGACTGCTCCACCTCGTTTTGCTTGTACACGTCGCCGTAGCTCAGGGTGTCGGTCCACTTCAGGTTGTAGACGTTGTCCACGCCCTGCAGGTACATGGCCAGGCGCTCCAGGCCATAGGTGATCTCACCGGTGGCGGGCTTGCAGTCGATGCCGCCAACCTGCTGGAAGTAGGTGAACTGCGTCACTTCCATGCCGTTGAGCCACACCTCCCAGCCCAGGCCCCAAGCGCCGAGCGTGGGGTTCTCCCAGTCGTCTTCCACAAAGCGGATGTCGTTCTTCTTCAGGTCGAAGCCCAGGGCTTCGAGGCTGCCCAGGTACAGCTCCAGGATGTTGGCCGGAGCAGGCTTCAAGACCACCTGGTACTGGTAGTAGTGCTGGAGGCGGTTGGGGTTCTCGCCGTAGCGGCCGTCCTTGGGGCGGCGGCTGGGCTGCACGTAGGCGGCCTTCCAGGGCTCGGGGCCGATGGCGCGCAGGAAGGTGGCGGTGTGCGAGGTGCCGGCGCCCACTTCCATGTCATAGGGTTGCAAAAGGGCGCAACCCTGCGCGTCCCAGTAGGACTGCAGCTTCAAAATGATTTGCTGGAATGTCAACATGGCGTCTGTGGCTGAGGCACTGGCAAGCCAGGGCCGGGCAAGTAAGGGGAAAGGAAGAAAACGCGGTGCGTGAGCAAACCCCAGGCCTGTCGCCCCACAAGGCAATCAGGGCGGGCATCGCGCGCGCAAACCGGTGATTTTACGGCGCCCCGCCGCGTGTGCTGCGGCAGCGCCCACAACATCGGCCCGCGCCCATGAAAAAAGGCCGGAGCCCTTTTGGAGCCCCAGCCTTCCCAACCAGTCACGCGAGCTATAAGCCGGTGCGTACCGGTGGCCACACGGGTGTGGCCGTCAACGCATGCATCGCGTCAAAGCATGGCGTTCAAACTTCAGAACCGGGATCAGTACTCCCAGAAAATGCGTTGCAGCTCCTTGCTGTCGTTGGTCTTGGTCAAAGCGACCATAGCCAGGATGCGGGCCTTTTGGGGGCGCAGGTCATGGGCCACGACCCAGTCATACTTGTCGTCCGGCTGCTCGGCATTGCGCAGCACAAAACCATCGGGCACGCGGGCCGAACGGATGATCTGCACACCCGAGGCGCGCAGGGCCTTGAGCGAATCGACCGCCTGGGCGGCCACCGAGCCGTTGCCGGTGCCAGCGTGGATCAGCGCCTTGACGCCGGCCTTGCCGTAGGCGTCAATGCCGGTGGTGTTCATGTTGCCGTAGCCGTACACGATGTCCACGGCAGGCAGAGCCTTGATGTCGTCGATGTTGAACTCGGAGTTGGTGGTGTGGCGCTTGACCGGGGCACGGAACCAGTAGTTCTTGCCTTCCACCACCATGCCCAGCGGGCCCCACTGGCTCTTGAAGGCCTCGGTCTTGATGTTGATGGTCTTGCTCACGTCGCGACCGCTCTGGATCTCGTCGTTCATCGTGACCAGCACGCCCTTGCCGGCGGCGTCCTTGCTGGCGGCCACGGTCACGGCGTCGTACAGGTTCAGCGCGCCGTCGGCCGACAGGGCCGTGCCGGGGCGCATGGAGCCCACCACCACGATGGGCTTGTTGGTGCGCACGGTGAGGTTCAGGAAATACGCGGTTTCTTCCAGCGTGTCCGTGCCGTGGGTGATCACGATACCGTCCACATCGGCTTGCTTGGCCAGGGCCGACACGCGCTGGCCGAGGCGCAGCAGGTGCTCGTTGGTGAAGCTCTCGGAGGCGATCTGGAACACCTGCTCACCCGACACCTTGGCCACATTGGCCAGCTCGGGCAGGCCCGCCAGCAGCTTGTCCACCGGCACCTTGGCGGCGGCATAGGTTGCGCTGTTGGCGGCCGAGGCGCCCGCACCGGCAATGGTGCCGCCCGTGGCCAGCACCACCACATTGGGCTTGGCCGCCTGCGCCATGGCGACGGCAGAGGCAGCGGACAACAGCAAACCCGCGAGCCAGCGGCTGGCGGTGGGGGAGGAAGCAATGCGCATGAAGAGGTCTCCGGATTTTTTTGGGTCGCAGCGCGTGTTACGCCGCTTTGTTCAGAACCGCCGGTGAAGCGGTGTCGCATCCTATGAGAAACCAGAACACAGTCATGCGGAATAATTGACCCACCCTTATGAACTGGGTTCACACCCCTGAATGGCCGTTTGACGACCATCAAGGGCCCATCGGCCCACGCCACGAAACGAATCCGCCATGAACTTGCGACAGCTGGAAGTTTTTCAGGCCGTGCTGCAAACCGGCAACATGAGTGCTGCCGCACGCCTGCTGTGCATCACCCCTTCGGCCGTCAGCAAGGCCGTGGCACACACCGAGCTGCAGCTGGGCTACCGGCTGTTCAACCGCTCGCCGGCAGGCCTGACCCCGACCCCTGAGGCCCAGGTGCTGGCCACCGAGTCCACCGGCATCTACCGGCAGCTGGATGCCCTCAAACGCACTGCGCGCAACCTGGCGACCAGTGATTCGGGCGATGTGCGGCTGGGCGCCATCCCTTCCATCACCCACGAGTTTCTGCCGCGCCTGCTGCAGCACCATGCCGAGCAGCATCCGCAGGTGGGCGTGGAGGTGCGCACCCTCCACCAGGACCAGATGACCCAGGCCCTGCTCACACGCAGCGTGGACTTTTGCCTGGGCTTCTACAAACACCCCCATCCACAAATCGCGAGCGACCTGCTGGTGAGTGGCCGCCTGTATCTGGCGGTGGCAACCAGCGTGTGGGCGCGGGCGCCCCGCGCCGCCAGCCCCGGCGCACGGCTGGCCCAGGTGCCCGTGATCCGCCTGGTGGGGGATGACCCCATGCGCCAGGCGATTGACGACATCGCGCACCGCCTCGGCTCACCCGCCGGGCCGGGCATCCAGGTGCAGACATCGCGCCTGGCGCTGGAACTGGTGCGCCGGGGCATGGGCTGGACGGTGGTGGACTTTCTCACCGCCAAAGGGCTGGACCCCGCGCAGATGGTGGCGCAGGAGCTGCACGAACTGGCGCCCATGTCGCTGTACAGCTACCACGCGCGCGCCTTTCCGCCCGGGCTGCAGGCCACGCGCATGCTGGGCATGCTGCCCGCCTTGCTGCACGAGGCCCTGCAGCCCAACCCCAAGGCCACCAGGCGCTGAGCGTGGTCGTTCACGCCATGAAAAACGGCCTGCCCGTCCGAAGACAGGCAGGCCGTGGCGCAAGCCAAACCATCGCTCCGCGAGGGAGCGAGGCGGTCAGTCGTTCCAGCGGCGCAGCACCAGGCTGGCGTTGGTGCCGCCAAAGCCGAAGCTGTTGGACAACACGGTGGTCAGCTGGGCATCGCGCGTCTGGGTGACCAGGGGCATGTCGCCCAGGGCCGGGTCGGGTGTCTCGACATTGGCCGAGCCAGCGATGAAGCCCTTGTTCAGCATGATCATGCAGTAGATGGCTTCTTGCACGCCTGTGGCACCCAGCGAGTGGCCGGTGAGCGACTTGGTGGACGAGAACGGAGGCACCTTGTCGCCGAACAGGGCACGCATGGCGCGCACTTCCTGCATGTCGCCCACCGGGGTGGAGGTGCCATGGGTGTTGATGTAGTCGATGGGCGCGTCGAGCCCCTCCATGGCCTGCTGCATGCAGGCAATGGCGCCGTCGCCGGAAGGAGCCACCATGTCTTCGCCATCGCTGGTGGCGCCAAAGCCCACCACCTCGGCCAGGATGGTGGCGCCGCGTGCCAGGGCGTGGTCCAGGCTTTCCAGCACCACGGCGCCGCCGCCGCCAGCGATCACGAAGCCGTCGCGGTTCGCGTCGTAGGCGCGCGAGGCACGTTCGGGCGTTTCGTTGTACTTGCTGGACATGGCGCCCATGCCGTCGAACAGCAGCGACATGCCCCAACTCAGCTCTTCACCGCCGCCCGCAAACATCACGTCCTGCACGCCCCATGCGATCTGCTGCGCGGCCGCGCCAATGCAGTGCGCCGACGTCGAGCAGGCCGAGGTGATGGAGTAGTTGATGCCCTTGACCTTGAAGTTGGTAGCCAGGCACGCGGACACGGTGGAGCTCATGCAGCGCGTGACCTGGTAAGGCCCCACGCGGCGAATGCCCTTCTCGCGCAGCGTGTCGGCCGCTTCGATCTGGTTGGCGGGCGAGCCGCCGCCCGAGCCCATGATGAGGCCGGTGCGCGGGTGGCTGACCTGCGCGGGCGTCAAACCCGCCTGCTGGATGGCGTCTTCCAGGGCGATCTGCGCATAGGCCGCCGCGTCGCCCATGAAGCGCAGCTGCTTGCGGTCGATGCGCGCTTCAATGTCGATCTCGGGAGCGCCACCCACCTGGCTGCGCAGGCCCAGCTCCTTGAACTTCTCCACGGCCTTGATGCCGCTGGTGCCTGCACGCAGCGAGGCCTCCACGGTGGCCAGGTCGTTGCCAATGCACGAGACGATGCCCGCGCCAGTGATGACTACACGCTTCTTGGTGGTCATGCTGCGTCCTTGTCGTCGCCCTCGCGCTTGAACAGACCCACGCGCAGGTCGTTGGCTACATAGATTTCCTTGCCGTCCGCCAGCAGGCGGGCGTCGCCGATGGCCATGACCAGCTTGCGCTTGATGACGCGCTTGATGTCGATTTCGTAGGTGACCAGCTTCACATCCGGACCCACTTCGCCGGTGAACTTGACCTCACCCGCGCCCAGCGCGCGGCCCCGGCCTGGCAGTTGCAGCCAGGTCAGGTAAAAGCCGATGAGCTGCCACATGGCATCCAGGCCCAGGCAGCCGGGCATGACCGGATCTCCCTGGAAGTGGCAGGCAAAGAACCACAGGTCGGGCTTGACGTCGAGTTCGGCACGGATCTTTCCCAGCCCGTGCGCGCCACCATCGCCGTCGATGTGCGTGATGCGGTCAAACATCAGCATGGGTGGCAGCGGCAGTCGCCCGCTGTCAGCGCCGAACAGCCGGCCTTCGCCCGAGGCGATCAGTTGTTCGTAGGAAAAGGAATCTGCCATGTTCAGTCGTGCTCCAGAACGGCGGGAGGCCCGCCTCAAATCATCGTTTTACGCAACACCAGCCCCCGGTTGCGGGGCTCTATTATCAAGGCATAGGGAGCCGCCTCTAAACACCGGCCTGCGCGGGCCCCTGCGCAAGCAGGCGCAATGCCTGACCTGGATCAATCGCCAAGCGCCCTTCGGCCCCTGGCGGCGACCATGGCAACCAGCAGCGCCAGAGCCCCCAGGCCCCACAGCGGCCACAGCCCCCAGCGGGACACCCACCATGCGTAAGGTGTGATGGACCAGCCGCTCTGTGCGTCCAGCCCCCGGCCGTGCACCTCGCCTTTGAGCACGCCACGCGTGTATCGGGCCAGCTGGTGCGTGACCACGCCCCGGTGATCGATGATGACCGTGGCGCCCGTGTTGGTGGCGCGCACCATGGGGCGCTCGAACTCCAGGGCGCGCATGCGGCTGATGTGCAGGTGCTGGTCAATCGCCAGGGTGTCGCCAAACCAGCCAATGTTGCTGAAGTTGACGAACACCGTGGGCGCCTGGGCCGGGTCGATGAACCGCGCACCCAGCTCCTCGCCAAACAGGTCTTCGTAGCAGATGTTGGGCGCAATGCGCTGCCCCGCCACGGCAAAGGAGCCCTGGCCCACCGTGCCCCGGTTGAAGTCGCCCAGCGGGATGTTCATCATCTCCGTGAACCACTTGAAGAACGGCGGGATGAACTCGCCAAACGGCACCAAGTGGTGCTTGTCGTAGCGGTACGGCTCGGCCTGCGTGGCAGCACTCATGCCCAGTACGGAGTTGGTATAGCCCTGGGCCTCATCCCCCAGCGGAATGCCCACCATCGCGGCTTGGCTGCTTTGTGCATAGCGTTGCTGGATGCCCTCCAGATACCCGGGAATGAGCTGCTGCGGCAGCAACGGAATGGCCGTCTCGGGCGCCACCACCAGGTCGGCCTGGGCGTTGCGCAAGGCCTCGGCATACCACTGCAAGGCCACGGGCACGCCGCTGCCGGGCTGGAATTTTTCATCCTGGGGGATATTGCCCTGGAGCAGCTCCAGGCTCAGGGGCGCCGGGCGGCGATGCGCCGGGGTGTGGCACAGGTCCACGGCGCAATGCCGGTCTACCGTGGCCCAGGCCAGCAGTCCCCCCATGGCCAGCAGCAGCGCCCACCAGCGCACGCTGCGCAGGTCGGCCGCGCGCACTTGCACCAGGCCCATTGCCAACGCAGCGGCCACGGCACTGATGCCATACACCCCCATGTGGCGGGCCAGCACGGCCAGCGGACCGTCCACATGCGCATAGCCGCCTGCGCCCCACGGGAACCCCGTCCACCAGATGCCCCGCGCCAGCTCGGCCAGCAACCAGAGCGCTCCGAAAAAGAGAGCACCTCCGCCACGATGGACCGGCGCATAGCGGCAAAAGAGTGCCAAAGCGGCTGCGTAGTAGCTGGCCAGAAACGCTGCCAGGCCCAGCACCGCAGCCACCGCCAGCGGCGCTGGCAGGCCGCCATACGAATGCATGGAGATGAACAGCCACCAGAAGGTACCCGCCAGCCAGGCGGTGCCAAACACCCCGCCGAGGATTGCGCCCCGCTGCCAGCGCATCGTGCGGAGCCCTGAGCCTGCGCTTGCGGCAGGTCGCACCAGCCAGGCCAGCACCGCCATCGACACCAGCTGCAGCCACCACAGGGGTTGACCGTTACCCGGCCAGGCCAGCGAGGCGGCCTGGGCCAGGCCCGCGACCAGTGCCAGCAGCAGTTGCGGCAGCAGCGGCCCGCTCGCCGTCCGAGAGTGCCGCGACATCAGTCGGCGGCGTCGGTGGCTTCGACCCGGGACACCTTGAACCAGCGCACCGCACCGCCCTTGGTGTGCAGCACCACAAAGTGCAGGCCGCTGAGCTGAAGGTGCTCGCCGCGCTTGGGCACATGGCCCATCTCGTGGGCGATCAGGCCGCCGATGGTGTCGAAATGCTTGTCCGGGTCGCTGCCGGCAATGGCCACCTCGAAGGCTTCAGCCACGCGTTCAATCGGCGTATCGCCGCTCACTCGGTAGGTACGGTCGGCCAGGCCAAAGATGTCGCCCTGGTCTTCGGGGATGTCGAACTCGTCCTCGATCTCCCCCACGATCTGCTCCAGCACATCTTCAATGGTGATGAGCCCGGCCATGCGGCCAAACTCGTCGATCACGATGGCCAGGTGGTTGCGGTTGCCCCGGAACTCGCGCAGCAGGTCGTTCAAGCCCTTGCTTTCGGGCACAAAGGCTGCGGGGCGCAGCAGTGCGCGGATGTTGAGCTCAGGGGCGCGCTGCAGCTTGAGCAGGTCCTTGGCCATCAGGATGCCGATGATGTTCTCGCGCTCGCCCTGGTACACCGGAAACCGTGAATGCGCCGTGCTGATCACCAGGTGCAGCAGCTCTTCGAAAGGCGCATCGATGTTGACGAGGTCCATGCGCGGAGCGGCCACCATCACATCGCCCGCCGTCATGTCGGCCATGCGGATCACGCGCTCCAGCATCACGCGCGATTCGGCGCCGATGACCTCGTTGTCCTCGGCCTCGGCCAGGGTTTCGATGAGCTCTTCCGTCGAATCCGGTCCAGGGTGGATGAACTCGGCCACTTTCTGCAGGAAGCTGCGCTTGTCTTCCCTCTCGGGCGGTCGCCCGGGGTGCGCGGGGTGCGGGTCAGACACTGTTTGAGAGCGTGTTATGCACTTTTGCGTGCCCACGAAAGCCGGGGAAAGGCCCGGCAACTAGGCGCAGGACGTGCAGCGGTATGAATACCGCAAACGTGCTGCAACAACGTGGCCGGGCCTTTCCCCGGCTTTCCCAAAGGGTTGGGCCCTGAGGCCAGCGCTCGCATCGTTGCGGACCTCGCCAAGGCGACCAGCCTTGGCAGTGGCCCGCGCCTCACGATCACTGGCCTCAGGGCCCAACGTGGGTACGAAAAAGTGCGTAACACGCTCTTTGGTGCAGGACGTGCGGTAGTGAATCAGGCCCCTAGGATAGCGGATTGCCGTGACAGGACCACACCGGCCGATCTCACGACCCGGCGCGGCCCGGGTCGCTCACTCGGCCGACTGGTGGCGCGCGTGCTGCACGCCGCTGCGCACTTCCTGCACGCTGGCCAGGAAATCCCAGAACTGCTTGGCCTGCTTCTTGAGCTGGTAGTCCACCTCGGCGAACTGTTGCTCGACCATTTCGGTCATGCGCGTGTCGAGGCTGGCGGGCGGAATCTGCAGGTAAGCCTCGGACTCGGACCCATCGCGGCGCACCGTGGCACCGGCGTTGCGCGCGATCTTGAGCATGGCGGTGTTTTCAGACAGCGCATGGATGAACACCATGTTCACGCCCTCATTGCGCGCATGCATCACGGCGCGCTCGAACAGACGCGCGCCAAAGCCACGGCCCCGCGCCTGCTTGAGCACGGACACGCCAAACTCGGCACAGGGCTTGTGTTCGGGGTTTTCCGAGAACGCCAGGTGGGCCATGGCGATGAGCTCAAGGCGGCGGTTGTAAATGCCAAAAATTTCGTCGCGCTCGAAGTTGAGCTGCTCGGCGTAGCGGCGGATCTGCTCGTCGTTGGCGGCATAGCCAAAGCGCAGGTAGCGGTCTGCAGGCTCCAGCTGCAGCAGGTGCTGGGTGATCCGCTCCCGATAGGAGGGGCCCAGGGAGCGGATAGGAACCATCACGGGCGTCTCCTGCTGGTGGATGTGAATGTCAGAGGCAGAAGAGCCGCCGGTTACCGGGCGCAGCATGTCCCGGCCTGCGTACCAGGATGCCTTGAGCCAGTCTTTGGTTGCGAACATGTCGCCAAATATAAGGGTTTTCCCTCATCTTTTCCAGTCCAAATTGCTGCGCCGCAACAAAATAGTGATCCGACTCAAAACACCGACAAATCGCCACCAAGCGCTAGAAGATCATGCCTCAATAGCTATCAATTTAAGAGTATCTGTACTCCCAATCTCCTCTGCAGGGGTCGCAGACGCGACGGCTGGGGCGGCTGCACTCTGATTTGCGCCAAGCCTTCTTTGCACAAGGCGGAGCGTAAATCGCGGACCGCCCTACAGCAACCTCCGCCACATCAATAGACGCCACAGCGAGTCACGCCTGTGACCTGCCCGGGCACATCCCCGGGCCAAGGCCCGCGCCGGGTTACACCGGCACGGCCGTGGTCGCCTTCACGCGGTCGAGCACAAAGCTGGTCTTGCAGTCCTGCACGCTGGGGTGCTTGAGCAGGGTGTCCATGATGAAGCGGCTGTAGTGCGCCATGTCGGCCACCACCACGCGCAACAGGTAGTCCATTTCGCCGGTGAGCGATGCGCACTCCACCACCTCGGGCCAGGTCTGCACGCTGGCGCGGAACAGATCCATGGGGTTGCGTTTGTGGCTTTCGGTGTGCTTCTCCAGCCGTACGTTCAGGTACGCCGTGAGCCCCAGCCCCACCGCCTCGGGCTGCACCAGGGCCACGTAGCGGTGGATCACGCCGCTGTCCTCCAGCCGCTTGACGCGGCGCAGCACCGCGCTGGGCGACAGGCCCACCTGCTCTCCGATGACGTCGTACGTCTCGCGGCCGTTGTCCTGAAGGCGGCGCAGGATGGCGCGGTCCAGCTTGTCGAGTGCGTCAAAGGCTTTCATGACGCAGGATTTTACGAACAACTGCACAGTTTCTGCATGGTGCGGCGCACACGCGGGTATGTCCCGATAGTGACTCTAGGGGCTGAATACAAGAATTGATCTCGCAAAAAAGAACGGTCGTTCGTTTTTGCAAACATAAGAAACCATACCAACGGAGACAAACACATGACCGGATTTTTCAGCCGCTTTTTGCGGCGACTGGTGCTCACAGCCACAGCGGGGTTGCTGTTGCTGGGCGTGGGCGCGCAGGCGCAAACGGGCTACACCCAGACGCGCTACCCCATCGTGCTGGTGCACGGCCTGTTCGGCTTTGACTCGGCCCTGGGCATCGACTACTTCTACGGCATCCCCGACGCGCTGCGCCAGGGCGGCGCCAAGGTCTACGTGGCCCAGGTGTCGGCCGCAAACAGCACTGAGGTGCGCGGCGAGCAGTTGCTGGCGCAGGTCAAGACCATCCTCGCGCTGACCGGGGCGTCCAAGGTCAATCTCGTGGGCCACTCGCACGGTGGCCCCACCACCCGCTATGTAGCCGGTGTGGCGCCACAGCTGGTGGCATCGGTCACGTCGATTGGCGGCGTGAACCGGGGTTCGCGCGTGGCAGACATCTTGCGCGGCGTAGCGCCCGCAGGTTCGGTGTCCGAGGCCGTGGCCAGCGCCGCCGCCAAGGCGCTGGTGGGTCTGATCAACCTGACCTCCGGCGGCACAGGCCTGCCCCAGATGCCCACGGCGGCGCTGGACTCGCTGACCACCGCGGGCTCGGCCCAATTCAACAGCCGCTTCCCCCAAGGCGTGCCCACCTCTGGCTGCGGCAGCGGGGCCGAGCTGGTGAACGGCGTGCGCTACTACTCCTGGACCGGCACCCTGCCCCTGACCAACGTGCTCGACGCCAGCGACGCGCTGCTCGCCACGCTGAGCCTGACCTTTGGCGAAGCCAACGACGGCCTAGTGTCGGCCTGCTCGTCACGCCTGGGCAAACACCTGGGCGACTACCGCCAGAACCACCTCGACGAAGTCAACCAACTGCTGGGCCTGCGCGACTGGTTCTCCACCGACCCGGTGACGCTGTACCGCCAACACGCCAACCGCCTCAAGCAACAAGGCCTGTAAGCCATGGCCCAGCCCTCGCGCACCTGGGCGGTTGCCGCCGCAGTCCTTGCCCTCACCACGGCCGCCGTGGTCTGGTGGCTGGGAGGCCCTGCCGGGTTGGGCGCGGGGGATACGCATCAACCACCCGTGGGGGCGGCCGCCGCCACCGCCGGTGCCCAGGTACAACCATCGCCAGCACAGGGCGCGGACAACAGCTTTTTTGCACGCCGCCGCGCCATCACCGCCGATGGCCCGGCCGACCCGCTGCTGGTGCACGGCCTGCGCGATACGCTGGAAGCCCTGCTGATGGAAGCCGGCGACGTCAGCGACCCGGCCACGCTCAAGCAGCGCCTTGCCGCCTTGGTGAACCAGCATTTCCCCGCTGCCCTGGCCACGCGGGCGCTGGCCCTGGCCGAGCGCTATGTGGACTACCGCGTGGCCCTGGGCAGCCTGCGAGCGCCACAGGATTTGACCGACCCACGCGCCCTGCGCGATGCCCTGGAAGCGCGCCACAAGGTACGCCTGCAGTTTTTTGACGACGCCGAATACGACGCCCTGTTTGCCCGCGAGGCTGACCTGGACCGCTACACCCTGGCACGCCTGGAGATTGAGCGCAACACCCAGCTCAGCCCCGAGCAGCGCGCCCAGGCGCTACAGGCGGCCGACAACGAACTCTCCGCCGAGCGCCGCGCCGAACGCAGCACCGCCATCGAACACATGGCCGCCGCCGCGCAGACGGCCGCGTTCAACGCCAGCAACGCCGACGAGCGCACCCGCTACGCCGCCCGCAGCGCGCAATACGGCCCAGCCGCCGCGCAAGCCATGGCCCAGCTGGACCGGGAGGAACAGCACTGGAACCAGCGCCTGGACCAGTACAGCCAAGCCCGCGCGCAACAGGGCGAGGGCCCTGGCCTGCAGCAATTGCGCCAGCAGCTTTTCTCGCCCGAGGAGCAGCAACGCATCGACGCCGCGCTGGCGCTGCGCCGGCTCAACGCGGGTAGTTCGGGCTCCTAGCTCTTCTGGCACCGACGCAGCCCGGGGCGGCAATCCAGCGGCAGCGCGCCGCCAGACTGCGCGAAATTTTGACCATTCACAAGATTCCTGCAAATCAAGCGGCCAAGCCTCTTGATTTCGCCAGAAACATGAGACAGGCCGCGCCTACAGTCCATGACATTCATCAACGAATGCCGGAGACACCCCATGAACGCCGCCCTGCCGCAAGAAACCGCCGCCCAGCTTCAAGCCTGGGACAACCCCATGGGCCTGATGGGCTTCGAGTTCGTCGAATTCACCTCGCCCCAGCCCGGCGTGCTGGAGGCGGTGTTTGAAAAGCTGGGCTTCACCCTGGTGGCCAAGCACCGCTCCAAGGACGTGGTGCTGTACCGCCAGAACGGCATCAACTTCATCCTGAACCGCGAGCCCCACAGCCAGGCCGCTTACTTTGGCGCCGAGCACGGCCCCTCGGCCTGCGGCCTCGCCTTCCGCGTGAAGGATGCGCACAAGGCCTACAACCGCGCCCTGGAGCTGGGCGCCCAGCCCATCGAGATCCCCACCGGCCCCATGGAACTGCGCCTGCCCGCCATCAAGGGCATTGGCGGCGCGCCGCTGTATTTGATCGACCGCTTTGAAGACGGCAAGTCCATCTACGACATCGACTTCGAATTCATCGAAGGCGTGGACCGCCGCCCCGTGGGCCATGGCCTGAACGAGATCGATCACCTCACGCACAACGTGTACCGCGGTCGCATGGGCTTCTGGGCCAACTTCTACGAGAAGCTGTTCAACTTCCGCGAGATCCGCTACTTCGACATCCAGGGCGAATACACGGGCCTGACTTCCAAAGCCATGACCGCGCCCGACGGCAAGATCCGCATCCCGCTGAACGAAGAGTCCAAGCAGGGTGGCGGCCAGATCGAAGAATTCTTGATGCAATTCAACGGCGAAGGCATCCAGCACATCGCGCTGATCTGCGATGACATCCTGGCCACCGTGGACAAGCTGCAGATGGCCGGCGTACCCATGGCCCCGGCCCCCAACGACATCTACTACCAGATGCTCGAAGGCCGCCTGCCCGGCCATGGACAGCCCGTCGGCGAACTGCAGTCGCGCGGCATCCTGCTCGATGGCACCACGGCCGACGGTACGCCGCGCCTGCTGCTGCAGATTTTCTCGACCCCCATGCTGGGCCCCGTGTTCTTCGAATTCATCCAGCGCAAGGGCGACTACCGCGACGGCTTCGGCGAAGGCAACTTCAAGGCGCTGTTCGAGTCGCTGGAGCGCGACCAGATCGCCCGTGGCGTGCTTGAGACCAAGAAGGCCTGAACGGGAGCCAACGCCATGGCCACAGAGTCCATTGTCAAACCCGTCGTGTATGGCGCCAGCGAGCGCCCCCCGCGTGGCGACTACAGCCGCGCCAGTGCCGACTACACCTGCTCGCAAGACTACGCAAGCTACACCGCCGTCGACCACGACACCTACCGCCGCCTCTACGAGCGCCAGCGTGCGCTGCTGCCCGGCCTGGCAAGCCAGGCGTTCATCGACGCACTGCCCTCGCTGGGCGCGAGCGACCGCATTCCTCGATTTGAAGAGGTGAACGAGCGCCTGTCCAAGGCCACCGGCTGGGAGCTGGTGGGCGTGCCGGGGCTGATCCCTGAGGTGCCGTTCTTCACCTTGCTGGCCAACCGCAAGTTCCCGGTAACGGACTGGATCCGCAAGCCCGAGGAATTCGAGTACATCGTCGAGCCGGACATTTTTCACGACCTGTTCGGCCATGTGCCGCTGCTGTTCAACCCGGTGTTTGCCGACTATGTGCAGCGCTACGGCCAGGGCGGGCTGAAGGCGCAGGGGCTGGGGTCGTGCGAGATGCTGAGCCGGTTGTACTGGTACACGATCGAGTTCGGGCTGATCCGCGAGGCGGGGCAGTTGCGGGCGTATGGCGCAGGCATCCTGAGTTCGTCGGGCGAGTTGGCGTATTCGGCCCAGAGCCCGGAGCCACAGCGCATTCCGCTGCAATTGGAGCGGACCATGCGCACGCGCTACAAGATCGATACGTACCAGCAGACGTATTTTGTGATCGACAGTTTTGAGCAGCTGTTTGAGATGACGGCGGCGGACTTTGCGCCGATCTATGAGCGGCTGCAGGGGCTGCCAGAGTTTGCTGCGGATGAGCGGGAAAACGTATCCTAGGACTCACAATCTGTGTCCATGACCGCACTTTTTGAAGCCCTGCACCTGCGCAAACGTTATGGCGAGACCACGGTGGTGGACGACGTGTCCTTCGCCATTGCTCCCGGCGAGTGCCTCGGGGTCATCGGACCCAACGGGGCGGGCAAGACCACCACCATCCGCATGTGCCTGGGCCTGGCGTCGCCCGACGGGGGCGAAGTGCACTTCACGCCGCAGCCGGGCAACGAACCGCTGCTGATGCCACGCGATGCACTGGCCATCAAGGCGCAACTGGGCGTGGTCACCCAGTTCGACACGTTGGACCCGGACTTCACCTGCGCCGAAAACCTGCGCGTATTCGGCCGCTACTTCGGCTTGAAGGGCGCTGTGATGGACGAGCGTGTGCCCCAATTGCTGGAGTTTGCCGCCCTCACCCACAAGGCGAATGCCAAGCCGGGTGAGTTGTCCGGCGGCATGAAGCGGCGCCTGTCGCTGGCGCGCGCGCTGGTCAACAACCCGCGCCTGCTGCTGCTGGACGAGCCCACCACCGGCCTGGACCCGCAGGCCCGCCACCTGATGTGGGAGCGGCTGCAACTGCTGCTGCAGCAAGGCAAGTCCATCCTGCTGACCACCCACTTCATGGACGAGGCCGAACGCCTGTGCTCGCGCCTGCTAGTGCTGGACCATGGCCGCAAGATCGCCGAAGGCCGCCCGCGCGAGCTGATCGCCCAGCACCTGGAGCCCGATGTGGTGGAAGTGTTTGGCGTGGGCGCCGTGCAGATGGCGGAAGACACCGCCCTGCGCACCCTGGCCGCCCGCGTGGAGATCAGTGGCGAGACCGTGTTTTTCTACACACAGAATGCGCAGCCGCTGCTGCAGGCGCTGGGCCAGCACGGCCACCTGCGCACGCTGCACAGGCCCGCGAACCTGGAAGACTTGTTCCTCAAGCTCACGGGGCGGCAGATCCGCGAGTAATACCGACGGGGGAGCCGGCCACCCGGCCCTGCCACCAGTTTTCCAGATCTTGTGGCGCACAAGGCTGGGAAAAGAGGTAGCCCTGCAGTTCGTCGCAGCCCAGCCGTGCCAGCCACTGGGCCTGGTGCTCGGTTTCCACCCCCTCAGCCACCGTACGCAGGCCCAGCTTTTGCGCCAGGGCCACGATGGCGTCCACGAGCGCTTCGCCCCGGTCGTTGCTCCCCAGGTCGTTGACAAAAGAGCGGTCGATCTTGAGCTTGCGCACCGGAAACCGCTTGAGCTGGCTGAGTGACGAATAGCCGGTGCCGAAGTCGTCAATGGCCAGCTGCACGCCCAGCGCCGTGAGGCGCTGCATGGTCTGCAGGGCCTGCTCCACGGGCTCCATGATGGAGCTTTCGGTGATCTCCAGTTGCAGCAGATGGGACGGGCACCCCGTGCGCTGCAAGGCGCGGTCCACCACCCGGTCCAGATCGGGCTCCTGGAACTGGCGGGCCGAGAGGTTCACCGCCACCGGTATTTCGCCCCATCCGGCATCCAGCCACCGGCGCGCCTGCGCGCAGGCCTCGTTCAGCACCCATTCGCCCAGGGGCACGATCAGCCCCGTGTCTTCGGCAATGCCGATGAACTGCAGTGGCGACACGAGCCCCCGCTCCGGGTCTGCCCAGCGCACCAGCGCTTCGACCGAAGACACCTGGCCCGTCCGCGCATCCATGATGGGCTGGTAGTGCAGGCGCAGCCCGCCGTGTTCGATGGCGTGGCGCAGGCCGGCTTCCACCCGCAAGCGCTCGGTCAGCACGTCGGTCATGTGCGGGCTGAAAAAAGCCAGCCGGTTGCCGCCGAGGTCCTTGGCGTCGTACATGGCCACGTCCGCATTGCGCAGCAACAGGTCGCCGGAGTCCCCATCCTGCGGGAACACGGCGATGCCCAGGCTGGTGCCCAGCAACCAGCTGGATGCGCCGGTCTCGACGGGCAGCGTCAGCGCCCGCAAGATGCGCCGCGCCATCGGCTCCACCACCGCCGCGTCCGGCAGGTCGGGCAGCACCACCACAAACTCATCCCCTCCCAGCCGCGCCACCACGTCGCCAGGGCGCACGCAGCCCTGCAGCCGGGCCGCCACATCCCGGAGCAAGGCATCGCCCCGTGCATGGCCCAGGCTGTCGTTCACCCCTTTGAACCGGTCCAGATCCATGGCTAGCACCGCCACGCAGTACGCCTGCTCCCGGGCCCGCTCCAGCGCCGCGTCCAGCCGTTCGGTCAGGCTGTAGCGGTTGGCCAGATGCGTCAGCGGATCGCGCCGCGCCTGGCGCTCCAGCGTTTCGGTGTGCTGCGCGATGGACTGCTGCTGGCGCAGCAGCGACTCCGCCATGCGGTCCAGCGCCCGGGCGACCTGCCCCAGCTCGCCGGGGGGATAGGGTGCGCCGATGGGTTCGGCGTAGTTGCCAGCGTCCAACCGGCCAATGGCGCGGATGGCACGCATGGCGTGGCGGCGGACAGAAAACTCCACCAACAGCCAGGCCGCCACAAACACCACCGCCGCCAGCGCCAGCACCCCCAGCAGTGCACGGCGGAACTGGTGCTCCACGGGGCCTCGCAAGTCATCTTCGGGCACAGCCAAGGCCAGGCGCAAGTCCGCGCCTTGCGAGCGTGGCAGCGGGGCGCGCACCCACACACGCCGCACACCATCGCGGCCCTCCATCAGGGCATGACCGTCGGCAGGCTGCAGCATGAAGGCACGTTCAGCCCCGCCCGCAGCCAACGTCGACACCTCGGGCCGGTGGAAGTCCATGACCACGGATCCATCGGCATTCCAGACCTGCAGATTCATGCGCTCGTAGCGCTGCGCATGCACCATGGTCTGGCCGTAGTCCTGCATGTCCAGCGAGGCCAGCAGGATGAAGCGCAAGGCCCCCGCAGGGTCGCGCACCGGGTAGGCCACCTGCAGCACGCCTTTGCCCGTCAGGCGGCCAATGGCGGCCTCCAGCACCGGGCCCGTGGCCGTCTGCGCACGCTGGAAGTAGCTGCGGTCACGCAGGTCCAGCGCCCGGCCGCTGCGCAAGGAATCGCAGAACAGGGAACCATCGGGCTGAATAGTGAGGATGCCGGTGTACTGCGGATGCTCCTTGAGGACATCCGCCAGAAAGTCTGAGCAGGCCGCCTTGTCGCCCGCTGCCAGCAGGGGCACGCGCCCCAGGCCAAACAAGAGCTGCCCCGTGCCCGCAATCTTGTCGTCCAGATCGCTCGCGATGATGCTGGCCCTGGCCACCAAACGGTCACGCGCCTGGGTGGTGGTGGCCGACCGGAACTCCAGCAGGAGCCACACAAGGGCCGGCACCGGCAGCAAAGAGGCCGCCAGCACCAGCCACAGAATGCGTGCACTCAGGCTCACAGGGTTGCTCCTTCACAAGCGCCATGGCACCGGCCTGCACCTGCTGCAGGCCTGGGCCGTCAGGCCACGCGGGGCCTGACCTTGCCCGCAGCCAGCTTGGCGTTGGCCCGCGCGCTGTCCACATTCTCGGCGCGTGCCAGCGCCACGCCCATGCGGCGCTTCACAAAACTCTCGGGCTTGCCAAACAGGCGCAGGTCGGTGCCCGGCACCCGAAGGGCGTCTTCCACACCGTCAAACACGATGCCCTGGGCCTCCACACCGCCGTAGATGACGGCACTGGCGCCCGGGTTGCGCAGGCTGGTGTCCACCGGCAGGCCCAGGATGGCGCGGGCGTGCAGCTCAAACTCGCTCTGGTGCTGGGTGCACAGCGTCACGAGGCCGGTATCGTGCGGGCGCGGACTCACTTCGCTGAACCACACGTTCTCGCCTTTCACGAACAGCTCGACACCAAACAAACCCTGGCCCCCCAGGTTGTCAGTCACGGCCTTGGCGATCTGGCGCGATTTTTCGAGTGCTGCCGGATGCATGGGGTGGGGCTGCCAGCTTTCCACATAGTCGCCGCTCACCTGCACATGGCCGATGGGGTCGCAGAAGCTGGTGACGATCTGGCCGTCCGCACCCACAGAGCGCACGGTCAACTGCGTGATTTCGTAGTCAAAGTCGATGAAGCCCTCGACGATCACGCGGCCGTGGCTCACGCGGCCACCGACCATGGCGTAATCCCAGGCTTTTTGCACGTCGGCCGGACCGTCGATCTTGCTCTGGCCTTTGCCCGAGCTGCTCATCACGGGCTTGACGATGCAGGGGTAGCCGACACCGGCATCAATCGCCGCCTGCAACTCTTCGAGCGAGTTGCAGAACTTGTAAGGGCTGGTGGGCAGGCCCAGCGTCTCAGCAGCCAGCAAACGGATGCCTTCGCGGTCCATGGTCAAGCGCGCGGCGCGGGCGGTGGGGATCACCCGCACGGTGCCCGCGGCTTCCAGCTCTTCGAGCATGGGAGTGGCGATGGCTTCGATCTCGGGCACCACCAGGTGCGGGCGCTCGGCTTCGATCAGCGCCTTGAGCTGGGCCGGGTCGCTCATGGTGATGGTGCGCGCGTGGTGGGCCACCTGCTGGCCGGGCGCGTTGTCGTAGCGGTCTACGGCGATGGTCTCGACCCCGAGACGCTGCAGCGCAATCAGCACTTCCTTGCCCAGCTCGCCCGAGCCCAGCAGCATGACTTTGGTGGCGTGGGAGGACAAGGGGGTTCCGAGGGTGGTCATGGTGGTAGTGCTTTCGTTGGGGGATGGGGCAGAGCGCCGTGGGAGAGGCTGGCAATCCACGGCGCGAACACAACTTTACGGCATCTGGGCGCTGACAAATCAGGCCGCCCCAGGTTGCCCCATCGCGCCGCTGGCACCACCCACCCGCATCGTTGCAATGGCCTTGCTAGGAGCCTGCGTGGGGTGATTTTCGCCGCGCGGTGACCGCGCCTGTCGCAGCCTGCGTGGTGAACGCTGGCAGCGGCCGCGCCATGACCTCGGCCGCATCGGCCGCCGCCATTCCCAGCCCGCGCAGCACCATCTGCAGCAGCGCGTTCACAAACGCAGGAGAGTCAGCCACCTCCCCTTGCGCAATGCGCACCTGCGCGCGGATGCAGGTACCGAACACCATGTCGATGGCGGCCTCTTCATCCACCACATCAAAGCGCCCCTGCGCTTTCGCTCGCCGCAGATCGGCCAAGGAATACGGCTTGACCAGCTCAATGGCCTGGGGGTGGGCCATCGCCAGCTGAATCATCAGCAGGGACCAGGGTGCGCTCACTTCCGCCAGCCAGAGGAACCGCCGCATGCCGATGCTCATGCGCTGCGCCCCGTCCTCAATGTGCTGGTAGCTCTGCACCACACGCTCGTTGAGCGTGGTGAACAGCGCCAGAGCCAGCGCTTCAAAGATCTCTTCCCGCGTGCTGAAGTGGTTGTAGACCGTGCCGGGCGCCATGCCGGCCACACGCGCGATCTCCTGGATGGTGGTGCCGGCCACGCCCCGCGATGCGATCACCTCCACCGTGGCGTGCAGCAGTTGCCGCCGCGTGCGTTCGCGCTTGGACGGCCGCTCGCCTTCTCCCGGCAGGAGGAACCGCGCCAAAGGCTCCGGCAGCGGGGGCATTGACGGAGCACCATAAATTGATTCAGAATTCATTTTTGAATATTCAATTCAATTTTCGATTGTTTAATCAATTTCAGGAGCATACCGCCATGCCGAATTCCCTCCGCCTTGCCTATCTGGTGTTTGAAGCCCGCAAACCCGCCCGCTGGGAGCGGTTCATGAAAGACATGCTCGGGCTTCCCGCGCCCGCCGTCCATGCCGACGGCAGCACAGGCTGGCGTGTGGATGGTGCCAGCCAGCGCCTTGTGGTGACGCCAGGTCCCCGTGACGACCTGGCGGCCGTGGGCCTGGAATGCGCCGATGAACACGAACTGCGCCAGTTGGTGCAACGCTTGCAAGCAGCCGGGCACCGTGCCGAGCAAGGCGATGCCGCCCTTTGCAGCCAGCGCAAGGTCCAGCACCTCTGGCATGTGAACGACCCCGAACAGGGTCGCGTGGAACTGTGCGTGGGCCTTGCCGAAGCGGCGACGCCGTTTGCCAGCGCCGCCTTTCCCGATGGCTTTGAAACCGGTGCGCTGGGACTGGGGCATGTCGTCCTGGTCGCGCAGGACCTGGCCGCGATGGAGGCGTTTTATGGCGGACTGCTGGGGTTCGGCGTGACAGAGCGACTCCAGACGCAAGTGGGCCCGGTCCACATCCGCGGCACGTTCATGCATTGCAACCAGCGCCACCACTCGCTCGCGCTGTTTGACCTGCCGTCCTCGTTCCGCATTCACCATTTCATGTTGCAGGCGCGCAGCCTGCGCGATGTGGGGCGGGCGTTCGAGCGGGCCGAGTCGCTGGGGCTGCCCATCGACCTGGACCTCGGCCAGCACCCAGAGCCGGACGGTACCTTTTCGTTTTACGCAGAGACACCCTCCGGTTTTGCTTTTGAAATCGGAGCGCAGACCCAAGCCATCGACCCAACGGGCTGGCAGACCATGCACACCCACGAGACCAGCACATGGGGCCACCAGCCCCGGCTGCGCCTGAAGCTCAAGATGGCACGCGAGCTGATCAAGTCGCGCTTCCGAGGGCGCCGCAGGCACCCGAGCCAGGCCGCCGGCACGGCTGCGGGAGCAACATCATGAAGCGCTGGTTGCGAAGAACCCTCTGGGCGGGAGCGGCGCTGGCCGCTGTGGCCACAGCCCTCATCGCTGGCGGCACACAGATGGCTGAGCGCAAGATGAATCGCCCGCTCGCGCTCGAAGTCGCCTCGCCCGCCATCGTGCAGGACGCCGCCAGCATCGAGCGCGGCCGGTACCTGTTTGCCTCCCGTGGATGTGTGGACTGCCACGGGGCGAACGGTGCGGGGCGCACCTTCATAGACGATGCCAACGGCCTGCTGGTACGCGGCCCCAACCTGACACCTGGCGCAAACAGCGTGGTGGTGGGCTACCGCAGCGCCGACTGGGACCGCGTGGTGCGCCATGGCATCAAGCGCGACGGTCGCCCGGCCCTCATCATGCCCAGCGAGGACTACAACCGCTTCACAGACCAGGACCTCGCAGCGCTCGCGGCCTATGTGCAGCAATTGCCCGCTGTGGATGGCGAACCCGGCATCGTCCGGCTGCCGGTGCTTGTGAAGCTGCTCTACGCCGCCGGGGTCGTGAAAGATGCCTACGAGAAGATCGACCACACGCTGCCTGTACAGACGCCGGTGGCCGAGGGCGTCAATGTGGCGCATGGCGCCTATGTGGCCAATATGTGCATGGGCTGCCACGGTGAAAAGCTGGCTGGAGGCAAGATTCCCGGAGCGCCCCCAGACTGGCCAGCCGCCTCCAACCTCACATCGGCCCCGGAAGGCGCCATGCACCGCTACCTCAGCGCACAACAATTCCGCCAGATGCTCACCACGGGCACACGCCCCGACGGCTCAGCGGTCAGCACCGTCATGCCTTTCGGCTCGCTCAAGTCCATGAGCCAGACCGACGCCGACGCCCTGTACCTGTACCTCAAGGCCCTGCCGCCCGTGCCCACCGGCAGCAAACGCTAGCACCCGCACACGCCATTTTTGCAAGGTGCGTTGGCGAGGCCCCAGGGCCAGACACAAGCGCTCAACAAAGTCGGGGGGCCGCCCCAGCGAGGCTCGGCAACGCAGAGGACGGCCCGGCGGGGCGAAGCAGGCGCAAAACTTGCGACGCACCGGCATGCGTACCCCTATGCCACCGCACTCCCCACCCAGCCCCGCCACCGACTGGCACGCGCAGGAGCTGCTGCTCATGCGCGAGGTGATGCGCCTCATCGGCCGCAGCCTGGCGCCCGGGCTGGTGCTGCGCGAGATGCTGCACCTGATGAGCGAGCTGCTGGGCCTGAACCGGGGGCGCATCGTGCTGGTGGACGCAGCGCCCACCGCCCCGGCCGGCGCGCCGCGCACCGCCTCCATCCAGCACGCCTACGGCCTCACCCAGGCCGAGGTGCGGCGCGGGTGCTACGCCTGGGGCGAGGGCATCACCGGTCGGGTGCTGGCCACGGGGCAGCCTTCCATCGTGCAGGACATCGATGCCGAACCGCTGTTCCTGGCCCGCGCGGTGGCGCGCAGCCAGCTGCCACCCGAGACGGTGGCCTTCATCGCCCTGCCCATCGAGGTCAATAACGCGCCCATCGGCGTGCTGGCCTGCCACCGCATCCGCAGCCGCCAACGCCACCTGAACGACGACCTGGCGGTGCTGCGCGTGCTGGCCACGCTGGTGGGGCAGCTGCTGCAGCTGGAAGCCCTGGTGGCCGAGCAGACGCGGCAGCTGGAGGCACGCAACGCCGTGCTGGCCAATGCGCTCAATACCAAGAGCGCGCGCTACGGGCTCATTGGCAGCTCGCCGCCACTGCTGCAGGCCCTGAGCGAGCTGGAGCGCGTGTCACAAACCCAGGCCACCGTACTGCTGCTGGGCCAGTCGGGCACGGGCAAGGAGCTGTTCGCACGCGCCGTGCACCTGGCCAGCGGGCGGCGCGACCGGCCCTTCATCAAGGTCAACTGCTCGGCCATTCCGGATGCGCTGTTCGAGTCTGAACTGTTTGGCTACGAAAAAGGCGCGTTCACCGGCGCCAGCACAGCCCGCGCGGGCTGGTTCGAGCAGGCCGACAGCGGCACCATCTTTCTGGACGAGATTGGCGAGCTGCCGCTGGCCCTGCAGTCCAAGCTGCTGCGTACGCTGCAAGAGGGCACGCTGGTGCGCCTGGGCGGGCAGCGCGAGGTCAAGGTCAACGTGCGCCTGGTAGCGGCTACCCACCGCGACCTGGCAGCCGATGTGGAGGCCGGCCGCTTTCGGCAAGACCTGTACTACCGCCTGCACGTGATCCCGATCCACCTGCCCTCGCTGGCCGAGCGGCGCGAGGACATCCGCGCGCTGGCACTGCACTTTGTGAGCCGCGCCAACCAGGCACACCAGCGCAATGTGAACCTGTCGCCCGACGCGCTGGCGCGGCTGGAAGAACACCCCTGGCCCGGCAACATCCGCGAGCTGGGCAACGTGATCGAACGCCTAGTGCTGCTGACCAATGACACGCTGGTGACGCGGGCCGAGCTGGACCGGTTTCTGCCGGCTGCGTCCGTGCCCCTGCCTTCGCCGCCCGCACCGCAGCCCCCAGCCACCACCGGCGCAACAGCACAGTCGGCCGCCGCCCCGGCGCCGCTGGTGCGTGACTACGCGCCCGCCCAGTCGCACAGCGTGTTGGTGCTGCAGACAGCATTGGCCGAGCACCACGGCAACCAGTCGCGCGCCGCGCAGAGCCTGGGGCTGACGCTGCGGCAGTTCAGCTACCGGCTGCGCAAGGCGGGTCTGAAGTGACGACGGACAATGTGTCGACAATGTGTCGACACAGTGTCTGGTGCGGTCTGCTCCACCCTGGCTACTGACACATGGCCACGCCCGGTTTACTATCAAATCAATAGCTGCCACCGCATATTTCACTGGCGCATCCAGCCATTTTTATTCAAATTCCCTCATCCACAACCGCTCTGGCACACCTGTTGCGATAAGGAAGGCAGGCATCCCGCCCACCACCGCACCGAAAGGTTTTCCATGAGCACCGTGACCGCCACCGCCTCCGACGCCGTCCTCATCTCACCCACCCAGTTGTTGGCCCTGCAAGCCGCAGAACCTGTGGTGCTGATCGACACCCGCGACGCCGACACCTATGCCCTGGGGCACATCCCCGGCGCGGTGAACCTGCGCGAGACATTCACGTATCTCGCCACCTCCACGCCCCAAGGCCTGCAGGAACTGAAAGACACCTTTGCCGCGCACCTGGGCGCCATCGGCCTGTCGGGCGCCGAGACGGCCGTGTTCTATGAAGATGCGCTCAACAGCGGCTACGGCCAGTCGTGCCGGGGCTACTACCTGCTGACCTGGCTGGGCTACCCCAAGGTCAAGGTATTGAATGGCGGCTACTCGGCCTGGAAGGCGGCAGAGCTGCCCGTCTCCACCGAGGCCGTGGTGCCCACGCCCGCCATCTTCCCCACCCAGCTGGCCACCACCGATGTGATGCTGACCAAGGAGGATGTGATCGAGGCCCTGGGCACCGACACCGTGCTGCTGGACGTGCGCGATGTGGACGAGTGGATTGGCGACAGCTCCAGCCCTTATGGCAAGGACTTTGCGCCACGCAAAGGCCGCCTGCCGGGCGCCAAGTGGCTGGAGTGGTACCGCTTCATGAAGCCCTCGCCCCAGGGCCCCGTCTTCAAGTCGCCCGACGAAGTGCGCGCCGAATGCGCCACGGCGGGCATCAGCCCGGCAGACACGGTGTACCTGTATTGCTTCAAGGGCGCACGCGCGTCCAACACCTTCCTCGCGCTCAAGCAGGCGGGCTTTGCCGATGTGCGCATGTACTTCGGCTCGTGGAACGAATGGTCGCGCGACGACAAGTTGCCGATCGAAAGCGGGCTGCCGCTGGTCAAGTTCCCCAAAAAGCCTGCGCTCGCGCTGGCGGCCTGAGCCCTGCGCGTTGTTGCAGCGGGCGTGTCCGCTGCGAACCCTGTCCTTCTTTTTTGTATTCCCTTCTCTTTTTTCAAGGAACACCATGTCCACCGATCTGCTGGAACCCTCTGCTCCCGTCACCACCGTGCACACGCACCTGCGCCCCATCGACCGCGACGGCCTGATGGCCTTTGCCGACAAGGGCCGCAACAACCCCGCCAGCCGGGGCACTAACAAGGTCCATACGGTGATGGAGGGACAGTACCGCTCGCTGAGCTATGTGGGCAACCACGCGCCGGTGGTGGTGGACGAGCCGCTGCACCTGTTCGGCCAGGACACGGCACCTGCGCCCGGCGAAATCGTGCTGTCAGGCCTGGGCGGCTGCCTGGCCGTGGGGATCACGGCGGTGGCCACCTGGAAGCAGGTCAAGCTCAGCAAGATCGAGGTGTTCATGGAAGGCGACATCGGCAACCCCGCCGCCTGGGGCGCTGGCGGCGCGCTGCAAAAGACGCCGCCCGAAATGGGCTTCCAGGCCATCCGCGTGAAGGTGCTGGTGGAGGGCGACGCGCCGCGCGAGGTGCTCGACGAGATCGTGCAGCACGCCAACTTCTACTCGCCCGTGGCCAACAGCATGCGCAACCCCATTCCCTTCGAGATCAGCCTCGCGGACTAAATAGCCCCGCAACCGAGCCCGCCCTGCGCACCCAAGGAGCCCCATGAACCCTGCCGACCTCCCTCCCCAACTCCACCTGGACGGCGCCCTGCGGGGCGATGCACTGCTGGCCGCCGTGCGCCAGATTGCCCAGGGCCCACTGGCCGCGCAGGTGGAGGCGATTGACCGCACCGGCTACTACCCCTGCGCCGAGCTGCAGCAACTGGCCGCCGTGGGCGCGATGAGCGCGCACCTGGACAGCACGGCCGGCCCGGCCGACTACGGCCTGGCCATCCGCGCCATGGCCGAGGCCTCGCGGGTGTGCGGCGCCACCGGCTTCATGATGTGGTGCCAGGCGGTGTGCGGGCTGTACCTGCAGCAATCGGGCAACCTCGCGCTGATGGGCGATGCGCTGCAGCGCCACGCCAGCGGCGCAGGCATGGGCGGCACGGCGCTGTCCAACCCCATGAAGAGCTACGCGCAGATCGAAAGCCTGCTGCTCAAGGCCACGCCAGTGGAGGGGGGCTACCTCATCAACGGCACCCTGCCCTGGGTGAGCAACCTGGGGCCCGACCACTACTGCGGCGCGATTGCGGCGGTGGTGGAGGCCGACGGTGCGACCAGCCAGCGCGAGGTGATGTTCCTGCTGCGCTGCGACGCACCGGGCGTGGAGATGCGCGAATGCCCGAGTTTTTCGGCCATGGAGGGCACGGGCACCTATGCACTGCGGCTCAAGGACCATTTCATCGGCACGGCCGACACCATGGCCGACCCTACGCGCCCTTTCATCGCACGCATCCGCGCGGCGTTCGTGATGCTGCAATGTGGCATGGCCGTGGGCATCACCCAGGGCGCCATCGACTCGATGTGGGCGGTGGAGGCCCAACTGGGCCACGTCAACCAGTTCCTCGAAGACCGGCCCGACGCGCTGCAGGCAGAGCTGGATGCACTGACCGCACGCGTCATGCAACTGGCCCAGACGCCGTTCGACACAAGCACTGACTTCTTCATCGATGTGCTGGACGCCCGCGCCCACGGCGCGGAGCTGTGCCTGCGCGCCGCCCAGTCCGCCCTGATGCACCAGGGTGCACGCGGCTACCTCATGAGCTCGGACGTGCAGCGGCGCGTGCGCGAGTCGCACTTTGTGGCCATCGTCACGCCCGCCATCAAGCACCTGCGCAAGGAGATCGCCCGACTCAGCACCGAGGAGATGCCTGCATGACGCCCGCCCTCCCCACCGCCACCACGCCGTCAGTTGCCTCCGAGTTCGTGTTGAGCGCGGCATCGCAGGCGCTGTGCGATGCGTTTGCCGACGCGGCCACCCAGGCGCCCTGGCAAAGCTACATCTGCAACGCCTGCGGCTACGTCTACCACGAGGCCGACGGCGACCCCGATGGCGGCCTGCCGCCCGGCACGCGGCTGGCGGACATACCCGACGACTGGGCCTGCCCCTTGTGCGGCGTGACCAAGGCCGATTTTTCGCCGTACGAAGCCCCCACGCTGGAGGCGCTGCGGGCGCAGGCCAGCGCAGCGCCAGCCGCCTCCCTTCGCGTGCGTGGCGAGCCGGGCGTGCTCATCGTCGGCGCGGGCCGTGCAGGCTGGCAACTGGCCGAAACCCTGCGCCAACACAGCGCCACGCTGCCCATCACCCTGGTGACGGCCTGCGCGGGCGACCGGTACGACAAGCCTTTGCTGTCGGTGGCCATGGCACGCCAGCTGGACCCGCTAGCGCTGGTGTCCGAGACCGGCCGCGATGCAGCGCTGCGCCTGGGCGTCACCCTGCTGGCCCACACCCATGCCGTGCGCATCTGCGCCGACACCCGCCAACTGCGCACCACGCGGGGTGTGCTGCGCTACGGCCACCTCGTGCTGGCCCATGGTGCACAGGCCGCCTTGCCGCCGGGGTTGCCCGCCAGCCTGTGCTGGCGCATCAACCACCTGGGTGCCTACCAGCGCCTGCGCCAGCACCTGGGCGACCAGCCCAGGGACGTGCTCATCATCGGCGCGGGCCTGATCGGCAGCGAGCTGGCCAACGACCTGGCCCTGGGCGGCCACCGCATCACGCTGCTGGACACCGCAGCCGAACCGCTGGCGCGCTGGCACGACCAGCAGGCAGGGCCACAGCTGCTGGACGCCTGGAAGGACCTTTCCATCCGCTTCGAAGGCGGTCTGCAGGTGGAGCAGGTGGAACGCGTGGGCCCACGCTACCGCGTCACCACCACCAGCGGGCAGCGTTTTGCGGCCGACGAAGTGGTGGTGGCTGCGGGCCTTGTACCCCCCCAGCGCCTGGCGCAGAGTGCAGGGCTCGATTGGGCTCAGGGCATTGCGGTGGACGCAGACACGCTGCAAACCAGCGTACCCCGCATCCACGCACTGGGCGATTGCATCAGCATCAACGGGCAGTGCAGCCGCTATATCGAACCGATTGCCCGGCAGGCGCGCACGCTGGCGGCCGCCATCCTGGGCCAGCCGGCGGCACCCTATGAGCACCGGGCGGCGGTGGTGCGCGTCAAGACCACCAGCCGGCCGTTGACCCTGCATTGAGGCGGCCTCCGCCCAGGCGGTCGCCCTGCCCGGGCTGGCATCGAAAAAATTTTTTGCATCTTCTGCATCCAAACGGCGTTTTCGTGGGTAGTACCTCCAGCAGCGCAACTTGCTGCTGTCCTATCAACCCATAGACCAGAGAGAAACGCCATGACCATCCACACGTCTCCCATCTCCCGCCTGCTGCCCCTCGCGGGTGCCATTGCCGCCGCCGTGCTGCTGAGCGCCTGCGGCTCGATGATGTCGTCGCCTTCCAAATCCATGTACTCGCAGGACAGCCTGCCCGACAGCATCAAGGTTCCGGCGGGCAACAAGGTGGCGATGGAAACCGTGGGCGTGGGCGAGATCACCTACGAATGCCGCGACAAGGCCAACATGCCGGGCCAGACCGAATGGGTGTTCGTGGGCCCCAAGGCCGTGCTGAATGACCGCAGCGGCAAACAAGTGGGCACCTACTACGGCCCGCCCGCTACCTGGGAATCGAACGACGGCTCCAAGCTCACAGCCACCCAGCTGGCCGTGGCGCCATCGGGCGCTGGCAACCTGCCCTACCAGCTCGTCAAGGCCAACCCCGCCATGGGCTCCGGCGCCATGACCGGCGTGACCTTCATCCAGCGTGTGGCCTTGAAGGGCGGCGTGGCACCGGCTGCCGCCTGCACCACCGCCAACAAGGGCGAGCGCCAGATCGTGAAGTACCAGGCCGACTACATCTTCTGGAAGGCCGCGTAAACCACGCGCACGCAATCCCCTGCGCAGCGGGGGCTACCACCGGGGCGGTGACGGGTTTGCGGCTACGATGCGCCCACCCTTCAGCCACTGCCCCGCTGCCCGCACACCGTGCCCGACACCTCTGGCGATTTTGACTACGAAGCCGCTCTGGCCGCCTGCGCGGCCGGCGACCGGCAGGCCATGCAGCGCCTGTACGAACAGGAGGGCGCGCGGCTGCTGGGTGTGGCGCTGCGCATCGTGCGCCAGCGCGCGCTGGCCGAGGACATCGTGCACGATGCCTGCGTGAACATCTGGACCCGCGCCGCCAGCTACGACACGTCCCGTGGCAGCGCACGCGGCTGGATCTACAGCGTGGTGCGCAACCTGGCCCTGAACGCCGTGCGCGACGCAAGCCGCCACGTGGATGTGGACGGCACCACCACCCAAGCCCTGGAGGCCGACATGTCTGTGCAGGCCCACCACGAGGTGGAGGAAACCTTTGAACTCAACGCCAGCCTGGGCCGCCTGCAGCATTGCCTGGAGGCCTTGGACCCGGCGCGCCGCAACTGCGTGCTGCACGCCTATGTGGACGGCTGCTCGCACAGCGAAATCGCCGAACGTCTGGGCGCCCCGCTGGGCACCGTGAAAGCCTGGATACGGCGCAGCCTGGTATCGCTGCGGGAGTGCATGGCATGACCGATGTGCGCAACACACCGCCTACCCCCTCGCCGGACGACCTGCATGGGCTGGCGGGTGAGTACGTGCTGGGCACCCTGGCCGTAGCAGAGCGCCAGGCCGTGCAACAACGCCTGGCCGTTGACAAGGCACTGCAACAGGCGGTGGCCGAATGGGAAGCCCGCCTGCTGCCGCTGACCCAGCTGGCCGAGCCCATCACGCCGCCCGCTGCCTTGTGGGCGCGCATCGATCAATCGCTGCAAGCAGCCAGCGCGCAGCAGGCCGCGACCCCCGTTACCACGCCACCCCGCGCCAACACCGAGCGCAAGCCGTCCGTCCGCTGGTGGGATCACCTGGGCCTGTGGCGGGCCCTCGCCGGCTCGGGCTTTGCTATGGCGGCAGTGCTCGCGGCTGTGCTGGTCACGCGCACCGCGCCCGTGGCCGCGCCGCCGCAGTTCATGGTGGTGCTGGTCGCGCCGCAAGACAAGGCCCCCGGCTGGGTGGTGCAGGCCAGCTCGCCGCGGCAGATCAGCCTGATTCCGCTGGGCGTGGCCGAAGTGCCGGCCGACAAGGCCCTGGAGTTCTGGACCAAGGCCGATGGCTGGAGCGGCCCCGTGTCGCTGGGCCTGGTGCAGCCCGGTCAGCCCCTGCAGATCCCGCTGGACAAGCTGCCGCCGCTGCAGCCCAACCAGTTGTTCGAGCTGACGCTGGAGCCGCCGACAGGCTCGCCGATTGGCAAGCCCACAGGGCCCATCCAGTTCATCGGCCGCGCCGTCAAGGTGCTGTGACGAACACGGCCTGGGCCCAATTTCAGTACTGCTTGTAGGGCAGGAATTTGCCGGACAAGACCACATTCACGCGGTCGCCATTGGGATTGGCTTCGCGCTGGATGTCCATGCTGAAATCGATGGCGCTCATGATGCCGTCGCCAAACTCTTCGTGGATCAGTTCCTTGATGGTGGTGCCGTACACGCTCACCACCTCGTACCAGCGGTAGATCAGCGGGTCGGTGGGCACGGGTGTGGGCAGCGAGCCCTTGTAGGGCACCACTTGCAGCCACTTCTGCTCCTCGGCCGTGAGGCCAAAAATCTTGCCCACGATCTTGGCCTGCTCCGGGGTGGCGGTCATCTGACCCAGGCACAGGGCCGTCGTCCATTCCTTGGACTGGCCGACCTTCTTGGCAATGGCCTCCCATTGCAGGCCCTTGGCGACCTTGGTGCTGATGATCTTTTCGGTAACGTCGTTGCGGTTCATGGTGATGGCTCCTTCGGTTGGATGGGTTTTGGAACGGGGAACAAAAACTTCAGGGTGCAGCCCTCCCTGCCACCCACGAGGGGTGACAAGTCAGGGCTTGGTTATTCAATAAATCAGTGGGCTTTGGCTCGGGTGACCAGGAAGTCCACGATGTGGTTGCGCAGCGCGTAGTAGCCGTCCAGGTGGTGCAGGCTGGTGCGCGTGCGTTCGCGCGGCAGCGGGTTCACCACTACCTCGGCGATGCCACCGGGGCGATAGCCCTCGGGCGTCTCGTTGCCGTTGCTCATCAGCAGGATGCGGTCAGCCAGCAAAATGGCTTCGTCTACATCGTGCGTGATCATGAAGACCGTCTGCTGCGTCTGGCGCACGATGGTCATCAGCTCGTCCTGGATGGTGCCGCGCGTGAGCGCATCGAGTGCGCCAAAGGGCTCATCCAACAGCAACATCTTGGGCTGGATGGAGAACGCGCGCGCAATGCCCACGCGCTGCTTCATGCCGCCCGATAGCTGAGAAGGCTTCTTGTCGATGGCAGGGCTCAGGCCCACCAGCGCCACGAACTTCTCCACATGCGCATCGACCTGGCTCTTCTTCCAGTCGGGCCAGCGCGACTTCACGGCGAACCCGATGTTCTGGCGCACCGTGAGCCAGGGCATGAGCGCATGGCTCTGAAACACCACGCCCCGGTCCAGGCTGGGCCCGGCCACTTCGCGTCCGTCCATGATGACGGTGCCCGAGGTGGCAGTATCGAGCCCCGCCAGCACGTTCAGGATGGTGGTCTTGCCACAGCCCGAGTGGCCGATGATGCAGACGAACTCGCCCTTGTCGAGCGTGAACGACACGTCGGCAAACACGGGTTTGGTGGGTACAAAGGCTTTGCTCAGCCGGTCGATCTGGAGGAAGCCTTGGGTCACGGCAGAGGCCTTTCGTTGCGGTGCGTCTGTGGCAAGAGGGGCTGGAACAGCCGGGCGCTGGGCAACATCACTCCACATAGGTCACCACCTTCTGCAGCTGGCCAAACGCCAGGTCGAGCAACATGCCCACCACGCCGATCACCAGGATGGCAAAGATCACGTTAGTGAGCGACAGGTTGTTCCACTCATTCCACACGAAGTAGCCGATGCCTGTGCCGCCCACCAGCATCTCGGCGGCCACGATCACCAGCCACGCAATGCCCATGCTGATGCGCATGCCCGTGAGGATGGTGGGCGCTGCGGCAGGCAGGATCACCAGGAACGCCTTGCGCAGCGGGTTCACCTCCAGCGTGGCCGACACGTTGAGCCAGTCGCGTTTGACCGAGGCCACACCAAACGCCGTGTTCACCAGCATGGGCCACACCGAGCAGATGAAGATCACAAAGATGCCCGAGATGGATGAGTCCTTGATGGTGTAGAGCGCGAGCGGCATCCACGCCAGCGGGCTGATGGGCTTGAGCACCTGGATGAACGGGTCGAACGCGCGGCGCAGCAGCGGTGACATGCCGATGATGAAACCGAGCGGGATCGCCACCAGGCAGGCCAGGCCAAAGCCCAGCGCCACGCGGCCCAGCGAGTGCGCCAGCTGGATGGCGATGCCCTTGTCGTTGGGACCGTTGTCGTAGAACGGGTTGGACAGGTGGCCCCACACCGTGCTGCCCATCGCACCCAGCGTAGGAAAGCCACCGCTCTTGGATGCGCCCGGGTCCTTGCCCATCATCTTGGCGTACTCGATCTGCTCGGCCGTCATGCCCGCCGTGCCGCCGCTAGCGCCCGAGGACGACGTGGCCACGTACCAAATGCCCAGCAGCGTGAGGAAGATGAGCGCGGACAGCAGGCCCGCGCGCAGGTTGAGGTTTTTGGCGGCAGTCATGTCATGCCGCCTTGCGGATGGGGAAGCTCTTGGCGTACTCGGCCGCCTTCGCCGCATCGAACTCGCGCCCCATGATCTTGAACTTGGGGTACGCGCCGTCGGGCACCTTCTGGTCCAAGGCCTTCATTTGCTTTTTCGCGTCGGTGATGAGGAACACCTTCTCGGCGATCTGCTTGTAGTCCACATCGCCCTTGATGTAGCCCCAGCGCTGCATCTGCGTGAGCATCCACACGGCCATGCTTTGCCAGGGCATGGGGTCGAAGTCGGCGCGGTCGGGCACGTTCTGGATCTTGCCCAGCCCATCGGCGAACTTGCCGGTGAGCACCTGGTTGATCACGGCCTCGGGCTGGTTCAGGTAGGCCTGGGGTGCAATCACCTTGGCGATCAGCTCGCGGTTCTTGGGGTCGCGCGCCATGGCGGCCGAAGTGAGCACTGCGCGGTACAGCGCGGCAAAGGTGTTGGGGTTCTTCTGGATGAACTCGGTGCTGGTGCCAAAGGCGCAGCAGGGGTGGCCGTTCCACAGATCCTTGGTGAGCAGGTGGATGAACCCGACTTCCTCGAACACGGCGCGCTGGTTGAAAGGATCGGGGCCCAGGAAGCCATCGATATTGCCCGCGCGCAGGTTGGCCACCATCTCGGCTGGTGGCACCACGCGCAGCTGCACGTCGGTGTCGGGGTTCAGGCCCGCCTCGGCCAGGTAGTAGCGCAGCAGGAAGTTGTGCATGCTGTACTCGAAGGGGATCGCAAACTTGAAGCCCTTCCAGTTCTTCGGATCGCGGTTGTCCTTGTGCTTGAGGGCGAGCGTGATGGCCTGGCCGTTCACGTTCTGGATGGTGGCCACGTTCATGGGTGTGGCGTTGGAGCCCAGGCCCATGGAGATCGCGAGCGGCATGGGCGAGAGGAAGTGCGTGGCGTCGTACTCCTTGTTGATCATCTTGTCCCGGATCAGCGCCCAGCCTGCTGTCTTGGTGACTTCGACATTCAGGCCCTGCTTGCTGTAGAAGCCCAGCGGGTGGGCCATGATCAGCGGCGTAGCGCAGGTGATCGGAATGAAGCCGATCTTGAGATTGGTCTTCTCCAGTGCGCCCTGCTTCTCTTGCGCCATGGCCTGCAGGCTGGCCACGGGCAACACGCTGGCAATGGCCGCCATGGCCGTCCCCTTGCCCACGGCCTTGATGAAGCGGCGGCGCACCGCGTCTTGCGGAAACAGCGCCTTGACCAGCGTGGCCTCGATGAACTCGTTGCTGTAAAGCTCGAACTCGCGGGTCTCGCTGCGCTGGCGCAGGGTGGCTGCAGCGGCATCGGCCGAGACTTCGGCATGGTGGTCGGCCACCGTGTGGTCGCGGCCACAGCTGCATTTCAGCATCAACGGGCGGTCGGCATCGTAGGGCGAGAAGAATTCGGACATGGCACACCTCGAAGAAGTTGGTGCCAGGCGTTACGCAAAGCGCGGGCCAGTTTTTGCCGGTGCCGGCCCGCTGTCGTGAATTCGTGGGTGTGGTGTCTACAGCGTGTAGGGCCAGCACTACAAATCGGTCGTTCAACGCACCGAATTCACTCTGCCGGTGCGCCACGCGCCAGCAGCGCCAGCTCCACGTCATTGCGCGCGCCGGTCTTTTCGAGGATGCGGGCGCGGTAGGTGCTGACCGTGTTGGGCGCGAGCTTGAGCTGCGCACCAATTTCGCTCACGCTCTGCCCGGCCGTGAGCAGACGGAACACCTGATGCTCTCGATAGGAGAGCGCGTCTACTCCAGCGGGCGCGCCCTGCTGGGCGGCGCGCACCACCCCGGTGCGCTCCACGGCGCCCGCCAGGGCTTGCGCCGTGGCTTCTGTCAGGTAGCGCCCGCCCGCCGCCACCTTGCGCACGGCGGCCACCATGTCGTCGGGGTCGGCGCTTTTGTGCAGGTAGCCCGCTGCGCCCATCTGGATGCAGCGCACCGCATATTGCCTCTCGGGGTAGGTGCTGAGCATCAGCACCGGCAGCCCAGGCCAGGCCTTGCGCAGCGCCTGCAGCACTTCAAGGCCATCCATGCCCGGCATGGCGATGTCCAGCAGTACCAGGTCTAAGCCCAGCGCACCCGTGGGCCCCTGCAGCGCCGTGACCTGCTCCAGCACCTCGCTGCCCTGGGTGGCTTCAGCCACCACGGTGATCTCGGGCGCACCGTTGGCGGGGTCGCCCAGCACCTGCTTGAGCCCCTCCCGCACGATGCGGTGGTCATCCCCGATCAACACGCGAACCACGGAATTCATGACAGCTCCAGAGGAATCAGCAATTGCAGGCACGAGCCCTGCCCCGGCTCGCTGGTGATGCTCAGCTGGCCCCCCAGCTGCCGCGCCCGCTCGCGCATGCCCATCACGCCATAGGCGGTGGGCGCCTCCAGCGCTTGGCGTGTGGCGCCCACGCCGTTGTCGCGCACACGCAGTTGCAGCACATCGTCCTGCACGTCAATGGCAATGTCGATGGCGCTGGCCTGCGCGTGGCGGCCCACATTGCTCAGCATCTCCTGGAAGATGCGGAACACGGCGATGGCGGCGGGCTCGGGCAGGTGCAGGGTGGCGGGCACGTCCATGTGCCACGCCAGCTCCAGCTCTGCCGACTGCACAAACTCCTGCGCCTGCCACTCCAGCGCCGCCCACAGGCCCTGGTGGTCCAGGATGCTGGGGCGCAGGTCGGTGATGATGCGGCCCACGTTGTCCACGGCGTTTTCGATCAAGCGGCTCATGTTCTGGCATTTGCACCGCATCTGGGTGCGCATGTCGCCCGCGGCCTCGGGCGTGCGCTCGCCCTGCTCGCCCAAGCGCTTGTGCAGCCAGTTGACATCCATCTTCAGCGCCACCAGCAGGCTGCCCAGCTCGTCGTGCACCTCGCGGGCGATGCGGGTGCGCTCGTCCTCGCGCACCTGCTCTGAGTAGGCCGACAGCTCGCGCAGCTGCGCCAGCGCCTGCGACAGCTCTTGTGTGCGCGCGGCCACTCGGCGCTCTAGCTCGTCGTTGGCGCGGGCCAGCTCATCGTGCGCGCGCTGCAGCTCATCGGCGGCACGCTTGCGGCTGGTAATGTCCACAAAAGCGATCACGGCACCCTGCACCTGATCGCCTTCCAAAATGGGGTGGCTCGAATACTCCACGGCAAACGCCGAGCCATCGCGGCGCCAGAACACCTCGGTGTCCACCCGGCAGGGCAAGCCCTGGCGGAACGCGTTGAAGATGGGGCAGTCGCTGTCGGCGTAGGGGCTGCCGTCGGGGTGGCTGTGGTGGGTGAGCGCGTGCATGTTGCGCCCCATCACCTCTTCGGCTACAAAACCCAGCATCTGTGCGCCCGCCCGGTTGATGAACACGCAGTTGCCGGCCAGGTCGATGCCGAACACGCCCTCGCCTGTGGACTCAAGCAGCAGCCCGAGGCGGTTTTGCCACAGGGCGCTGGCACCGGCAGGCAGGTTCAGGACATGGGTGGACATGGCAGCACCCAAGCAATGGACGTGCCCAGCTGGTGGGACGCCGTCCCGACAGGCGGCCCAGGGGCTGTGCGTCCGCTCGCCAACATCGCACAATAAGCGAATGCAAACCGTTACCCCGTCCTCCGTGGCCTCTGTGGCCCCGCCCCCGCCGTCGGTGTGGCGCCCGCCCAGCCTGTCCGTGCGCTGGTGGCCCGTGTTCATGCGCAACCTGCTGGTCTGGCGCAAGCTGGCCATCCCCAGCCTGGTGGGCAACATTGCCGAACCGCTGATGTGGCTGGTGGCCTTTGGCTACGGCATGGGGGCCCTGGTGGGCCAGGTGAATGTGGGCGGCGCAGCGGGCGACACCAAGGTGCCCTACATCCTGTTCCTGGCCAGCGGCTCGATCTGCATGAGCGCCATGAACGCGGCCAGCTTCGAGGCGCTGTACTCGGCCTTCTCGCGCATGCATGTGCAAAAGACCTGGGACGGCATCATGAACGCGCCGGTGAGCCTGGACGACGTGGTGCTGGCCGAGATGCTGTGGGCGGCGTTCAAAGCGCTGTTCACCGTGACCGCCATCCTGGGCGTGATGCTGGCTTTAGGCATCAGCCACAGCCCCAAGCTGCTGGTGGCCTGGCCGGTGCTGCTGTTCGTGGGCATCATGTTCTCCAGCATCGCGCTCATCTTCAATGCGCTGGCCAAGGGGTATGACTTTTTTACCTACTACTTCACGCTGGTGCTCACGCCGATGATGTTCCTCTCGGGCGTGTTCTTCCCGCGCGAGCAGTTGCCCCCCATCGTGCGCGCCATCTCCGACTGGCTGCCGCTGACCAACGCGGTCGAGCTGGTGCGCCCGCTGTTCATGGACCAGTGGCCCGCCCACCCCCTGCGCCATGGCCTGGTGCTGGTGGTGACCACGGTGATGGCCTTCTGGGTGGCCCTGGCCCTGACCCGCAAGCGCTTCAAGGCATGACCGCCCTGCTCGGCCCCAGCCATATCGCCATGGTGGCCAAGGGCGTGTCGGCCATCGTGGCGTCCCGCGATGCGGCCCTGCGGCCGAGCATCATGCGGGCCGTGGGCAGCCATATCAGCGGTGATGGGCAGGAGGTCACGGTGTACCTGCGGCGCAGTCAGTCCGAACAGTTACTGCAGGACATTGCGCACACCGGCGAGATTGCCGTGGTGTTCAGCGTGCCGTCCACCCACCAGACGCTGCAGCTCAAAGCCCGCCGGGCCACGCAGCGCCCGGCCACTGATGGCGACCTGCCGGTGTTGCAGGCGTATCTGCAGTCCATGGTGCAGGAGGTGGGCCGGGTGGGTTATGGGCCGCAGTATGTGGGCGCCATGCTGGCAGCGCCGCTGCAGGATGTGGTGGCCGTGAGCTTTACGCCCACCAGCGCGTTCGACCAGACACCGGGACCGCGTGCCGGCGCGCAGTTGTGTCCGCCCCCCACATCACTTTCACCACCTACGCCGCAGCCATGAGCACCGCAGCGCCGTCCCTGCACAGCATCCGCCCCTGCCTGGAAGGGGCAATTCCCGCCATCATGGCCACCTGCGGCCCCGACGGCACACCCAACGTGGCCTACATCTCGCAGGTGGTGTATGTGGACGCGGCGCATGTGGCGCTGTCGTTCCAGTTCTTCAACAAGACCCGCCAGAACATCCTGCGCAACCCGCGCGCGTCGGTGCTGGTGCTGGACCCGCTCACCGCCCACTTCTACCGCCTGCACCTGCTGTACGAACGCACCGAGGACAGCGGCCCGGTGTTCGAGAGCATGCGCGCGCAGCTGGCGGGCATTGCGTCGCATTCGGGTATGGCCGAGGTGTTTGAGCTCAAGGGCGCCGACATCTACGCCGTGGAGCACATCGAATCGGTGGCGGGCGAAGGGCTGCCGGCACCCGCACCACGCTCCGGGCTGCTGCACGCGCTGCGCCTGTGCAGCGAAGGCATCGCGCGCTGCTCGGGGCTGGACGAATTGCTGCAAGGCGCGCTGCAGGGCCTGCAGGACAAGCTGGGCATCGAACACGCCATGGTGCTGATGCTGGACGCCAGCGCCCAGCAGCTCTACACAGTGGCCAGCTGCGGCTACGCCACCTCGGGCGTGGGCTCCGAGATCCGGCTGGGCCAAGGGGTGATCGGCATGGCCGCGCGCGAGCGCACCCCGGTGCGCATCAGCCACATGACCCATGCCGCCCTGTACAGCCACGCCATCCGCGAAAGCATGGACGCGCATGCCGCGCCCGATGCGCCCCCACTGCGCGGCATGGACATCCCTTACCCCGGCCTGCCCGAGCCGCACAGCCAGGTGGCAGTGCCGCTGCTGTCGGCCGGGCGCCTGCTGGGCGTGCTGTTTGCCGAGAGCCCCGAGGACATGCGCTTTGGCTTCGAGGATGAGGACCTGCTGGTGGCCATGGCGGGCCAGCTGGCGGCCGCCATCGACCTGCTGCAGGCCGCGCCCGATGCGCCCGAGCCGCTGCCTGCTCCGACAGCGGCACCGCCCGTGAGCGGCAGCGCGCTGCGGGTGCGCCACTTTGCGGCCAACGACAGCGTGTTCATCAACGACGACTACCTGATCAAGGGCGTGGCGGGCGCTATTGTGTGGAAGCTGCTGCGCGACCACCAGCACACCGGGCGCGTGGACTTCACCAACCGCGAGCTACGGCTGGACCCCGCCCTGCGCCTGCCCGATGTGGCCGACAACCTGGAGGCCCGCCTGCTGTTGCTGCAGCGCCGCCTGCAAGAGAACTGCCCACACATCCACATCGAAAAAACGGGGCGCGGGCGCTTTCGGCTATGCGTGCTGCGCCCTGTGGTGCTGGAAGACGCATGACGCCTTCACGGCACTGATTTCTCAAAGTCAGTGCACCAGACCCGGCACCACCGGAAGGCCCAGGCTGCGCATCAGCTTGGTCCACTCGGGCTGCGTGAGGTGCGGCTGCACTTGCGCCAGCACCGCGGCCAGCACAGGGGCAGGCGCATGCTGCTGCATGTCCGACAGCATGGCCGTGCGCTCGGCCGGCGACATGTAGGGCACCATCCAGCGGGCCACCACCATCATTTCCTGCGGCGGGATCGAGGCCACCAGCGCATCGTGCACGCCCGCCAGCTCCGCGTCGGTGTAGCACTGCCACAGCACACGGTTGTGGGCGGTTTCTTCCTCATGCATGTGCTCGAAGTTGTGCGCCACAAACAGTGCCAGCTGCCGGTACAGGGCCAGGGTGGCCGCCGGACGTGCGGGCTTGGCGCAGGCCATCAGGTGGTTCACCCCGTCGGCCAGGGCCGTGATGGCCTGTTCGTGCTCCAGATGTTCGCCCGCAATGTTCTGGCTGGAGCCGGGCTGGCGCGCCTCCATGGCGGCGTGCACAAACTGGTTCTCGTGGTGCAGGTGCGCGCGGCACAGGTCCAGCAGCTGCATCACGCGGTCGCAGGTCTGGGCAAACTCCAGGTCGTCGTCCACATCCATGCGCCCCAGGCCCAGCAGCGTGTCGGCCATGAAGGCGCGCAGCGCCTTGTGGATGCTGGCGTACATGTCCATGCGGGGGGCGGCGGGTTGGGCTTGGGTCAGTGCGGCAATTTCGCGGGCATCAATCTTCATCACGTTCTTTCATGGCCTCGTTGGGCTCTTTCAGCGCCTTTTTTGGGGCGCCGGGCCGGGTGCACCATGCACCCGCTTCCATGCCAAGAAGTCTAGAAATTTGCCGCGTTTTTGCCTGTTAAAAACTCCTTAAACAGACCCTTTGAAAACCTTAAAAATCGCGTTCCGCGCGCCAAACGTGAAATCGTTCACGGCGCGGCGCGCAGCAGGTCCACCGCCTTTTCCGCAATCATCACCGTGGGCGCATTGGTGTTGCCGCTCACAATGCGCGGCATGATGGACGCGTCCACCACACGCAGGCCTGCGAGGCCATGCACGCGCAGTTCGGCATCCACCACATCCATGGGCCCAGGCCCCATGCGGCACGTGCCCACGGGGTGATAGATGGTGTCGGCGTACTGGCGGATGAACTGCTCGATCTCCGCGTCGGTGCGCGCACTGGCCGAAGCCGCCAGCTCCTTGGCGCCGAACTTCGCGAGCGCCGGTTGCATCAGGATCTCGCGCGTGCGCTTGAAGCCACGCACCATGCGCGCCATGTCGTCGGGGTCCGCCAGGAAGTTCGGGTCCACCAGTGGCAAGGCCATGGGGTCGCGGCTGGCCAGCGTGACCGAGCCCCGGCTCTTGGGCTGCAGCAGGCACACATGGGCCGAGTAGCCGTGGCCGAACACCGTCTTGCGCCCGTGGTCCACCAGCTTGCCGATCACAAAGTGCAGTTGCAGATCGGGCGCAGCCTCTGACGGGTCGCTCTTGATAAAGCCGCCCGCCTCGGCAAAGTTGGTGGTCAGCATGCCGGTGCGGTGCTTGCGCCATTCGACGATGCCGCGCAGCGTCTGCGCCATGCCCGACAACGAGAGGCCGAACAGGTCCTTGAACTCAGGGGCGTCCAGCACCTGCACCACATCGGGGTGGTCGTGAAGATGCTGGCCCACGCCGGGCAGATCGTGCAGCACCGGGATGCCGTGTTGCTGCAAATGCGCGGCAGGCCCCACGCCCGACAGCATCAGCAGTTGCGGCGACAGCAGCGCGCCCGCACTCAGCAGCACTTCGCGCCCGGCGCGGACCTGCTTGATCGCGCCACCCTGGCGATATTCCACACCCACGGCGCGCGTGCCGTCGAACAGGATGCGCGTGGCATGCGCACCGGTGATGACCTGCAGGTTGGGCCGCGCCAGGTGCGGCGTGAGGTAGCCCTTGGCTGCGCTGTGGCGCTCGCCGTTCTTGTGCGTGACCTGGTACAGGCCCACGCCTTCCTGCGTGGCGCCGTTGAAGTCGGTGTTGTGCGGGTGCCCGGCCTGCACCCCTGCGTCGGTGAAATACTGGCTGAACCGGTTGGGTGCACGCAGGTCGGCCACGTTGAAGGGGCCGCCCCGGCCATGCCAAGCGTTGGCGCCGCGTTCGTTGTTCTCGGCGCGCAGAAAGTACGGCTTCACATCTTCCCAGCCCCAGCCCGGGTTGCCCTGCGCGGCCCAGTGGTCGTAGTCGGCGTGCTGGCCCCGGATGTAGACCATGGCGTTGATCGAGCTGGAGCCTCCCAGCACCTTGCCACGGGGCTGGTAGCCGCGCCGGTTGTTCAGCGCCGCCTGTGGTGTGGTGTTGAAGCCCCAGCCATTCAGCTCGAACTTGGCCATCACGGCCAGCCCGGCCGGGCAGTGGATGAGCACGCTGTTGTCGGCAGGCCCCGCCTCCAGCAGGCACACGCGCACTGCGGGGTTCTCAGTCAGGCGGCCAGCCAGCACGGAGCCTGCCGAGCCGCCGCCGATCACGATGTAGTCGAACATGTTGTGGTGTCTCCTCCGCCATGCTGCGCAGCGGCTTGTTGGTTCAGGTTTGACGCACGATAACCGAACGGTCGTGCGATTCCCCTTACCATTCCGTCCATCCGTTTCACTTTGAAGAGGGCTCTCTATATGACGATTCAGACCGTAGGCATCATCGGCGCAGGCACCATGGGCAACGGCATTGCACAGGCCTGTGCGGTGTCGGGCATCAACGTGGTGATGGTCGACATCTCGGATGCTGCAGTGCAAAAAGGCCTGGCCACCGTGGCCGGCAGCTTGGACCGCCTGATCAAGAAGGAAAAGATCAGCGAAGCCGACAAGGCGGCCGCCCTGGCGCGCATCAAGACTTCCACCAGCTACGACGACCTGAAGGCCGCGCAGCTCGTGATCGAGGCCGCCACCGAAAACTACGAACTCAAGCTCAAGATCCTCAAGCAGGTGGACGCCATCGTGGCGCCCGAGGTGATCATTGCCTCGAACACCTCTTCGATCTCCATCACCAAGCTGGCCGCCGCCACCAGCCGCGCAGACCGCTTCATCGGCATGCACTTCTTCAACCCCGTGCCCATGATGGCGCTGGTGGAGATCATCCGTGGCCTGCAGACCAGCGACGCGACCCACGACGCCGTGAAGGCGCTGGCCGAGGCGCTGGGCAAGAGCCCCATCACCGTGAAGAACGCGCCCGGCTTTGTGGTCAACCGCATCCTGGTGCCCATGATCAACGAGGCCTTCTTCGTGCTGGCCGAAGGTTTGGCCACGCCCGAGGACATCGACGCGGGCATGAAGCTGGGCTGCAACCAACCCATCGGCCCGCTGGCGCTGGCGGACATGATCGGCTTGGATGTGTGCCTGGCCGTGATGGACGTGTACCTGACCGAGTTTGGCGACAGCAAGTACCGCCCCTGCCCGCTGCTCAAGGAAATGGTGGCCGCCGGCCGCCTGGGCCGCAAGACCGGCCAGGGCGTCTACACCTACTGACGGCCTTCAGCGCGCTGTCCCTCGGGGGACGGCGCTCAGTTTCCATTGCGTTTTCAATCATGGGCCAGGAGACCTGCGCCCATGACAAACATTACCCCCACCACGCCCCCGCCCGAGGGCACCATCGACACCCAGGTCATCGGCCATGTGCTGCTGATCGGCATCAACCGCCCGGCCAAGCGCAATGGCTGGACGCCGCCCATGTTCCGCCAGCTGGCCGAGGCCTACACACGGCTTGACGACGACCCGCAGCTCCGCGTGGGCGTGCTGCATGCGTTTGGCGACCACTTCACCGCCGGGCTCGATCTGCCCGCCGTGAGCGCCTACATGCAGCGCGGCGAAAAAGCCATCCCTGAAGGCCTGGTGGAACCGCACGACTATGGCCTGCCCGGCTACCGGCGCCGCACCAAGCCCATGGTGGTGGCAGTCAAGGGCATCTGTTTCACCGTGGGCATCGAGCTGATGCTGGGCGCTGACATCGTGGTGGCGGCCGACAACTGCCGCTTCTCGCAGATGGAGGTGCAGCGCGGCATCATGGCCACGGGCGGCGCCACATTGCGCATGGCAGAGCGTGCGGGCACGGGCAATGCGCTGCTGCACCTGCTCACGGCCGATGAGTTCGGCAGCGCCGAGGCGTACCGGCTGAACTTTGTGCAGAAAGTGGTGCCCGCAGGCCAGGAGCTGCAGGAAGCGCTGCAGATTGCCCAGCGCATCGAAGCCCAGGCGCCGCTGGCCGTGGTGGCCACGCGGCTCAACGTGCTCAAGGCCATTGAGCAGGGGCAGGCGGCGGCGGTGGCAGATTTCATACCCGTGCAAAAGCAGCTGGCCAACAGCGAGGACGCGGCCGAAGGCGTGCGCGCGTTTGTCGAGCGGCGACCGGCGCAGTTCAGCGGGCGCTGAGCCCCTGGTGGTTCGTCGTCGCCAGAACTCCGCGCCAATTTTTAAGCCAAATCGATCGCTAGTGCATATGAATCATGCGTTAGCAGCTCTGTTATTGATAGCAATTTCCCGAGGGTGACGGGGGCACGGCGCCCCCGCCTGAGCAGGCGGGACGCGCGAATAGCACCGATGGCGCAGCGCTGCTCCAACGCCCACACAATCCCATCCACTAACAAAGTTTTTCACAATTCAATTGCACGCAATTGAATTTGCACTCACAATTCACCCCATGCCCAGCCACAGCACACCCCACACGCCCAGCCCCGCCATCCTGCGGCTGGACAACCAGGTTTGCTTTGCGCTGTATTCCGCGTCGCTCGCGATGACCAAGCTGTACAAGCCGCTGCTCGACCGCATCGGCCTGACCTACCCGCAGTACCTCGTGATGCTGGTGCTGTGGGAACAGGACGGCCTGACGGTATCCGAGCTGGGCGAGCGCCTGTTTCTCGACTCCGGCACGCTCACGCCGCTGCTCAAGCGCCTGGAGGCGCAAGGCCAGATCGCCCGGCTGCGCGATGTGCAGGACGAGCGCCGCGTGCGCATCACCCTCACGGCCGAGGGCCGCGCGCTGCGCGACCAGGCCGAGGCCATTCCGCAGTGTGTGCTGCAAAGCAGCCAGTGCTCGATTGCCGAGCTGACCGCCCTGACCACCGAACTCAAGCAGCTGCGGGACCGCCTCAGCGAGCAACGCTGACGGCCCGCAGAAACACGCAACGACATTGCAAGACCGATTCCCTCCACCGCCCACCGTGGGCAACAACCGCAAGGAAGACACCATGACCAAGCTCGAAAAAGTCCTGTACACCGCCAAGTCGCACGTGACCGGTGGCCGCGATGGCGCCGCCAAGACCGATGACGGCCGCCTGGACGTCAAGCTGTCCTCGCCCGGTACGTCCGGCACCGGCACCAACCCCGAGCAGCTGTTTGCCTCTGGCTACGCTGCCTGCTTCATCGGCGCGATGAAGGCTGTGGGCGGCAAGATCGGCATCCCCGTGCCGCAAGACGTGTCCATCGACGCCGAAGTGGACCTGGGCCCCATCCCGAACGCCTACGGCATCGCCGCCCGCCTGGCCATCAGCCTGCCCGGCCTGGACAAGGAAACCGCCCAGAAGCTGGTGGATGCCGCCCACCAGGTCTGCCCCTACTCCAACGCCACGCGCGGCAACATCGACGTGACAATCACGCTGGTGTAAGTGATGGGCCGCCAGCTGCTTCCCCGCATCGCGGTGGCCCTGGTGGCCATCGAGCATGTGTACATCCTCGTGCTCGAAATGTTCTTCTGGAACAAACCGCAGGGCAAAGGAGTCTGCTGGCGGCCCACCAGGGGCTGTACAACGGTTTTCTGGCAGCGGGCCTGTTCTTTGGGTTGTTCACCGGCAACCGGGTGTTCAAGATCTTCTTTCTGGCCTGCGTGATCATGGCCGGGGTGTTTGGCGCCGCCACCGCAGCGCCCAAGATCTTCTTCAGCCAGGCGCTGCCCGCGATCATTGCGCTGGGCGTGGTGCTGGCGCTGGACAAAGTACCCGCCGCACAGCGCAGCCTCTGAGCTACCAAAACCATAGCTGCCAGCGCTTGATCCACAAGCGCTGGCAGCTATTTTTGCTTTGAAACCACGCAGGCACCGCCTGCCTGCAAGCTGGCATTCAGCGACGCGCGCGATGATGGGGGGGTTGGAGACAACCCCATGAAAATCGCCCTGCTGTCCGACATCCACGCCAACCGACAGGCCCTGGACGCCTGCCTGCAACACGCCCGCGCCCACGGCGCCGAACAATTTGCGCTGCTGGGCGACCTGGTCGGCTACGGTGGCGAGCCCGTGGCCGTGGTGGAGCAAGTGCGTGACCTGGCCCAGCAAGGAGCCCTGTGTGTGCTGGGCAACCACGACGCCATGGCCCTGGCGCCGCCCGCCAACCCTCGCAACCGCAGCGAGCTGGGCGCGCAGTGGACGCACGACCAGCTCGGCAACAGCCACATCGCCTTTTTACAGACGCTGCCGCTCACCGCACGGCTGGGCACCAGCGCGCTGCTGGTGCACGCCAGTGCCGACATGCCCGCGCAGTGGCGGTATGTGGAAGACTCCAATGCGGCAGAGCGCAGCATGACGGCCGCCCAGGGCATCGACCCCGCCATCCGCTACGTGTTCTGCGGCCATGTGCATGAGCAAGTGCTGTACTTCCTCACGCCCACGGCCAAGCTGATGCGCTTTGCGCCCGAGCCCGGCGTGCCGGTACCCGTGCCAACACACCGCCAGTGGCTGGGCATAGTGGGCTCGGTGGGCCAGCCGCGCGACGGCGATGCACGCGCCATGTACGCGCTGTTCGACGACACCGCCAAGCAGATCACCTTCTACCGCGTGCCCTACGACCACTTGGCCGCCGCCGCCGCCATTCGCGCGGCAGGCCTGCCCGGCTTCTATGCCGACCGCTTGGAAAAAGGCCAGTGACATGAAGCTGCTGGAGTCCGGCACCGAGATCGACGGCTTCCGCGTGGTGGACTGCATCCACGCGGGTGGCATGGCCCACATCTACGCGGTGGAATACGCGCAGGCCGACCGCAGCCCCGGCTTTGCCATGGCGATGAAGATCCCGCGCATGACGGCGGGCGACGGGGCCGAGAACATCGTGAGCTTCGAGGTCGAGCTGCAGATCCTGCCCGTGCTCAGCGGCCCGCATGTGCCGCGTTTTGTGGCGGCGGGCGACCTGGTGCGGCTGCCTTACCTGGTGATGGAGTACATCCCCGGCCAGACACTGCAGCACTGGCTGGACGAAGCGCCCGGGCGCTGCGATATCGCAACCATAGCCCGCCTGGGCGCCGCCACGGCCCACGCGGCGCACAGCCTGCACCAGCAGAACGTGTGCCACCTGGACCTAAAGCCCGCCAACGTGCTCATCAAGGACGACGGCACGGCCGTGCTGCTGGACTTTGGCCTCTCGTGCCACGCCCACTACCCCGACCTGCTGGCCGAGGAGATGCGCCAGGCCGTGGGCTCGCCCGCCTGGATCGCGCCCGAACAGGTGGTGGGCGTGCGCGGCGACCCGCGCAGCGACATCTTTGCCATCGGCGTGATGCTGTACGAGCTGGCCACGGGCGAGCTGCCCTTTGGCGCCCCCACCACCAGCGGCGGCATGCGCCAGCGCCTGTGGATGACGCCCGCGCCGCCGCGCAAGCACCGCGCCGACATCCCGCCCTGGCTGCAAGAGGTCATCCTGCGCTGCCTTGAGCCTGAGGCCGCCAGCCGCTACCCCTCGGCCGCGCACCTGGCATTTGACCTGTCCAACCCCGAGCAGGTGCTCATCACCGAACGCGGCGAGCGCACCGAGCGCACACCGCTGCGCACCCACCTGCGCCGCTGGCTGCGCGCGGCGGGCATGCACTACACGCCCAGCCCCCTGCCCTCACAGCAGATCGAGGACACGCCCATCCTCATGGTGGCCGTGCCCCATGCCGACGTGACAGACGCCACGCTGTATTCGCTGCGCCAGGCCGTGGGTCGATCATTGGGAATCCGCCCCGGCGCCCGGCTGGCCTGCGTGACGGTGGTGTCGCCCGGCGCCAGCAGCACCAGCGACAGCGAGCGCAGCGAGACCACGCTGCACCGCCAGCACATGGCGCGCCTGCGCCAGTGGGCCCAGGGGCTGGACCTGACCGGCCATGCCGTGAGCTACCACGTGCTGGAAGCCAGCGATGTGGCCCAGGCGCTGGTGCGCTACGCGGCCAGCAACCACGTGAGCATGATGATCCTGGGCGCCGCCACCCACGGGCTGCAGACCCAGCGCTTTTTTGCCACCGTGCCCATGCGCGTTGCGCGCGATGCGCCCTGCACCGTCATCCTGGTCAAGCAGGCGCTGCCTTTCGAGCAACTGGCGCAGCCCACGGCGGACTGAGCCCGTCAGCAATCTGGCGCACCGACACGCCGCGCACCTGTCGCCCAGGCGGCGCGCCCCGCTTGAGCGCGCGCACGCTTTGGTTTAGCGTCGCGGCATGAGCACCACCACCCTCCTCGTGCGCCAGGACCAGCTGACCACCACCCGCCTGACCACCACCGACGACACCCCTCTGGCCGAGGGCCAGGTCCGCGTGCGGGTCGAGTCGTTTGCCCTCACGGCCAACAACATCACCTACGCCGCGCTGGGCGACATGCTGAACTACTGGCAGTTTTTCCCCACCGGCGAGGCCGGCTGGGGCATCGTGCCCGTGTGGGGCTTTGGCACCGTGGTGCAGTCGCTGCACCCGGCTGTGGCTGTGGGCGAGCGGCTGTATGGCTACTGGCCCATGGCCAGCCAGGCCGTGCTGTCGCCAGAGCGCGTCAACCCCACGGGCTTCAGCGACGGCGCCGCCCACCGCGCCGGCCTGCATGCGGTCTACAACCACTACCTGCGCACCAGCACCGACGGGCTGTACCGCGCCGACAACGAAGACGTGCAGGCGCTGCTGCGGCCACTGTTCATCACCTCGTGGCTCATCGACGACTTTCTGGCCGACCAGCAGTTCTTTGGCGCCAAGCGCATGCTGCTGTCCAGCGCGTCGAGCAAGACCGCCTACGGCACGGCCTTCCAGCTTGCACAGCGGGAGGGCATCGAGGTCATCGGCCTCACCTCGCCTGGCAATGTGGCGTTTTGCGAGAGCCTGGGCTGCTACCACCGCGTGGTCACCTACGACGCACTGGACACCCTCGACGGCGCCCCGCCCAGCGTCTACATCGACTTTGCGGGCAGCGTGGGCCTGCGCCAACGCATCCACGCCCACTTCACCGGCTTGACCTACAGCTGCTCGGTGGGTGCCAGCCACGTGCAGGACCTGGGTGGCGCAGGCCAGTTGCCCGGTCCGCGCCCGGTGATGTTCTTTGCGCCCGCCCAGGTCAAGAAGCGCCACGCCGACTGGGGCGCCCAGGGCCTGAACGAGCGCCTGGTGGCGGCGTGGAACCAGTTCAGCGCCGCCGTGTCGGCAGGGCCGCAGCCCTGGCTGGTGGTGCAGCACCACGCGGGGCCCCAGGCCACGCAGGCGCTGTTTGCCAGCGTGCTGGCAGGCAGCGGCGACCCACGCGCCGGGCATATCGCCACCATGCTGCCGAGCTGACGCACCTCGCGCAACCGTCGGCAGGGCGGGCAGCGACAATGGGGCATGACCCCATTGCCCCCCGATACCGCTGCCAACGCCTCGAACGACCAACACCCCTACGCCCGCCTCACCCCCGACCAGGTGCTGGACGCGCTGGCCAGTGTGGGCCTGTATGGCGACGGCCGTCTCATGGCCCTGTCTTCCTACGAAAACCGGGTGTACCAGGCCACGCTGGAAGACGGCCAGCGCGTGGTGGCCAAGTTCTACCGCCCGGGCCGCTGGAGCGAAGCGCAGATCCTCGAAGAACACGCCTTTGCCGCCGAGCTGATGGCCGCCGAGGTCCCCGCCGTGGGCCCGCTGGTGCTGAAAGGCGCCACCCTGCACCAGCACGATGGCTTTGCCTTTTCCGTCAGCCCCTGGCGCGGCGGGCGCCAGCCCGAGCTGGACGACTTTGAAGTGCTGGAATGGATCGGCCGCTTTCTGGCCCGCATCCACACCGTGGGCGCCGCCCAGCCCTTTGCACACCGGCCCACGCTGGACCTGGCCACCTTTGGCACGGCATCGCGCGACTGGCTGTTGATGAACGAGATCATCCCGCTCGACATGCAAGCCGCCTGGAAGACCCAGTGCGACAAAGCTCTTGATTTGATAGCTGCCAGCGCATATTCCACTAGCGCTACAGGCACATTTGGCTTGAACAATGCCACCCAGATCCGCCTGCACGGCGACTGCCACCCCGGCAACATCCTCTGGACCCCGCTGGATGAATGGGGCCGCGGCGGCCCGCACTTTGTGGACCTGGACGACGCGCGCATGGGTCCGGCCGTGCAGGATCTGTGGATGCTGCTGTCGGGCGACCGCCGCCAGCGCACCCACCAGCTCGGCGCGTTGATCGACGGCTACGAGCAGTTCCGCAGCTTCGACCGCCGCGAGCTGGCGCTCATCGAGCCGCTGCGCACCTTGCGCCTCATCCACTACAGCGCCTGGCTGGCGCGCCGCTGGCAGGACCCGATCTTCCCCGCGAACTTTCCGTGGTTTGGCAGCAGCGACTACTGGCGCGGGCAGGTGGACATGCTGATCGAGCAGATCGAGGCCATGCAGGAAGAGCCGCTGGTGGCCTGACAAGGCGGGCCGGGCGGGGACAAGCCCCATCAGCGCAGGCCCGGCCATTGCAAACGATTGTCAACCCGCGCGCACGGCGGGCAGATGTGGGGCAACATCGAAGCGCTCCCCAATTGAGGGTGTTTTGTTGATCCCAACGGGGTGCCAACCCCCAGAGCCCATCCCCATGCGCATCGCAGTCCTTGACGACGACCCGCTCCTGCTGGAGCAGATCAAGGGCACCCTGGAATGCCACCAGCACGTGTGCCACACCTTCGCCGACGGCACCAGCCTGCTGCAGGCGCTGCGCCAAGAAACCTTCGACCTCCTGCTGGTGGACTGGCACCTGCCCGACATGGAAGGGACGGACGTGGTGCAGACCGTGCGTAACACCCACGGCATGCTGCCGCCCATCCTGTTCATCACCCGCCGCAGCGATGAACGCGATGTGGTCGAGGCCCTGTCGCGCGGCGCCGACGACTTCATGAGCAAGCCCCTGCGCATGGGCGAGCTGGTGGCCCGCGCCACCGCCCTGCTGCGCCGGGCCTACCCCCAGTCCATGGGCGCGCGGCTGGGCTTTGGTGCGTACCGTTTTGACGCGAAACAACGCACCCTGCAACTCCACGGCGAAGCCATCGGGCTCAAGCACCGCGAATACGAACTCGCGCTGTTCCTGTTCCGCAACGCAGGCCGCCTGCTGTCCCGCACCCATCTGCGCGAGGCCGTGTGGGGCGATGCCACCGACGCCCCCTCGCGCTCCCTGGACACCCACATGTCCCGGCTGCGCAGCAAGCTGGAGTTGACCGAGGCCAACGGCTACACGATCACCGCAGTGTATGGGGTGGGGTACCGGCTGGATGCGGTGCCGCGGCAGCCGCCGCAGGGGGCTGGGGCGCACGGTACCGAGCGCGTTACAGAGCGAAGCGACCTCCAGCCGCAACTGGAAACAAGCTGATGGCGTTGCGGGCGGCGCTGGGCTATGCTGCCGCCATCCACCCTTTGCACTGCCCCCATGAAAGACTGGATTCGCAACGCCCTGTCCATCCGCCAGCACCGCCGCCCTGCCCCGGTGGGCTCGCTGCCTCCGGTGGGGGCACTCATCATGCGGGGGCCGGTCAAGATGCTGGTCACGCACCCGCTGCCCGCTGAGCTGTGGGACTGGCTGGTGCTGTCGGGCTGGCGGAACATGCCGGTCAAGGACGACCGGCGCAAGGGCATGCAACTGCCCGAAGGCGCGCTGAAGGCCCTGATCGATGCCGACCCGGCTGAGCGCAACCAGGTCCACGCACGCATCCTGGAGCTGGCAGAGCCCGAGGTGTAAGGGGTCGTCACGGACCTCCGAACGCCCCCTGCAGGACGAGAAAACCGGATAACAGCACACGCCAGCCTCCACTCCCCATAAAGAAACCCCGATGGCGCCAGGCACCACCGGGGTTTCTTATTTTGATAGCAGTCAGCGCTTATGGCACTGGCACTTGCGGTCGTTTTTACTCAAAAAGTACCCCACTCAGGCCAGCAAGGCATTCACCCGCTTGACGTAGGCTGCCGGGTCTTCTGGCAGGCCGCCTTCGGCCAGCAGGGCCTGGTCGAACAGGATGTGCGCCAGGTCGTGAAAGTGCACGCTGCCGTCCAGCTTCTTGACCAGCGCGTGTTCGGCGTTCACCTCCAGCACGGGCTTGGTGGCGGGGGCCTGCTGGCCGGCCTGCTTGAGCAGGCGGGCCAGCTGCGTGCTCATGCCGTCGTCCTGCACCACCAGGCACGCGGGGGAGTCGACCAGGCGGGTGGTCACGCGCACGTCTTCGGCCTTGTCCTTGAGCGCTTCTTTCAGCTTGGCCAGCACGGGCTTGAAGGCCTCGGCAGCCTCTTCAGCGGCCTTCTTCTCGGCCTCGTCCTGCAGCTTGCCCAGGTCCACGGCACCCTTGGCCACGCTTTGCAGTGGCGTACCGTCAAACTCGTGCAGGTAGTTCAGCGCCCACTCGTCCACGCGGTCAGTCATCAAGAGCACTTCGATGCCCTTCTTCTTGAAGACTTCGAGCTGCGGGCTGTTCTTGGCGGCGGCGAGCGTTTCGGCCGTGATGTAGTAGATGGCCTCCTGGCCTTCCTTCATGCGGGCCTTGTAGTCGGCAAAGGAGACTGTCACGGCATCGCTCTGCGTGGAGGCAAAACGCAGCAGCTTGGCCAGGCGCTCGCGGTTGGCAAAGTCCTCACCCAGGCCTTCCTTCAGCACCGCGCCAAACTCGGCGTAGAACGCGGTGTACTTGCCTTCCTTGGCCTTGTCTTCCTCGCTCACCACGTCGGTCACGCCATCGGCGCCCTCAGCCGCTGCGGCTTCGTGCTTGTCGTGTTTGGCCAGGTCTTCCAGCATGCTCAGCACGCGCTTGGTCGAGCCTTCGCGGATGGAGCGCACGTCGCGGCTTTCCTGCAGCAGCTCGCGGCTCACGTTCAGCGGCAGGTCGGCGGAGTCGATCACGCCCTTGACGAAGCGCAGGTAGGTGGGCATCAGCGCTTCGGCGTCGTCCATGATGAAGACGCGCTTGACGTACAGCTTAACGCCCGCCTTCTTGTCGCGGTTCCACAGGTCGAACGGGGCCTTGGCGGGGATGTACAGCAGCTGCGTGTACTCGGTATTGCCCTCGACGCGGTTGTGCGCCCAGGTCAGCGGGGCCTCGTGGTCGTGGCTGATGGTCTTGTAGAACTCGGCGTATTGTTCCTCGGTGATGTCCTTCTTGGGGCGCGTCCACAGGGCGCTGGCCTTGTTGATGGTTTCCCACTCACCGGTCTTGACCATGCCGCCGGGCTGGCGGCCGCCGTTTTCGTCATTGGGGTTGATCAGCTCGCCGTCTTTCCACTCTTCCTTTTCCATCAGGATGGGCAGGCTGATGTGGTCGGAGTATTTGGCGATGACCTGCTTGAGCTTCCAGGCGTTGAGATATTGCTCGGCATCGTCGCGCAGGTGCAGGATGATGCTGGTTCCGCGCTGGGCGCGGGTGATGGTTTCGACCTCGAAGTCGCCAGTGCCGCCGCTGATCCAGCGCACGCCTTCTTCGGGCTTGAGGCCGGCGCGGCGCGACTCCACGGTGATCTTGTCGGCCACGATGAAGCCCGAGTAGAAGCCCACGCCGAACTGGCCGATGAGCTGCGCGTCTTGCTTCTGGTCGCCGCTGAGCTTGCCCATGAAGTCCTTGGTGCCGCTCTTGGCGATGGTGCCCAGGTGGTCGATGGCTTCTTGCTGGCTCATGCCGATGCCGTTGTCGGTGATGGTCAGCGTCTTGGCGGCCTTGTCGAAGGTCACGCGCACTTCGAGGTTGGGGGCGTCTTCAAACAGGGCCGCGTTGTTCAGGCCCTCAAAACGCAGCTTGTCGCAGGCGTCCGACGCGTTGGAGATCAGCTCACGCAGGAAGATTTCCTGGTTGGAGTACAGCGAATGGGTGACCAGGTGCAGCAGCTGGGCTACTTCCGCCTGGAAGGACAGGGTTTGCTTGCTCATGGAGGGGTTCTCTCTCTATGGAAATCGGTCTGAACGAATGCGAATGGAATCGGCACAAAAAATCACGCCTGCCGAACCAGCAGGCGTGATGTAGGGGCATGCGCCCGGTTTTCAAGGGCCCCGCGTGGGCGGCGCACCGCCACCCCGCCGGGAGCGACGGCTTCAACCGTCGGTGGTGATGCGCTCGATCAGCGTCTTGAGCATGGCGTCGGCCTTGTCGTTGGCGACCTGACAGGTGCCTGCCGCCGCATGGCCGCCGCCGCCAAACTCCAGCATCAGGTTGCCCACATGGGTCTTGCTGCTGCGGTCCAGAATGGACTTGCCGGTGGCAAACACCGTGTTCTGCTTTTGCAGTCCCCACATCACATGGATGGAGATGTTGCATTGGGGGAACAGCGCGTAGATCATGAACCGGTTGGTGGCCCAGATCGTTTCCTCATCGCGCAGATCCAGCACCACCAGGTTGGCAATGCGGATGGCGCAGCTTTGCAGCTGTGCCTGGGCCTTGGGGGCGTGCTCGCGGTAGAGCTGCACGCGCTCCTGCACATCGGGCAGGGCCAGGATCTCGTCGATGGTGTGGTCGCGGCAGTACTGGATCAGGTCCATCATCAACGCATAGTTGCTGATGCGGAACTCCCGAAAACGCCCCAGGCCCGTGCGCGAGTCCATGAGGTAGTTCAGCAGCACCCAGCCCTGGGGGTTGAGGATGTCCTCGCGCGAGTACTGGGCCGAGTCGGCCTGGTCCACGGCGGCCATCATCTCGTCGGTGATGCGGGGGAAGGCCGCCTTGCCACCGTAGTAGTTGTAAACCACCCGCGCGGCCGAGGGGGCATGGGCCTCGATGATGTGGTTCTCGTCGCGGCGGCCCGAGTTGCGGATGGTTTCGGACTCGTGGTGGTCGAACACCAGGTGCGCACCCGGCACATAGGGCAGGTTGGTGGTGATATCGCGGCTGGTGATGGGCACCTTGCCGTCCTGCATGTCCTTGGGATGGACGAAGGTGATCTCGTCGATCAGGTTCAGCTCATTGAGCAGCACCGCGCAGACCAGGCCGTCAAAGTCACTGCGGGTCACCAGGCGGTATTTCGCATCACTCACTCAATTCTCCTTGTTATGTGGCGCACCGCGACATGGTAGCCGCGCCCGGGCCCCTGGCAAGCACCGCTTGCGTCAAAAAGCAGGCCGCCGGGGTACTCTTTGAACAGCCTCTTGGTCAATGGTCCTGCATCCAGTCCTGCAGTTGCCGGGCCACGCCCGCATCTGCCAGCAGGTCCAGGTGGCCCAGGCGGTAAAACACCGCCTGCCGGGCCTTGGCAAACCCCAGCGTCCTGGCAGGATCATCGTGGATGCCCAGCGCGCTGTGCAAGGGCACCAACCCGTCCCCCACCAACCGCTCGCCCACCGGGCTGCGCCGCGCAGCCAGGGTGGCCGCCACCGCGTGGCATGCCACTCCGGCAGGCAGCGGCACCTGGGTGCGCTGGTCGGGGCTTTTGCGAAAGCGGTCCCGCCCCAGCCAGTCGGACTCCAGCACATGGCCGTAGCGCAGGTCGGTGATGCCCGCGCTACGCAGCTGGCCCAGGCGCGCAAACGGGCGCGAATAGGCATTACTGCCCAGCAGCACGTCCACCCAGTGCCCCGCACGCTCCAAAGGGGCGCCGTGGTGCGGGGTGCCCAGAAAGACCAGGTGGCGCAGCAGGGGTAGCCACCCGCTGGCGCCCGCAGTTGCCTGGGCTGCCTGGGCTGCATGGTGGCAGGCGCTGCGCGCCACCAGCCCGCCCATGCTGTGGGCCAGGATGGACAGCTCCGTCACCGGCACGGGCCACGAAGCCACCAGAGATGTGAGCAGCGCCGACAGCTCGGCCCCGTTGGTGGAGGTGTGCTGGCCCGTGTTGTAGCGGAGGTAGACAGGGGTGTAGCCCAGGGCCTCGGCCAGATGGGCGCCATGGTCATGGCCGTGGCGCAGCCACTGCAGGTCGTTCATGCACAGGCCATGCACCAGCACCAGCAGCTTGCCGGTGGCGGCGCCCGGGGCGGCCAGCGCGTGCAAGTCCAGGGGCAGACCGTGCTGGTACCAGCCCATCCGCGTGCACAGCGGGTTGCCGTCGCGCTGCAGGCGGTCGCCCATCACGCCGTTGAGCGCGGCAATGACCGCCTCGCGCTCCCAGTGCACCTCACCGGCCGACGTGGCCGGGGCAAAAAACGGCTCCAGCCGCGCCAGCCCCGCCTGCAGGCCCGCATCCACCAGCTGCGTCACCCCGCGAATGCTTTGGTACACCAGCCCCGTCAGCCCCCGCGTGCGACCCGGCTCGGCACCGCCCGGCAGCCCCAGCGTGCCCAGCACCGACTGGTGCAATCCCTCGGCCACCCGGGTGATGCCGGTGGTGGCCTGCGTGGCCAGGCGCGCCACAGCGCGCAGGTCGGAGGCTCGCAACTGGCGCAGCGGGTTGGCCGTCGCCGCCTTGGCGCCGTCGCCCGCAGGGGTAGAAGCAGCAGGCTTGCGCGGCCGAGGTGCGGAAGGAAGGGGCATGAGAGGGGCTCCGTTTAAAAATGCTTGCAAGGAGCCCGGGGCTCTCAGAACCGCTCGTTGGGCGACAGGTAACGCCACTGGCCCACGGGCAGGTTGCCCAAGGTCACGCGGCCGATGCGGATGCGCTTGAGGCCCACCACCTTGAGCCCCACCAGTTCGCACATGCGGCGGATCTGGCGCTTTTTGCCCTCGGTGAGCACAAAACGCAGTTGCTCGGGGTTCTGCCAATCGACCTTGGCGGGCTTGAGCGGCTCGCCGTCCAGGCTCAGGCCGTGGCGCAGACGCTCCAGCAGCTCTTTGGGAAACACCGCCTGCACATTGGTGCTGACGGGGTCACGCTCGTTGATTTCCTGCAGTGGCGCGGAGCGCTCCCCGGGGTGATGGGGCGCCGCCTGGCCCGGGGCCTGGTAGACCACGCGCACCAGGTACTCCTTTTCCATCACGGAGTCCTCGCCAATGATCTGCCGGGCCACACGGCCGTCCTGGGTCAGCACCAAAAGGCCCACCGAGTCGATATCGAGCCGCCCACAGGGCGCCAGGCCCCGCAGCTGCGGCGGGGAGAAGCGGTTGCGGCTGGGGTCCTCGCGCCAGTGGGTACGGGGGTTGATCAGAGCCACGGCGGGCGTGTGGCCGTCTTCGGCCTGGCCGCTCACATAGCCAATGGGTTTGTTCAGCAGGATGGTGACGCGCTGCTCCTGGAAACCCTGGGCAATCTTGTCCACCTCGATGCGATCGGCCGCCGTGACCTGCTGGCCCATGGTGGCCACCACGCCATTGACCTTGACCCAGCCCTGCTCCACCCAGTCGTCGGCCTCGCGGCGCGAGCACAGGCCCAGCTCGGCCATGCGCTTGTTCAGGCGCGAGGTGGGCAAGCCGCCCACGGTGCCCGTCGCCGGCGCAGGCACCTGGCGCACCGGGGCCACAAAAGCGCCCGAGGCCACGCGGTAGTTGGAGGGTGCAGGGGCGCGGGACGGCCGTGGGGCCCGGGGCGGCGGCGCGGGCCGTGCAGAAGCAGGCCGAGCAGGGGCGGGCTTGGCCGTCAGGGTCGGGCGGCGCAGCACGGGCCGACCGGCGGCTGGCGCAGAAGACGATGGGCCGCCAACGTCGGAGGCGGGAGCGGCGGCAGGGCCCGCAGGCGGGCGAGAGGAGGAGGAAGACATTGCGGGTATTTTCGCCTGTGGACTGCTTAGCCCCCAAACAGAGAGGCGGCGGCCTGCTGCCAGCTACTCCTGGCGCGCCTGCCAGGCGAGGAAATCATCCACCGGCAGGGGCCGCGCGATGTGGTACCCCTGCGCCTCGTCGCAGGCCAGCGCACGCAGGCGATCCTGGATGGCGGCAGTCTCCACGCCTTCGGCCACCACCGTGAGCCCCAGGTTGTGCGCGAGGTCGATGGTGGAGCGCACGATCATCGCGTCGTCCTCACCCGTTTCCATGCCCATCACAAACGACTTGTCGATCTTGAGTTCATCCACCGGCAGGCGCTTGAGGTAGGCGAGCGACGAGTAGCCGGTGCCGAAATCGTCGATGGACAGCTTGAAGCCCTGCTCCGACAGGCGGTTGAGCATGGCCTCGGCGCGCTGGGGGTCGTCCATGATCGCGCTTTCAGTGATCTCCAGGCAGAAAGCACTGGCCGCCACCCCATGGCGCACCAGAATGTCGGCCAGCCGGTGGCTCAGCTCGGGGTCGAGCAGGTCGCGCGTGGAGAGGTTGACCGACACCCTGAGCGGCAGGCCCTGGGTGCGTGGGTCGGCCAGCAGGCGCGCTACTTCTTCAAACATCCACAGCGTGAGGTGGCGCACAAACCCGGTCTGCTCGGCAAACGGGATGAACTGCATGGGCGGCACCAGACCGCGGTGCGGGTGCTGCCAGCGCACCAGCGCCTCGGCCGCCAAGCCCGGCTGCCCGTGCAGGGGCACCTTGGGCTGCAGGTACAGGCGCAGCTCATGGTGCTCCACGGCGTGGCGCAGCTCGGTCAGCAGCGACAGGGTCTGCGCGCTGGACGAGTCAAACGCCGCGTCGTACTGCAGGGCCCCGCTGAGCTGGCGCTTGGCGGCGTACATGGCAATTTCAGAACGGCTGAGCAGCGTGTCGGCGTCGCCCGCATCGCCCGGCCAGCAGGCAAAGCCAATGCCTGCGCTCAGGTCCACCGTCTGGTCCTCAAAGGCCAGCGGTAGCTCGAACGACTGGTTGATGCGCTGGGCCACGTCGTGCGCGTCCGCCGCATCGGCGCGCTGCAGCAGGATGGCGAACTCATTGCCGCCCAGGCGCGCCACCATGTCGTCGGGCGAGCGCACCTGCTGGCTCAGGCGCTCGGCCACGGCCTGCAGCAGGCGATCGCCAAAGGCATAGCCCAGCACATCGTTCACATGCTTGAAGCGGTCCAGGTCCAGCGTGAGCACGGCCAGGGGCTGCGGCTTGCTGGCATTGCCAGCAATCGCCTGCACCACGGCGTCGCGAAAACGCTCCCGGTTGGGCAGGCCCGTCAGGCGGTCCCAGTAGGCCAGGCGGCGGATCTCGGTCTGCTGGGCGCCAATGTCCACGCGCATGTGGTCGAACGAGCGCGCCAGGTTGCCGATTTCGTCCGTGCGGTCGGTGTGCTCCAAAGGTACGTCGTATTCACCACGCGACAGCCGCTGCGTGGCTGCGAGCAAGGAGCGCAGCGGCGTGGCGAGCCGTTGCGCCACCAGGCCCGTACCCACGGCAAACAGCAGCACACCCGCCACGGTGATGATGGCCAGCAGCACCTGCAACTGCCGATAGGGGGCTACCACCTCGTCCACCGACCGCAGCAGCAGCGAGTGCACCTCGCCCCCCACGCTGTCGAGCGGGCTGGAGCGCGCCAGCAAGGTGCCCTCGGCCGTCTGCAGCTCGCCCGCCGCGCCGCCGCTGGCCAGCAGCAAGGCCTGTGCGTCCTTGGGCAGGGTGCTGACCGGCAGGGTCATTGCGCCCCCGGGGGCCTTGACCATCAGGGCCACATGCACCGACAGGAGCTGGCGCATTTCGTCGGCACGCGACTGGTCGATGCGAAAGCCCATCAACACCCAACCAATGACCACCGGCGCCCGCATGGGCACCATCACGAACTGGTAGGGAATGCCTTCCATCACCGCGATCTGGCTGCCCTGGGGCTGCTGCGCGAGGCGCGGCACCACCTGCTGCAGCGTGGCCGGAAACTGGTCCATGCTGCCCGTGAGGCTGACCGCACGCAGCGTGAGGTCGGTGCTCAGCAGCGCCGTCACGGCCGCGCCGATGCGGCTGCCGTGGTTTTCGAGCACCGACTGGATGGTTTCCTCGTCGCCCGAGTTGACCGCCGAACGAAACCCGTAGTCCGCCGCCAGCAGGGCCGAGCCCTGGCGCAGTTGCTCCGCGTTCTGGTCCAGCAGGCGGCGCCAGATGTTTTCATCCAGGTCCAGGGCGCGCGCGATCTGGGCACGTGCATTGCGGTCGATGGAGGCCCGCACCACGGCGAACCCCGCCGCCTGCACGATGAGCAGCAGCAGCAACGACAACCCCACCAACCGCAGGATCAGGCTGCGCCGGGCTAGGCGCAGCCGCGTCAAGGCTGCAACCCCGTCATGCGCACCGACGCCGTGGCCGCTCCCGTGGCCGGCACGGTCAGTGCCTGCTCCAGGGCCGGGGCGCCCACCGGCAGGCGGGCGTGCCAGGTGCGCAGCGTATAGGTGCCAGGCGGCACGTTGTCGAGTTGCGCCTTGCCCGTGGCCGCAGGGGTGCGGGCGTAGTACGGTGTGTCCACCACCAGCACCCACCCCACCATCTGGTCGTGGATGTTGCAGCCCAGCGTGACCACGCCAGACTTGTCAAACAGCACAGGGTTGGACGGCGTGCCGCTGTAGAGCTTGAGTTCGAACTTCTTGGCGGGCGAGAACGAGTACACGTGGTGCCGCACGGTATCGTGGTTGGGAAACCGCACCTCGGTGCCCACCGGCACCACCAGCACACCGGGCACGAACTGCCGCTTCTCCTGCGCCATCTCCACGCCAGCGAGCGGCTTGACCTGCTTGCGGGCCTCGGCCGAATCCAGAAAGACCACGGCATCGGCCAGCGGCTTGCCCGCAGCGTCGGACACATCGACCTGCACCGTGCCCGCCTGCGCGCCGCCAGCCAGCAGTACCAGCGCAGCAAGCGCTGCCCACCGGGCCAACCTGGCGGGCTGCAGCGTCGGCGGGCCGGCCGGCCTCATGGTTCGATCGCCAGGCCCACCAGGGGCGCGCCATCGCCCACCACGCCCAGAGGGCGGGTGGCGCCAGTGGCCAGGTCCACCTGGTGCAGGCGGGTCTGGGTGTCGGCGGCTGTGCGCACGGCAATGAGGGCGGTGTTGCCCACGTCGGCAATGTCAAAGCTCACATCCGTGAGCGGCCCGAGCCCCAGCGGGCCCACGGTGCGCAGCTGCCCGGCGTTGGGCGACACCACCGGCTGGGTGCCCTCGCGCGAGCCCTGCATCACCAGCACGCCCAGCGCGCGGTCGATCGCGTAGTTGGTGGTGATCTTGCTGTCGTTGGGGTTGTAGGTATAGGCAGCACCGGCAATGTCGGGCCTGCGGCGCGCGTTCACATCGCCCCAGGCGTAGCGCAGGCTGGGATCAGGCTGCACACCTTCGACGGTGGCATCGCCATCGACCACCGCCCCGGTGTCGGGGTGCAGGCGCAGGTTCTGGCCCGTGTTGGACACCACCCGGATTCGGTCGGCCGCCGGGTTGAAATCAAAGCCGAACACCGTGCCCTGAAGCGCCAGCGCAGCAGGCCCGGGCCCGACAGGGCGCAGCGCACCGGTGGGGATGTCGAGCGTGTACAGGCGGCCCGCTTGCGACAGCGCATAGAGCACGCCCTTGGCCACGCGGAAGTCGATGCCCACCAGCCGCTCGCCGGGCGCCAGGCCCGTCACAGGGCGCCGCTCCAGGATGCGCTCGGGCTGCGCAGCCTGGAAGGTGATGAGTTCGTGCGATGCCGTCACGGCCACCAGCGTTTCGCGCAAGCCGATATCGGGCCGGGGCGCCGCACAGCCAGCCAGCACGGCCAACGCCACTGCAGCAAGCGCCGCACGCAGCGTGGAGGAGGGAAAAAACGGATGCATGGGACGCCTCGCAAGTGTTACAGGTTTATACCTGATCGGCTGCACTCGCGGCGGGGACAAGGGCAAACCCCGAGCCTCCACACACTATGTTTTTAATAGCACCCAAGGCATGAATTATTTGCGCCTATAGCGTTTTTACCAATGATTTCACTGGTATCTTCTGTTGCACTTTGACGCCAGTGCACCAAGGCTGTGCACCGCTGCATTTGTAACAAAACGGCTATGCAGATCGGGCATGGGAGCATCCTCAACACTCATGACACATTTTGTTGTTATTGCCTACACTGCACCGACCTCGGCCCCACCCATCGGGCGCCATGAGGCCGGTGGGCACCGTTATTGCTTTTGCACCAAAGCCCCCGCTTGATCACGCTTTGATCCTTTTCGATACCCAAGGACTCCCATGTCGGCTGCTTCCACCCTCAAATCCCTGTCGATCTCCAGCCGGTTGAGCCTGGGGTTTGGCTGCATGCTGGTGCTGCTGGTGGCCGTGGCAGCAGTGGGGCAGCTTTCCGTGGGCAAGGTGCACGATCAGATGACCCAGATCACCGGCGTGGGCGCCAACAAGGCCAAGCTGGTCAACGGCATGCTGGAGAGCGTGAGCGCCATCGGCATCCAGAGCCGCTCCGCCGCCATGCTCAACGACATCGACCCCAAGCAGGCGCGCGAGCAGATCGTGGCCGTGGGCAAGACGCTCAAGGAATACGCCGCGCAAGAAGCCGCTCTGTCCGAGCTGCTCACGCCCGCCAAGGCCACCCCCGCAGAGCTCAAGCTGCTGGGCGAGGTGCAGGCCCTGGGCGGCAAGACCCGCCCCGAACTCGACAGCGCCATCAAGGCCGCTGACGACGGCGACACCGTGAGCGCCACGCTGGCGCTGATGACCCGCGTGGCCCCCGCAGAAACCGCCTGGCGCGCCAAGCTGCGCGAGCTGATCGAGCTGCAAAACACCCTGAATGCTGAAGCCACAAGCTCGGCAGAACAAACCCAGAGCAGCGCCCGCGTGGTGGGCGGGCTGCTGGTGTTGCTGGCCATTGGCCTGGGCGCTCTGATCGCCTGGCGCATCACGGCCAGCATCACCGCCCCCATTGGCCGTGCGGTGGTGGTGGCCGAGCGCATTGCGCGCGGCGACCTCACCTCGCAGGTCGAAGTGCGTATCCACGACGAAACCGGCCGACTGCTCGAAGCCATTGCCGCCATGCAGGAGCGCCTGCGCACCCTGGTGGGCGAAATCGGGCAGACCGCCGACTCCATCCTGGTGGCCAGCTCCGAGGTGGCCTCGGGCAACCTGGACCTGAGCCAGCGCACCGAGCAGACCTCGCACAACCTGCAAAGCGCGGCCAGTTCGCTGGTGGACCTGACCGGCACGGTGTCGCAGAGCGCCGACTCGGCCCGTCAGGCCAACCAGCTCGCGTCCACCGCGTCCGATGCGGCCACACGCGGCGGCGAAGTGGTGGGCCAGGTGGTGCGCACCATGGACACCATCAGCGCCAGCTCGCGCAAGATCGCCGACATCATCAGCGTGATCGATGGCATCGCGTTCCAGACCAACATCCTGGCGCTGAACGCCGCCGTGGAGGCCGCCCGCGCCGGCGAGCAGGGCCGGGGCTTTGCGGTGGTGGCGGGCGAGGTGCGCAACCTCGCGGGCCGCTCGGCCCAGGCGGCGCGCGAGATCAAGGCCCTGATCGGCACCAGCGTGGACCAGGTGCAAGAAGGCAGCACACTCGTCAACCACGCCGGCAAGACCATTGAAGAACTGGTGCAGTCGGTGCGCCGCGTGTCCGACATCATGGGCGAGATCACGGCCGCCACGCAGGAGCAAAGCCAGCGCATCGGCCATGTGAGCCAGTCGGTGGGCGCACTGGAAGAAATGACCCAGCAGAACGCCGCACTGGTGGAAGAAGGCGCGGCGGCTGCCGACAGCCTCAAGGACCAGGCCGGGCGCCTGACGCAGATGGTGGGCACCTTCCGCCTCTCGCGCAACGACGGCGGCGACGAGGACAGCTGGGGTACCGCCAGCCCCGCCGCAGCACCGGCGGCGGTGCCGGCGCCCGCACGCACTGCAGCCCCGCGCCCACTGGCCTCGGCCGCATCACGCGCTCCTGCCCTGCCGCGCAGCTGACGGGACTTTCCCACGGGCGTACGCTCCCGGAGGGAATGCGCACAGCGCCTCAGGGGGCGGTCACGCTGGACCGAAGCGCCGCCAGGTCCAGCACGCGCAGGCCGCCGTACTCCACACGGATCGCGCCTTGCGCCTCCAGCGCAGACAGCGCCTCGTTCACCCGCTGGCGTGACAGCCCCACCAGGTAGGCCAGCTCTTGTTGCGTGATGCGCAGCACCTCGCCCACGCCCGGGTACAGCACCGGGTTGAACAGCGAGGCGAGGCTGCGGGCCACGCGCACATCGGGGTTGTTCAGGCGGTCGATTTCGCGGGCTGCGATGAACTGGCCCAGGCGCTCGTTCAGCTGGTTCATCACGAAGCGGTTGAAGCCGATGGAGTGGTCCAGCAGCCAGTGAAAGCTGTCGATGGGCAGCCCCGCCACCACGCTCTTGCGCAGGGCCTGGATGTTGTAGCGGTAGGGCTCGCGCTTGATGGTCGTGCCCTCGCCAAACCATCCGCCGGGCGGCAGGCCTGCATAGGTCATGGTCTGCCCCTGGGCGTTGTCGGTGCTCATCTTGAGCAGGCCCTCCACCACACCAAACCAGTAGGTCACCGGGCGCCCGACGCGGCACACATAGTCGCCCGGCTTGGCGTCACCCACCAGCAGCGAGGCCACCGCGCGCTCCCGCTCGGCGGGCAGCAGCAGAGGGAGCCAGGGAATGCCTTCCAGCTCCTGCGGCGTGGGCGAACGGCGCCGCTGGTGCAGCGACAAGTCCTGGTGGGTGCGTGGGTCCATGGCGCAAAGGTTCTCACGAAAAAGGGCGCCCCGCAGCCGCCTGGGCATGCGGGAATACCACGACCCCAATTGTCGTCAGACCGACAAAAAAATGCCAATCGTGACGGGATGATGTCGCCTCGCGCCCCTGCCACCTACGGAGGGCGCCCCGAGGAGACCAGCACCATGACCCAACCATCTTCCACCACCGCACGCCCCCTCCACCCCGCGCCCACCACGCCGCGCCCCCTGGCCCGCCGCCAGGTGCTGGCTGCCGCTGCCGCCACCGCAGCGGCCGTGGGCCTGCCCGGGCTGGGCTGGAGCGGCGCAGCCCGCGCGCAGGAGGGCGCCATCAAGATCGCACAGTCCACCGCCCTCACCGGCCCGCTGGGCGATCTGGGCTCGGCCATGCACCAGGGCGCCAAGGCCGCGTTTGCGGGCATCAACGCGCGCGGCGGCGTGCACGGCAAGGCCATTGAACTCGTCACCCAGGACGACACCTACGACGTGCCCAAGGCGCTGGCCAATGTGGAGCAGTTCCTGGCCGACCCTGGGTACTTTGCGCTGTTCAACTGCATGGGCACACCCATGATCGACGCCATGCTGCCCAAGGTGATCGAAAGCGGCATCCCGTTTTTTGCGCCCTTCACCGGCGCGCAGCTCAGCCGCACCAAGAACGCCCGCAACGTGTTCAACATCCGCGCCAGCTATGCCGACGAGGCCGAGAAGCTGGTGCAGCACCTGTCCACCATCGGCATCCAGCGCATCGGCATCGTCTACCAGAACAACTCGTTCGGCAAAGAGGTGTTCAACGCCGCCAAGCAGTCGATGGACCGGCTCAAGCTGCCCGAAGCCGTCACGGTGACCGTGGAGAACAATGCCTCGGACGCGGGCAGCGCCGCCGCCAAGCTGGCCGGCGGCAACCTGGAGGCCATCGTGATCGGCCTCGCGGGCAAGCCCACGCTGGAGTTTGTGAAGGCGTTCCGCGCGCTCAAGCGGGGCGTGACGCTGTACGCGCTGTCGGTCATGGGCACCCCGGCCACCGTCAAGGCCCTGGGCGCAGACGCCACGGGCATGGCGATCTCGCAGGTGGTGCCTCTGCCCTCCAACGTGGTGATGCCCGTGGTGCGCGAGTTCCAGGCCGCCTGGAAGGCCTCGGGCGCCACGGCCGAGCCTTCGCATCTGGCGCTGGAGGGCTACATCAACGCCCGCGTGTTTGCCGAGGCCTTGCAGCGCGCAGGCCGCAACCCCACCCGCGCAGCCTTCATCGACGCCACCTGGAACCTGAAAAAGTGGGACCTGGGCGGGTTCGAGATCAGCGCCAGCACCCCGGACCGCAACGCCTCGCGCTTTGTCGAACTCACGCTGGTGGGACGCGATGGGCGGTTCCTGCGATAGCCCGAAGGGCCCGCCGGTGGCACGCTGATGACAGGGGCGCGCTGCGGCGGGGCCGCCCATGCAATTGCTATAAATCAGATAGCTATCAGCGCATATTGCACTAGCGCTACCGGCCGATTTCGCCCAAATACTGCTATTGCGACGCCAGCCCGTACCGGTAGCCCTTGAACGACCAGATGGTGCGGCCGGGCTCGATCTTCTCCAGCAACAGGCCCGGCCCGGCCGGGTCTCCTTCGTGCAGCACCTGGCCGTTGACGATGGCCATGCGGTACACCGGGTTGCTGGAATAGGTGACCCCAGAAATCTTGAGTGACGGCAGCTGCGCCCGCACGGCCTCGGGTAGATCGGCTTGCGCAAACACGGTGCCGGTCGCGGCCGGGGATGCAGCAGGAGCGGGGTTGGCCAAGGCTACGTCTGCAGCACGCGGCGCGGGGGCTGCGGACGTGCGCTCGCGCGGGGCGGGCGCAGCAGGGCGCGGCCGCTCGGGGTCGGCGGCAGGGGAACGCGGCGCTACGGAGGGGCTGGGCGCGGGCGCGGGCGCAGGCCGCTCCCGCTGCGGTGCCGCCGCGCGCGGCGCGGGTGCCGGAGGGGGCGTTACCGCTGGCGCCACGGCAGGGGCCGGTTCCGGGGAGGCCACGGCAGCGGGTGGCGCCGTGGACGCTACCGCCGGCATGGACGGAGCCACGGCCGCAGGAGTAGCAGGCGCTGCAGCCACCACGACGGCACCCGCAGGCACCGGCCGCTGCAAGACCCACCAAGTGCCGCCAGCCGCTACGGCGGCCACAGCAACCACCGCCACAGCCACCAGCACCGGGCTGATGAATGACCGCCCGGCCACCGGCACGGCACCCGGCACAGGCACCGCCGGGGTATGGATGCCGGGCACGGCGCCACGGCCCCGTTCGGCTTCTGCGCGCCGCAGCGCGTCAAGGATGTAAGACACTGGGTTCAGCCTCCGGTGCGCAAGCGCGGTTCGCTCACGCCGTTGACACGGTTGAGCAGCATGAGGGTCAAGGGCCCCGCCCGGCCGTCCGGGGTCACACCCTGGGCCAGCTGGAAGCGCTGGATGCGTGCCTGGCGCTGGGCCGGCGTGGTCGTACGGCCCGCAGCCGGTGCGCCAACGCGCGAGCCACCGGCCGCAGTCGTCGCCAGCTGCTGGTCCAGCCAGGCGGCGCCGGCAGCGGTCTCCGCCAGGTCGCCCTTGTCGGGCATGTCGGGCGGCGTGCGCCACAGCGTGGCCATGTCGCCACGCCACACCTGCGCCAGCTCGGCCACCGGCACGCGCACCGCACGGCCCGCGCCTTCGAGCGTGGCCATGTCGCCGTCCAGACGGCGCAGCACGGCCGAGACGGCCACATCGCCCTCTTCGGACGGAAACAGCGTGAGCAGCACCGGGCGATCGATCTGCCGCACCAGGTTCAGGCCCGCGCGGCGGTTGCGGTAGCAACGCAGGCCGTCGCGCGGCAAGGTGGCGCAGGCATCGGCCCCGTCGGCCACGCTGGCCCCCCAGGCCGAGGCCAGCGCCTGCCAGGCCGCGTTGTCGCTGGCGGGCAGTGCGGCCACAAACTGCTGCAGGTCCGACATGGCCACCGGCGCCGCGACGCGCGGGGCCGAAGCCCCTGCCGCGGGCGCCGTGGGTGTTGTAACCGCTGCAGTGCTGGCAGCACTGCTGGGCGGGGTACTGGGCGGGGCGCTGGATGGCGCGCTGGCAGATGTTTGGCTGGCCGTGGCGCCCGCAGGCGCGGTGGATGACACGACGCCCTGCCGAGACCATTGCGGCCAGGTCCCCAGGGCCCAGCCGCCCGCCACCAGCGCGGCACCCGCCGCCACGCCCAGGCCCGCCATCGCCCAGCGGGGCCACTGGCCCCGGGCGCTGCGTGCAGCAGCGGCCGACGCGGGTGCATCAAACACCTCAGCCGCCGCACGCTGGACGATGCGGGCACTGACTTCGCGCACCCCGGCCGCGTAGGCGCCCAGCAGCGCCCGGTCGCACAGCAGGTTGATGCGCCGGGGAATGCCGCGCGACAGCGCATGCACCCGTCGCAGGGCGCTGCGGCTGAAGGGCAGCGGCCCTTGCAGGCCTGCCACGGCCAGGCGGTGGGCGATGTATTGCTGGGTCTCCTGCGCGCTCAGCGCATCGAGGTGAAAGCGCGCAATCACGCGCTGCGCCAGTTGCTCCAGCGCGGGGCTGGCCACCATGGTGCGCAGCTCGGGCTGGCCGATGAGGATGATCTGCAGCAGCTTGCGTTCGCTGGTTTCCAGGTTGGTCAAGAGGCGCAGCTGCTCCAGCACGTCGGCCGACAGGTTCTGCGCCTCGTCAATGATCAGCACCGTGTTGCGCCCGGCGCCATGCGCCGCGAGCAGCGAGGCATTGAGCGGGTCGATGTAATCCTTGACCGTTTCCACCCCGGCCACCGAGGGCTGGTGCGGCACGCCAAATTCGTCGCAAATGGACCGCAGCAGCTCGCCCACCGTGAGCTTGGGGTTGAAGATGTAGGCCACGTTGCAGTGCGACGGGATCTGCTCCAGAAAGCAGCGGCAGACCGTGGTCTTGCCCGCACCCACCTCGCCCGTCAGCAGCACAAAACCGCCGCCCGCATCCAGGCCGTACAGCAGGTGCGCCAGCGCCTCGCGGTGCCGCTCGCTCATGAACAGGTAGCGGGGGTCAGGGGCAATGGAGAACGGCGGGTGCTGAAGGCCGAAGAACGGGGCGTACATGCCCCGGAGGATACCGCCCGCCCGTGGGCAGGGTTTTACCCACCCGGGAGTTACCCCTAAATTGTCGTCGACAAGACAAGATGGCGTCAAAGTGGGTCCTAGCATTCCCCCATCGCGCAATCACAAGCTTGCGCGCCCGGCAGTCACCGGGCTGACACCTTCTCACTTTCAGGAACCTGCAATGTTGACCACGTTCCCGCAACTGCTGCTCAAGCACGCCGCCGAGCGCCCCGAGGCCCCGGCCCTGCGCGAAAAAGAATATGGCATCTGGCAAACCCACAGCTGGGCAGACCTGGTGCGCCTGGTGGAACAGGTGGCCGCCGGCCTGCACCTGGCGGGCCTGAAGCGCCACGAGCACATGGTGGTGGTGGGAGCCAACCGCCCCCGCCTGTACGCCACCATGCTGGCCGCGCAGTCGCTGGGTGCCATCCCCGTGCCGCTGTACCAGGACGCGGTGGCAGCCGAATGCATCTTCCCGCTGAACAACGCCGAGGTGCGCTTTTGCCTGGTGGAAGATCAGGAGCAGGTGGACAAGCTGCTCGAAATCCGCGAGCAGTGCCCGCAGATTTCCAACATCTACTTTGACGACCCGCGCGGCCTGCGCAACTACTCGGAGCCCGGCCTGGCCTCGCTGGACGCCCTGATCGAGTCCGGCAAGGCCTTTGCGGCAAAGAACCCCGGCTGGTTCAAGGCCGAGGTGGCCAAGGCCCAGCCCGGCGACGTGGCCGCGATGTTCTTCACCTCGGGCACCACGGGCAACCCCAAGGGCGTGGTGCACACCCACAGCACGTTGCTGGACCGCGCCAGCGCGGGCGCCGAATTTGACAAGCTCACCAGCAGCGAAGAAGTGCTGGCCTACCTGCCACCCGCCTGGATCGGCCAGAACATCTTCAGCTACGCCCAGTGGCTGGCTTGCGGCTACGTGGTCAACTGCCCCGAGTCGGCCAGCACCGTGACCATCGACCTCAAGGAAGTAGGCCCCACCTACTACTTTGCGCCGCCGCGCATTTTTGAAGGCCTGCTCACCAGCGTGATGATCCGCATGGAAGACGCAGGCGCCTTGAAGCGCAAGATGTTCGAGGCCTGCATGCGCGTGGCCAAGCGCGTGGGCCCAGCCCTGATGGACGGCGAGCCCGTGGGGACGCTGGACCGCATCAAGTACGCGCTGGGCAATGTGCTGGTGTACGGCCCGCTGCGCAACAACCTGGGTTTCAGCCGCGTGCGGGTGGCCTACACGGCGGGCGAGGCCATTGGCCCGGACCTGTTCACCTTCTACCGCTCCATCGGCATCAACCTCAAGCAGCTGTACGGCTCCACCGAAACCGCTGTGTTCGTGTGCCTGCAGCCCGACAACCAGGCCCGCGCCGACACGGTGGGCGTGCCGATTCGTGGCGTGCAGATCAAGGTGGCCGACAACGGCGAGATCATGGTCAAGTCGGCCGGGCTCCTCAAGGAGTACTACAAGAACCCCGCCGCCACGGCCGAGGTGCTGACGGCCGACGGCTGGTACCACACCAGCGACGCAGGCTTTCTGGATGCGCACGGCCACCTCAAGATCATCGACCGCGTCAAGGACGTGGGCCGCATCATGGGCGGTGCCAACGACGGTGCCATGTTTGCGCCCAAGTATGTGGAGAACAAGCTCAAGTTCTTCCCGCACATCAAGGAAGTGGTAGCCCTGGGCGACAAGCGCGAGAAGGTGTGCGTGATGGTCAACATCGACTTTGACGCCGTGGGCAACTGGGCCGAGCGCCGCAACCTGCCCTACGCCGGCTACACCGACCTGGCGCAAAAGCCCGAGGTGTACGAACTGATCCGCGAATGCATCGAGAAGGTGAACGCCGACCTGGCGGGCGACAGCATGCTGGCCGGCAGCCAGGTGAGCCGCTTCCTGGTGCTGCACAAGGAGCTGGACGCCGACGACGGCGAACTCACCCGCACCAACAAGGTCCGCCGGGGCTTCATCGCCGACAAGTACGGCGTGCTCGTCGATGCGCTGTACGCAGGCCGCACCGAGCAGTACATCGAGACCCAGGTCAAGTTCGAGGACGGCCGCACCGGCAGCGTGAGCGCCACGCTCAAGATCTCGGACGCCAAGACCTTCACACCCGTCAAGACCGCCGCATGAAACCCGCGCTCTACCCGCTGGAGAAGCCCCCCACCATGACCACCAAAAAGATCGGCGACGTCATCCTCGACGTCAAGAACATCAGCCTCCGGTTTGGCGGGGTGAAGGCACTCACCGACATCTCTTTCAATGTGAAAGAGCACGAGATCCGCGCCATCATCGGCCCCAATGGTGCGGGCAAAAGCTCCATGCTCAACTGCATCAACGGCGTGTACACACCGTCCGAAGGCTCCATCACCTTCCGGGGCAAGACGTTTGACCACATGAACTCGCGCCAGGTGGCAGAGATGGGCGTGGCGCGCACGTTCCAGAACCTGGCGCTGTTCAAGGGCATGAGCGTGATCGACAACATCATGACCGGCCGCAACCTCAAGATCAAAAGCAACCTGCTGATGCAGGCGCTGCGCATCGGCCCGGCCGAGCGCGAGGAAATCCGCCACCGCGAATACGTCGAACACATCATCGACTTCCTCGAAATACAGGCCTACCGCAAGACCCCCGTGGGCCAGCTGCCCTACGGCCTGCAAAAGCGCGTGGACCTGGGCCGCGCCCTGGCCATGGAGCCACAGGTGCTGCTGCTCGATGAACCCATGGCCGGCATGAACGTGGAAGAGAAGCAGGACATGTGCCGCTTCATCCTGGACGTGAACGACGAGTTCGGCACCACCATCGTGCTCATCGAGCACGACATGGGCGTGGTGATGGACATCAGCGACCGCGTGGTGGTGCTGGACTACGGCAAGAAGATCGGCGACGGCACGCCCGACGAAGTGCGCAGCAACGAAGACGTGATCAGTGCCTACCTCGGCACCTCGCACTGATCAGGAGAACAACTCATGGCATTCTTTCTCGAAACACTGATCGGCGGCCTCATGGCCGGCATGCTGTATTCGCTGGTGGCGCTGGGCTTTGTGCTGATCTACAAGGCCTCGGGCGTGTTCAACTTTGCGCAGGGCGCCATGGTGCTGTTCGCAGCCCTGGCCATGGCCCGCTTTGCCGAGTGGATTCCGCAGTGGACCGGCATCACGAACCCCATCGTGGCCAACCTGGCCGCCTTTGTGATTGCCGGCGCCATCATGTTTGTGGTGGCCTGGCTGATTGAGAAGCTGGTGCTGCGCCATCTGGTGAATCAGGAGGGCGCCACGCTGCTCATGGCCACGCTGGGCATCACCTACTTCATGGAAGGCCTGGGCCAGACGCTGTTCGGCAGCAACATCTACAAGATCGACGTGGGCATGCCCAAGGACCCGATCTTTGCGCTGGAGTCCATGTTCCAGGGCGGCATCCTGATCAACAAGGAAGACGTGATTGCCGCCGCCATCGCCGCCGCGCTGGTGGCCCTGCTGTCGGTGTTTTTCCAGAAGACCTCCACCGGCCGCGCCCTGCGCGCCGTGGCCGACGACCACCAGGCAGCCCAGTCCATCGGCATCCCGCTCAACCGCATCTGGGTGATCGTGTGGTGCGTGGCGGGTGTCGTGGCCCTGGTGGCCGGGATGATCTGGGGCAGCAAGCTGGGCGTGCAGTTCTCGCTGACCACCGTGGCGCTGCGCGCGCTGCCGGTGGTGATCCTGGGCGGCCTGACATCGGTGCCCGGCGCCATCATCGGCGGGCTGATCATCGGTGTGGGCGAGAAGCTGTCGGAGGTGTACCTGGGCCCTTATGTGGGCGGGGGCATCGAAATCTGGTTTGCGTATGTGCTGGCGCTGGTGTTCCTTCTCTTCAGGCCTCAGGGCTTGTTTGGGGAAAAAATTATTGATCGCGTATGAAATACGAGACCAATAATTTTTCGAAGGAGGCACAACGCGCGCAGCGCGTTGTCAGCGGTGCCGCAGGCTCCGCGTGGCACCGCAGGTGCGCCCCCGTGCAAAAGATCCTTGATCGCACTTAACCCATAACAACAAGAACACAGGAGACACACCATGCTCTACCGCGAAAACGGCCAGTTCAAGACCAGCTACCGCGCCGACCAGCAGATATTCCCGATCGCACAGGACCGCATTGCCATCGGCATCATCCTGGCCATCGCCTTCATCGCCGTGCCCATGCTGGCCAGCGACTACATCTTCCGCGCCATCCTGATCCCCTTCGTCATCATGGCGCTGGCGGCCCTGGGGGTGAACATCCTCGTGGGCTACTGCGGCCAGATCTCGCTGGGTTCGGGCGCCTTCATGGCCGTAGGGGCCTATGGAGCCTACAACTTCTTCGTTCGCTTTCCGGGCATGCCGCTGATTCCGGCGCTCATCCTGGGCGGGCTGTGCGCCACGTTCTTTGGCATCCTGTTCGGGCTGCCCAGTCTGCGCGTCAAGGGCCTGTACCTGGCGGTGGCCACGCTGGCCGCGCAGTTCTTCAGCGACTGGATGTTCCTGCGCATCAAGTGGTTCACCAACAACTCCGACTCGGGCTCGGTGTCGGTGACCAACCTGCAGGTGCTGGGCATGCCCATCGAAAGCGCCACCAGCAAATACCTCTTCTGCCTGGCCATTCTGGTGGTGGTGGCCCTGCTGGCCAAGAACCTGGTCCGCGGCGCGATTGGCCGCGAGTGGATGGCCATCCGCGACATGGACGTGGCCGCCGCCGTCATCGGCATCCGCCCCATGTACGCCAAGCTCAGCGCGTTTGCCGTCAGCTCCTTCATCGTGGGCATGGCCGGTGCGCTGTGGGCCTTTGTGCACCTGGGCGCCTGGGAGCCCGCGGCGTTCTCGGTGGAAGTGTCCTTCCGCCTGCTGTTCATGGTGATCATCGGCGGGCTGGGCTCCATCATGGGCGGCTTCTTTGGCGCGGCCTTCATCGTGGTGCTGCCCATCGTGCTCAACCAGTTCCTGCCCGCCTTCATGGGGCTGTTTGGCATCGAGGTGTCCACGGCGGGCGTGTCGCATGCCGAGCTGATGATCTTCGGTGCGCTGATCGTGTGGTTCCTGATCGTGGAGCCCCATGGCCTGGCCAAGCTCTGGTCCACCGCCAAGCAGAAGCTGCGCCTGTGGCCCTTCCCGCACTGATCAGACCGCGCTGCAGGAAACCCCTTACTCGCAAGTCCCGATACGAGCCTGTTGCATTGCCGCGTTAACTGTCTGTCTGTCGTGTTTTTTCCCGTGCTTCAACACATTCATCCAAAGGAGACATCCATGAAGCTTTCGAAAATCGTGATCGCCGCTGCGGTGGTTGCTGCCGGTGCCTCGTCCATCGCGACGAACGCCTTCGCACAAGCCAAGGAGCAGTTCTTCCCGCTGCTGTCGTACCGCACGGGCCCCTATGCCCCCAACGGTGTGCCATGGGCCAACGGCAAGCAGGACTACATCAAGATGATCAACGCCCGCGACGGCGGCATCAACGGTGTGAAGCTGACTTTTGAAGAATGCGAAACGGGCTACGCCACCGACCGTGGCGTGGAGTGCTACGAGCGCCTGAAGAGCCGCCCCGGCGTCTCGCTGTTCGACCCCCAGGCCACCGGCATCACGTTTGCGCTGACCGAAAAAGCCCCCGTGGACAAGATCCCGCTGATGACGCTGGGCTACGGCCTGTCGGTGGCGCAGGACGGTCAGGCCTTCAAGTGGAACTTCCCGTTCATGGGCAGCTACTGGACGGGCGCTGACATCCTGATCCAGCACCTGGGCAAAGCCAATGGCGGTCTGGACAAGCTCAAGGGCAAGAAGATTGCGCTGGTCTACCACGACAGCCCCTTCGGCAAGGAGCCCATCCCCGTGCTGCAAGAGCGCGCCAAGATGCACGGCTTTGAGCTGCAGATGCTGCCCGTGACCGCGCCCGGTGTGGAACAGAAAGCCACTTGGCTGCAAGTGCGCCAGAGCCGCCCTGACTATGTGCTGCTGTGGGGCTGGGGCGTGATGAACTCCACCGCCCTGAAGGAAGCCCAGGCCACTGGCTATCCCCGCGACAAGATGTATGGCGTGTGGTGGGCCGGTGCCGAGCCCGATGTGCGTGACGTGGGCGAAGGCGCCAAGGGCTACAACGCGCTGGCTCTGAACGGCTACGGCACCCAGTCCAAAGTAATCCAGGACATCCTGAAGCACGTGCACGACAAGGGCCAGGGCACGGGTCCCAAGGACGAAGTGGGCTCGGTGCTTTACACCCGCGGCGTGATCATCCAGATGCTGGCTGTGGAAGCCGTGCGCCGCGCGCAAGAGCGTTTTGGCAAGGGCAAGGTCATGACCGGAGAGCAAGTGCGCTGGGGCATGGAAAACCTGGCCCTGGACCAGAAGAAGCTGGACGCTTTGGGCTTCAAGGACGTGATGCGCCCCCTGTCTACCAGCTGCGCCGACCACATGGGCTCCACCTGGTCGCGCGTGCACACCTGGGACGGCAAGAAGTGGAACTTCTCGTCTGACTGGTACCAGGCCGACGAGCAGATCCTGAAGCCCATGGTCAAGGCCGGTGCGGACAAGTACCTGGCCGACAAGAAGATGACGCGCCGGGATGCGGCGGATTGCCAGAGCTAAGCACATCCCCCTGAGCGGCTTTGCCGCTTCCCCCTTCTCTCTCCTCGCTGTGCGAGTCGGGAAGGGGGACGCCACCAGCGCGGCGGGGCGGCCCTTGCAAGGCGGCACTGGTATTTCAGGCTGCGACCGTTTCAACGGCCAGTGATTCGCGGTTGCGCTCTCGAGAGCAGCCGCCAATCCAAAGGGTTGACCCACAGCCTTTTGGATTGGTACAGGAAGGCAAGACCATGGACTCCAACAGCAACATCGTTCTCAACGTCAACGGCATCGAAGTCATTTACAACCACGTGATCCTGGTGCTCAAGGGCGTCTCGCTGCAGGTGCGCGAGGGCTCCATCGTGGCCATCCTGGGGGGCAACGGAGCTGGCAAGACGACCACGCTGCGCGCGATCTCCAACCTGCTCAAGGGCGAACGGGGCGAGGTGACAAAGGGCAGCATCGAACTGCGCGGCGAACGCATCGAGAACCTCTCGCCCGCCGACCTGGTGCAGCGCGGTGTGGTGCAGGTGATGGAGGGACGACACTGCTTTGCCCACCTGACCATTGAAGAGAACCTGATGACCGGCAGCTACACCCGCACCAGCAAGGCCGAGATCGCGGCCAACCTCGAGAAGGTCTACAACTACTTCCCACGCCTCAAGACGCGCCGCACCTCGCAGGCCGCCTATACCTCGGGCGGCGAGCAGCAGATGTGCGCCATCGGCCGCGCACTCATGGCCAACCCCAGCATGGTGTTGCTGGACGAGCCTTCGATGGGCCTCGCGCCTCAGATCGTGGAAGAGGTGTTCAACATCGTGAAGGACCTGAACACCAAGGAGAAGGTCACCTTCCTGCTGGCTGAGCAGAACACCAACATGGCCCTGAAGTACGCGGACTACGGCTACATCATGGAAAGTGGCCGCGTGGTGATGGACGGCGCCGCCAGCGACCTGGCCAACAACGAGGACGTGAAGGAGTTCTACCTGGGCGTGGGCGGCGGCGAGCGCAAGAGTTTCAAGGACGTAAAGAGCTACAAGCGGCGCAAGCGCTGGCTTGCTTAGGGTGCCCCCTGAGGCGCTGACGCGCCTTCCCCCTCAGGGGGACGCACCCGGTGGCCTGGCAAAGCCAGTTCCACGGGTGCGCTGACCTTCGGCAGTGCGGGCGACCAGGGCCGTAATCCTTTTCAGACGCCGAACGAATTCACTCTTAATTTGATAGCTTATTGTGCTTTCTGAATAAGCGCTACAGGCCAATTTCACCTTCAACCACCTCACAAGGAAACCCAGGCATGAGCACGTTCTATGACGCCCTGGAAACGCGCAGCCCCGCCGAGCGCGAAGCGGCCTTGATGGCGGCGCTGCCGCAGCAGATCGCCCATGCCCAGAAGGCGTCGCCCGCCTTTGCCAGCATCCTGGCGGGCGTGGATGCATCGACTGTCACCAGCCGCGCGGCGCTGGCACAACTGCCCGTCACGCGCAAGTACGAGCTGCTGGAGCGGCAGCAGGCGGGCCGCGCGGCCAATGTGTTTGGCGGCTTCAGCGCGCTGAACTTCGGACCCGGCATGACCCGCGTGTTCGCCAGCCCCGGCACCATCTACGAGCCCGAGGGCACCCGGCGTGACTACTGGCGCATGGCGCGCGCGATCCACGCAGCGGGCTTTCGCAGCGGAGAGCTGATCCACAACAGCTTCAGCTACCACTTTGTACCTGCGGGTTCGATGATGGAGACCGGCGCCCACGCGCTGGGCTGCACCGTGTTCCCCGGTGGCACCGGCCAGACCGAGCAGCAGGTGCAGGCCATGGCCGAGCTGAAACCGGCGGGCTACATCGGCACGCCCAGCTTTCTGAAAATCATTGTCGAGAAGGCCGCCGAGATGGGCGTGGCCCTGCCCACCGTCACCAAAGCGCTGGTGTCGGGCGAGGCGTTTCCGCCCTCGCTGCGCGACTGGTTTGCCGAGCGCGGCATCGCGGGCTACCAGTGCTATGCCACGGCAGACCTGGGCCTGATTGCCTATGAAACCTCGGCACGCGAAGGCCTGGTGCTGGACGAAGGCGTGATTGTCGAGATCGTGCGTCCCGGCACCGGCGACCCGGTGCCCGAGGGCGAGGTGGGCGAGCTGGTCATCACCACGCTCAACCCCGACTATCCGCTGGTCCGCTTTGGCACCGGCGACCTGTCCGCCGTGCTGCCAGGCCAGTGCCCCACCGGTCGCACCAACACCCGCATCAAGGGCTGGATGGGCCGGGCCGACCAGACGACCAAGGTGCGTGGCATGTTTGTGCACCCTGGGCAGATCGCCACCATTGCGCGTCGCTTTCCGCAGGTTCAGCGCGCCCGGCTTGTGGTCAGCGGCGAAATGGCCAATGACCAGATGGTGCTGCAGGTCGAAACCACCGAGACCGCCGAGGGCCTGGCCCACCAGCTCGGCGACGCGATCCGCGAAGTGACCAAGCTGCGCGGCGAGGTGCAGATGGTGCCGCCCGGCACACTGCCCAACGATGGCAAGGTGATCGAAGACGCACGCAGCTACAAATAGCTCTTTCAGCAGTTGCGCCCGCCTGCCAGTGCGCACGCGCGCAATGGCAGGCGACCTGGGCGCCTGTTGAAGATCTCGCTGCGCAGGCCAAGGCGCCACGCTGGACTGCGAAGGCGGAGTGCGTGCGGCATGCAAAAGATGTGTATGCACATCAATCGATCAGACAGGGCATCCGGCCTTGCGACAGCGCAAAACAAGGCCATTTCGCACACGGGGGCACCGCAGTGTTTACCCTAACATTTGCTATTCATTAAATAGCATTCAAGACAATAAATACCAGCGCTACCGGGCCATTTGGCTTAAAGACCATGCGGCCTGTGTGCTACGTACTATCCGCAATGTTGGCAGAAATGCCCCTCGCTATCATGGCCCGTCATTTACAGGAGCACCCATGAAAACAATGCTGAAACTCGCCCTCGTCGCTGCCGCTGCAGTGCTTGCCTTTGGCGCCCACGCGCAGGACTTCCCCGCCAAGGACAAGACGGTCACCATCGTGGTGCCCTTCGCCGCCGGTGGCCCCACCGACCGCGTGGCCCGCGACCTGGCCGAAGCGCTGCGCAAGCCTTTGGGCGCCACCGTGGTGGTGGACAACACCGCCGGTGCCGGCAGCTCCATTGGCGCCGCCCGCGTGGCCCGTGCAACGCCCGATGGCTACACACTGCTGCTCAACCACATCGGCATGTCCACCATGCCCGCGCTGTACCGCAAGCTGTCGTTCAGCGTGCCCAACGACTTTGAATACCTGGGCATGGTCAACGAAGTGCCCATGACGCTGATAGCTCGCCCCACCATGCCAGCCAACAACTTCAAGGAGTTGACGGCCTGGATTCAGCAGAACAAGGGCAAGATCAACCTGGGCAACGCCGGCCTGGGCGCTGCCTCGCACCTGTGCGGCCTGATGTTCAAGGCAGCGCTGCAGACCGATATGACCGATGTGCCCTACAAAGGCACGGCCCCTGCCATCACCGACCTGATCGGCGGCCAGATCGACCTGCTGTGCGACCAGACCACCAACACCACCAGCCAGATCGAAGGCAAGAAGGTCAAGGCCTATGCCGTGACCACCTCCAAGCGCCTGACCACCCCTGCGCTCAAAGACCTTCCCACCCTGGCGGAATCGGGTCTGAAGGACTTCAACGTGAGCATCTGGCACGGCCTGTACGCCCCCAAGGGCACACCCGCCGATGTGCAAAAGAAGATCAACGAAGCGCTCAAGGCCGCTCTGAAGGACCCAGAGTTCATCAAGAAGCAGGAAGCCCTGGGCGCCGTGGTCATCACCGACAAGCGCATTGAAGGCCCTGAGCACAAGAAGTTCGTGGCCGCCGAGATCGACAAGTGGGGCGCCGTCATCAAGGCCGCAGGCACCTACGCGGACTGATCCTCTCGCACCCGGTAGGGCTCTGAACGCAGCCCTGCCAGCACCTCCCCAAAGCCGCCACGTCGCACGACGTGTTGCGGCTTTTTTCATGGGCGCGGTTGGGCTGTTGAACGGACCGTGCGCGCGATATTGCGGGCTGCAGATGCCCTGCGCCACCAGGATTGGGGTTATCCATCTGCCCCCACTGCGCCAACGCGCGTAGAACCCCAGCAGACCTTTCTCTTCTCCCCGACATCAAGGATTGATCTCCATGGCACGCACTCCCCTCCACGCACCCACTCGCTCATCCGGCTCATCGGATGCCGCAACCGCTGCGCATCCACTCCACGCGCGCCGTCGCCAGGTGATGGCCCTGGCCGCCAGCACCGTTGCGCTGGCCTGCGCGGCGGCGCTGCTGCCCACCATGGCGCGCGCCCAGGGCGCATGGCCCACCAAGCCGGTACGCATCGTGGTGCCCTTTGCGCCCGGTGGCACCACCGACATCCTGGCCCGCGCCATGGCGCCCGAGCTGTCCAAAGCGTTCGGGCAGCAGTTCATCGTGGACAACCGCGCGGGCGCGGGCGGCAACGTGGGTGCAGAGTTGGTAGCCAAGTCTCCCGGCGACGGCTACACGCTGCTGATGGGCACCGTGGGCACCCACGGCATCAACCGCGCGCTGTACGCCAAGCTGCCCTACGACCCCATCAAGGACTTTGTACCTATCACGCTGGTGGCGGCCGTGCCCAACGTGATGGTGATGAACGCCGACAAGGCCAAGGCCCAGGGCATTCACAACGTGCAGGACTTCATCCGCGTGGCCAAGGCCAACCCCGGCAAGATGAACATGGCCTCCAGCGGCAACGGCACGTCGATCCACCTGGCTGGCGAGCTGTTCAAGAGCATGACCGGTACCTTCATGCTGCACCTGCCCTACCGGGGCTCCGGCCCGGCACTGATGGACATGGTGGCGGGCAACGCGGACGTGATGTTCGACAACCTGCCCTCGTCCATGGCGCAGATCAAGGCCGGCAAACTCACCGCGCTGGCCGTGACCAGCTCCGAGCGCTCGGGCGCCTTGCCCGATGTGCCTACGGTGGAACAGGCAGGCGGCCCCACGCTCAAGGGCTACGAGGCCAGTTCGTGGTTCGGCCTGCTGGCCCCAGCGGGTACGCCCCCCGACATCGTGAACCGCATTCAGCAGGAAGTCGCCAAGTCACTGGCCACCCCTGCCATGAAGGAGCGGCTGCTGGCCCAGGGTGCGATCCCCGGCGGCAACACGCCCGCAGAATTTGCCAAGCACATCGACAACGAACACAAGAAGTGGGCGCAGGTGGTAAAGACCTCGGGCGCCAAGGTGGACTGACGGCGGACACCACTACAACGGCGAAGATCGCAGCGTGGCCTGCGACGGATTGCTGAGGGTGGGTGGATGGGACTGGCAACGCACTTTCGTCGCGAAGTGCGCATTGCGCGTTGTGTGAGTTGCGAACCCGCCTGCCCTCAGGTCATACACCCCACACCACGTCCACATCTGCCGCCGCACTGCGCTTGAGCATTTCAATGAAGGGCGCTGCGCGCTGGCGCAGGCGCACCACGTCGTGGCGCTCCTCAGCGGCGGATTCATCGTTTTCCTGGGCTTCGGGCTGGGCCTCGTCGGCGATGACGGCGGCCTCCAGCGCAGCGATGGCGGCAGGGATTTGCGCAGCGGTCACGATGCCGCTGGTGCCGGGGGTCTTGCCGATGAGGGTCACGATCTGGCGCCCCTGGGGTTCGAGCATGATGAGGTCGGCAGTGGCGCGGGATTTGAACTTGTAGAGCATGGTCAAAGGCCTGTCAGAAAGGTTGTCAGAGAGGGTTTTAGAGAGAGTTTCAAAGCGGGTCTTACGGGCCGCGTACATATGGTCGCGGGTGAAGGGATAACTCGATTGTGCGCCGGGTACAGCGCCCTTGGCGGTATCGCCATCCGGCTTGATGGCCAGCATCTGGTGCAGCGCCATCCAGCCCCGTTCAAAGCCGAGAGCACTGCCCGCGAGGTACAAGCGGTAGGCACGCAAGACCTTATCCGCCTGCTCGGCGCCCGCTTGAGCGGACAGCACCCCACGGGCTGCCGGCAGTCGGGCTTCGAGGCCATCGGACCATGCCCACAGCGTGCGCGCGTAATGCGGGCGCAGGTTCTCGGTATCCACCATCTCCAGGCCCGCGCGGGCCAGGTCCTGCAGCACCGTGCTCACATGCAGTAGCTCACCGCCCGGGAAGATGTACTGCTCGATGAAGTCGCCCATGCCGGCGCCCAGCTGCGCGTTGTCCACGCCCCCGGCGGTGATGCCATGGTTCAGCACCAGTCCGCCCGGGAGCAGCAGGCGCGCCACGGTGTTGAAGTAGCGGCCCATCTGCGCACGCCCCACGTGCTCGAACATGCCCACCGAGGCGATCTTGTCAAAGGGCTGGTCCACGTGCAACTCGCGATAGTCCACCAACTGCATGCGCACCCGTCCCTCTAGCCCTCGCTCGTGGATGAGCCGCGGCACATGCGCATGCTGGTTGCGCGATAACGTGATGCCGGTTGCATCCACCCCGTAGTGTTCGGCCGCCCACAGCAGCAGGCCGCCCCAGCCCGCCCCAATGTCCAGAAACCGGTCGCCCGGCTGCAGCTGCAGCTTGCGGCAGATGTGGTCGAGCTTGGCCTCCTGCGCCTGGGCCAGGGTAAGTTCGGGTGACCGGTAGTAGGCGCACGAATACACGCGGCGCGGGTCCAGCCACAGCGCATAGAAGTCATCCGACAGGTCGTAGTGGAACTGCACCTGCCGCGCGTCATGCGCCAGCGTGTGTGCTGCCATGGACCGCGCGCGCCCCAGCACCCTGCGCCACCAGCCATGGTGCTGGTCGCGTGCGGGGTCGCGCGTCAGCAGGCCTGTGGCTGCTGCCATCAGATCACGCATGCCGCCCTCCAGCGCCACGCGGCCCTCGACGATGGCGGCCCCGACATGACCGATATCGCCAGAGGCCAGCGCGACCAGCGCCATGCGGTCCCGAAAGCGCAGCACCACCGCCGGGTCGGGCGCGCCCAGGTGCTGACCCGCCGGCAGCTCCACCGCCATGGGCACGGGCAGGGTCGCCAGCCGCCCCTCCAGGGTATGCAGCAAGTGCTTCATACCAAGGATTCTTGAAGTCATGCTGCAGCGCGTCAACACGCAGCCCGGCTTTTCAGAGTCTGTCCTACAGCGGCGGCACGCTCTGGCGGCAGGGAGCAACCCCATTGACAGCATTTTGTTTAGGTCTAAACTATTTTGACATGAACATCCTCTGCATTGGCGGCGGGCCCGCCGGTCTCTATTTCGCCCTGCTGATGAAGCAGCAGAACCCCGCCCACCGCATCACGGTGGTCGAGCGCAACCGACCGTTCGACACCTTCGGCTGGGGCGTGGTGCTGTCGGACCAGACGCTGGCCAATCTGCAGGCGGCCGACGCGCCCACGGCCGCACTCATCGGCGATGCGTTCAACCACTGGGACGACATCGAGGTGTTCTTCAAGGGCCGCAGCGTGCGCTCCACCGGCCACGGCTTTTGCGGCATTGGCCGCAAGCGGCTGCTCAACATCCTGCAGGACCGGTGCCTGGCGGTCGGTGTGGAGCTGGTGTTCGAGACCGACGTGGCCGACGACCAGGCGCTCGCCGCGCAGTACCACGCCGACCTGGTCATCGCCAGCGACGGCCTCAACAGCCGCATCCGCACCCGTTACGCCAGCGTTTACCAACCCGACATCGACCTGCGCCAGTGCCGCTTCGTGTGGCTGGGCACCAAGAAGAAGTTCGATGCCTTCACCTTCGCGTTCGAACAGACTGAGCATGGCTGGTTCCAAGCCCACGCCTACCAGTTCGACGCCGACACATCCACCTTCATTGTCGAGACGCCCGAGGCCGTGTGGAAGGCCCATGGCCTGGACGCCATGGAGCAGCCCGAGGCGATTGCGTTTTGCGAAAAGCTCTTCGCGAAGTACCTGGACGGCAACGCCCTCATCAGCAACGCCACCCACCTGCGCGGCTCGGCCAACTGGATTCGCTTTCCACGCGTGATCTGCAACACCTGGGTGCACCGCGAGAGCGTTGGGGGCAAGCAGGTGCCCATCGTGCTGATGGGCGACGCCGCGCACACGGCGCATTTCTCCATCGGCAGCGGCACCAAGCTGGCGCTGGAAGATGCCATCGACCTGGCCAATGAGTTTGCGACCGGCTTGCCCATCGATGAGGTGCTGCAGCACTACGAGGCGCGCCGCAGCGTGGAGGTGCTCAAGATCCAGAACGCCGCACGCAACAGCACCGAATGGTTTGAAAACGTGGCGCGCTACACCGGCATGCCCATTGAGCAGTTCACGTATTCGCTGCTCACGCGCAGCCAGCGCATCAGCCACGAGAACCTGCGGCTGCGCGATGCGGCATGGCTGGAGGGCTACGAGGCCTGGCTCGCAGGCGGCAAGGCGGCGATTCCGCCCATGCTCACGCCTTTCACCCTGAAAGACCTCACGCTCAAGAACCGCATCGTCGTCTCGCCCATGGCCACCTACAGCGCGGTCGAGGGCGTGCCACAGGACTTCCACCTGGTGCACCTGGGTGCGCGCGCCCTGGGTGGCGCTGCGCTGGTGATGGTGGAGATGACCAGCCCCACACCCGAAGGCCGCATCACACCCGCCTGCCCGGGGCTGTGGAACGACGCCCAGCAAGCCGCCTTCGCGCGCATCGTGAACTTTGTGCACGGCAGCAGCACAGCCAAGATCGGCCTGCAGTTGGGCCACAGCGGCCCCAAGGGCTCCACGCGCGTGGGCTGGGAAGGCACGGACGAGCCGCTGGAGACGGGCAACTGGCCGCTGCTGGCCGCCAGCCCCATCGCCTATGGTGCACAGAACCAGACACCTGCCGCCATGACCCGCGCCGACATGGACCGCGTGACCGCCGCGTTTGTGGACAGCGCTCGCCGGGCCGTGGCCTGCGGCTTTGACTGGCTGGAGCTGCACTGCGCGCACGGCTACCTGTTGGCCAGCTTCCTCAGCCCCGCTACCAACCAGCGCACCGATGAATACGGCGGTAGCCTGGAGAACCGCTGCCGCTACCCGCTGGAAGTGTTCACCGCGCTGCGCGCCGTGTGGCCCGCCGACAAACCGCTCTCCGTGCGCATCTCGGCGCACGACTGGCTGCAGGAAGGCCAAGGCAACACCGCCGACGACGCCATTGCCATCGCGCGCCTGTTCAAGGCCGCTGGCACGGACCTGATCGACGTGTCCTCAGGCCAGACCACGCGCGACTCCCGCCCGGTGTACGGCCGCATGTACCAGACGCCGTTTGCCGACCGCATCCGCAACGAGGTGGGTATTGCCGCCATGGCCGTGGGCGCGATCACCGAGGCGGACCACGCCAACAGCATCATCGCGGCGGGCCGAGCGGACCTGTGTGCCATCGCCCGACCCCACCTGGCCGACCCGGCCTGGACGCTGCACGCCGCCGCGCAATTGAGCCCCGTGGCCGCAGCGCACACGGACTGGCCGGTGCAATACCACAGCGGCCGCGACCAAATGCTGCGCGAGATTGCCAAGCAAAAGCAGATGGCTGCACTGGCCGCACCGGCGCAGGAATCCAGCAAACCCGCAGCCATCGAGTAAACCCCCATGGACCTCGAAGCCCGCCTGCACGGCGCCGCCCCCAGCGAACACCCAGAAGCCCTGCGCCTGTGGCTGCGCCTGCTCACCTGCACCCAGCTCATCGAGAAGCAGGTGCGCAGCCACCTGCGCGCGCAGTTCGACACCACCTTGCCGCGTTTTGACCTGATGGCGCAGCTGGAGCGTGCGCCCGAGGGCATGAAGATGAAGGAACTCTCGCGCCGCATGATGGTGACGAGCGGCAACATCACCGGTATCACCGACCAGCTGGTGGCTGAAGGGCTGGTTGAGCGTATGGACGTGGAGGGCGACCGCCGTGCGTACCTGGTGCGCCTTACACCCCAGGGCCGCGAGCAGTTCAACACCATGGCGCGACAGCACGAGCAATGGATCGTCGAGGCCTTCGCCACGCTGGGCGAGCGCGACATCGCCACCTTGTACCGCCTGCTGGGCAAGGTCAAAGAACACACACAAAACAACTCTTTGGAGACAACCGAATGAAGCACTACATCGGGGCGAGCAACCCCATGCGCGAGCAGTTCAACCCGCAGGCCAGCTACCTGGCTGAGCACTTCGCATGGAGCTTTGCCGATGGCGTGGGCACTGTCACACTCAACCGGCCGGACCGCAAGAACCCGCTGACTTTCCAGAGCTATGCCGAGCTGCGCGACTTTTTCTACGCGCTGCGGTTCGCCACCGACGTGAAGGCCATCGTGGTCACCGGCGCGGGTGGCAACTTCTGCTCGGGCGGCGACGTGCACGAGATCATCGGCCCGCTGACCACCATGACCATGCCCGAGCTGCTGGAGTTCACGCGCATGACGGGTGACCTGGTCAAGGCCATGCGCGCCTGCCCGCAGCCCGTGCTGGGCGCCATCGACGGCATCTGCGCTGGTGCAGGCGCCATGATGGCGCTGGCCTGCGACATGCGCTACGGCACCGAGGCCACCAAGACCGCGTTCCTGTTCACCCGCGTGGGCCTGGCCGGGGCCGACATGGGCGCCTGCGCGCTGCTGCCCCGCATGATCGGCCAGGGTCGCGCCAGCGAGCTGCTTTTCACTGGCCGCGCGATGACCGCGCACGAAGGCCTGGCCTGGGGCTTCTTCAACGACCTGTATGAAAGCGCCGACCTGCTGGCCAACGTGCAGGCCACCGCGCGCGCGCTGGCCGACGGCCCCACCTTTGCCCACGGCATGACCAAGACCATGCTGAGCCAGGAGTGGAGCATGACCATTGAGCAGGCCATCGAGGCCGAGGCCCAGGCCCAGGCCATCTGCATGCAGACCGAAGACTTCCGCCGTGCCTACGAAGCCTTCGCCGCCAAGCAAAAGCCCGTGTTCCAGGGAGATTGATCCCATGCACGTCGCAACGCCCCCCGCCCCCCGCCCGCCATCGACGGCGCACCTGGCCCTGCCCTTTTTTGACGACGCCCACCGCGCGCTGGCCGAGGGCCTGGTGCCCTGGGCGGCTGCACAGCAGGTCGATGAAACCGACGACCGCGCCGCCTGCCGCGACTGGGTGCAGCGCCTGGGCGCGGGCGGCTGGCTGCGCTACTGCGTGCCCGCCGCGCACGGCGGCGCGCTGCCTGCACTGGACTCGCGCGCGCTGGTGCTGCTGCGCGAGACACTGGCCTACCACTCGCCGCTGGCGGACTTTGCGTTTGCGATGCAAGGACTGGGCAGCGGCGCGATCACGCTGGCGGGCAGCCCCGCGCAGCAGGCGCACTACCTGCAAAGCGTGGCGCGCGGCGAACTGATTGCGGCGTTTGCGCTGAGCGAGCCCGAGGCGGGGTCAGATGTGGGTGCTATGCAAACCATAGCTGCCAGCACAGATTCGACTAGCGCTATAGGCACTTTTTGCTTGAACGGCACCAAAACCTGGATCAGCAACGGCGGCATCGCCGACTTCTACTGCGTGTTCGCCAAGACCGACCCGAGCGGCGGCACGCGCGGCATCAGCGCCTTCATCGTCGATGCGAACACGCCGGGCCTCGATACCTCGCGCCACATCCATGTGATGGCGCCCCACCCGCTGGCCACACTGCAGTTCACCAACTGCAACGTGCCCGCCACCGCGCTGCTGGGCGACGAGAACGGCGGCTTCAAGCTGGCCATGCGCACGCTCGACATCTTCCGCGCATCGGTGGCCGCTGCCGCCCTCGGCATGGCGCGCCGCGCACTGGCCGAGGCCGTGCACCACGCCCGCCAGCGCCGCATGTTCGGCCAGACGCTGGCGGACTTTCAGCTCACGCAGGCCAAGATCGGCGAGATGGCCGCGCTGGTGGACAGCGCCGCGCTGCTCACCTACCGCGCGGCCTGGCTGCGCGACACGGGCCAGGCGCGCGTGACTGCCGAAGCGGCGATGGCCAAGATGACCGCCACTGAAAACGCCCAGCGCGTCATCGACATGGCGCTGCAGCTGCACGGCGGGCGCGGCGTGGAAGTGGGCAGCAAGGTCGAATCGCTGTACCGCGACATCCGCTCGCTGCGCATCTACGAAGGCGCGACCGAGGTGCAGCAACTGATCATCGGCAAGGCCGTTCTGCAGGAGTAAACGCATGAAAGCCCCCTCCGCCCAGCCCGACCATTTCGTGCACGACCGCCTGCCACCGCCCGAGGCCTGGCCCACGCTGCGCTACGACCTGCCGGAGCTGCAGATCGCAGACCAGGCCAATCTGGTGCAAGCGCTGTTCGACCAGGCCGAGCGCGCTGGCCACATCGACCGCCCCCTGCTGCGCGGCCCGCACCGCACCTACACCTACCGCGACGCCCGCGCCGAGGCCGCGCGCATTGCCGAGGTGCTGACGCAGGACCATGGTCTGGTGCCCGGCAACCGCGTGCTGCTGCGCGGCGGCAACACGGTGGAGATGGCGCTGGCCTGGCTGGGCACCGTCTACGCCGGGCTGATTGCCGTGGCCACTATGCCGCTGCTGCGCGCGGGCGAACTGGGCAGCATCATCGACCGCGCCCAGCCCACGCTGGCGCTGTGCGACGGCCGCCTGCTTGCGGAGCTGCAGACGGCACAAGCACAGCACCCGGTGCTGGCCACCATCGTGCCGTTCCACACCGCGCCCGATGCGGCCGACCTGCTGCAGCGCGCACAGGCCAAGCCCGGCACCACGCCGCCCTGCCCCACGTCGGCTGACGATATTGCGCTGATGGCCTTCACCTCCGGCACCACGGGCGCGCCCAAGGCCGCCGTGCACACCCACCGCGATGTGCTGGCGGGCTGCGAGGCCTGGCCGCGCCACGTGCTGCGCGCTACGCCCGAAGACATCGTGGCGGGCTCGCCACCGCTGGCGTTCACCTTTGGCCTCGGCGGCTTGCTGGTGTTTCCGATGTGGGCCGGGGCCAGCGTGTACTTCCCCGATCAGCCCTACACGCCCGAAACCATGGTGCGCCTGATGCGCGAAGCGGGCGTGACCATCTGCTACACCGCCCCCACGTTCTACCGGCAGATGGCGCCGTTCGCCAGGCAGATCGGCCTGCCCCAACTGCGCACCAGCGTGAGCGCAGGCGAAGGGCTTCCGGATGCCACACGCCAGCTGTGGAAGGAGGCGACCGGCCTCGACATGACAGACGGCATTGGCGCCACCGAGATGTTCCACATTTTCATCTCCTCCCCCGGCGGCGAAAGTCGGCGCGGCGCCATCGGCAAGGTCGTGCCTGGCTACACCGCCAAGGTGGTGGACGACGATGGCAACGAGCTGCCGCGCGGCACCGTGGGCAAGCTCGCAGTGATAGGCCCCACGGGCTGCAAGTACCTCGACGACCCGCGCCAGGCCAAGTACGTGAAGGACGGCTGGAACTACCCCGGCGATGCGTTCACGCAGGACGCGGACGGCTACTTCTTCTACCAGGCGCGCGACGACGACATGATCATCACCGCCGGCTACAACGTGGGCGGCCCCGAGGTCGAAGACGCCCTGCTGCGCCACCCGGCCGTGGCCGAGTGCGGGGTGATCGGCGTGCCCGACGAAGAGCGCGGCATGGTGGTCAAGGCCATCTGCGTCTTGAAGCCCGGGCACACGGGCGACGCCGCCATGGTCAAGACGCTGCAGGACCATGTGAAGGCCACCATCGCTCCGTTCAAATACCCACGCGTGGTGGAGTTTGTGACCGCACTGCCCCGCACCGAAACCGGCAAGCTGCAGCGCTTCAAGCTGCGCCAGGGTGCGGGCGCATCACCCTCCGCCGCATCGCCCACTTCCACAAAAACAACATGACGATGAAAAACACCCTTTTGCAGCCCGAAGGCTGGGTCACCCCCAAGGGCTACGCCAACGGCGTGGCCGCACGCGGCACCATGGTCTTTACCGGCGGCCAGATCGGCTGGAACGCGCAGCAGCAGTTTGAGAGCGACGACTTCATTGCCCAGACCAAGCAGACGCTGCTGAACGTGCGGGCGGTGCTGGAAGCCGGTGGCGCAGGCCCCGAACACCTGGTGCGGCTGACCTGGTACGTGACCGACCGCAACGAATACAACAGCCGCCTGAAGGAGCTGGGCGCGGTCTACCGCGAGGTGCTGGGCAAGAACTTTCCGGCCATGGCCTGCGTGCAAGTGGCGGGGCTCATGGAAGAGCGCGCGAAGATCGAGATTGAAGCAACCGCTGTAATCCCGGACTGAGCTTTTCCAGCCACCGCTGCAGCGCCTGCCCATACAGAATGAACGCCAGGGCCGCCCCAATCAACGGCAGTGCGGCAAACACCCAGCCCGTCAGCAATTCGCCCCCCAGCGCCACGCCCACCAGCAAAGCCACCGCAGGGTTGACGAACGAATAGCTGCCTGCCAGCGCTGCGGAAGTGTTCTGCAGCAGCCACAGGTACGCATTGAGCGCTACCAGCGTGCCAAACACCAACAGATAGACCCACGCCGCCCACGACTTGGCAGTGACCTGGCCCAGGGCGCTCAAAGGCTCGAACCACAACGCCACCACCAGCCCCATGGCGCCCCCCGCAAACCACTGCGCGGCCGATGCCATGGCGGGCGCGGGCAGCGACAGCTTGCGCGAGGCATACGAACCGACACTCCAGGCCAGCGGCGCACCAAAGGCCAGCAGCGCACCCAGCCAGGTGGCGGAGAAGTCACCTTCCAGCGCCAGCAGCAGCGCGCCCACCACGCCCAGCGCCAGGCCGATCCAGCTGGTGACCGGCACACGCTCGCCGCCCCAGCGCGACCACAGCGCCAGCCACATGGGCATGGTGGTCACCACTGTGGCCATCAGGCCCGAGCCAATGCCAAGCTTTTGTGCAAACCCGATGAAATTCATGGCCAAGAACACCATCAGCCCGCCCACCAGGGCCGAGTTGCGCCACTGCGCACGGGTGGGCAGTGCGTGCCCTTGTGCCAGCGCAATCACCAGCATCACCGCACCTGCGCACAGAAAGCGGATAGCGTTCATGAGCAAGGGTGGCATGCTCTGGAGCGCAATCCCAATCGCGAAATAGGTGGTGCCCCACACCACGTAGACCAGCAGCAGCGCCACCGCTACCGCCCAGGTCCGCTGGGACCGCACTTGCGCATTGAAAATTGTCGGCATATTCTTCACCTAACCGAATAATTTATGGAAACCGCGAGGTTTTCGTAATTTTTACCAAAAATTAGCGGCTATGCAAGCAAATATTCAGACAGATGACATGGACGCCAGAATTATTTCGGCACTGGGCGCGGATGGCCGACGTTCGTATGCCGACGTAGGGGCTGAAGTGGGGCTGTCCACCGCCGCTGTGCACGAGCGCGTGAAGAAGTTGCTGGACAAGGGGGTGATCCGCCGCTTCTCGATCAGCGTGGACCCAGAGCGTGTAGGGCTGAACTTCACCGCGTTTGTGGCCATCCGAAACGACGGCGGCATCCACTGCCGGGATGTGGCGCCCCGCCTGCGCGCCATGCCCCAAGTCGAAGAGCTGCACAGCGTGGCAGGCGAATACGACTTTCTGGCCAAGATCCGCACCACGCACGCACGCGCGCTGGAAGACGTGATTTACGAGATCAAGGCCATCGCGGGCGTGGCCCGCACCACCAGCACGGTGGTGCTGAACACCGAGTTCGAGGACCGCCCGCTGGACCTGGGCTGGGTGAATGGCGATAAAGGTGGTTGACGGGGGCCGGAAGTCCCGGCCCCACCACGCCGCTGTTTACGCGGCTACCGGAGCGTGGTCCACCGCAACCGCAACGACCGCCGGGGCTTGCACTAGGCGCTGCACCAGCGCCATGTAGTAACCCAGCGGTGGCGTGACCAGCCCCGGCACCTTGGCATGGTCGTCATAGCGGCGCAGGCGGATGGCCTCTTGTGCAAACGGCTGGGCCGCAAACTGCATCGCCTCTTTGGGCGTAAAGGGCCCGCCCTGCGGCACCAGGCTGTGCTGCGATGCGGGTGACAGCGTCTCCCAGTACCCCGGCTCCATGGTGCACAGGTAGCGCTTGGCATCCACGTGCAGGCGGATGGGTTCCAGCACCGCGTCGGGCATCAGGCCCCGCAGGAACGGGATGGCCATGTACTGGTGCAGGTCGTCCTGCTCGGTCGTGTCGCCACCGGGTGCCAGCAGGTGGCCCAGGTCGTGCAGCAAAGCCGCTGCGACCGTCGCGGGGGTCTCGCCCGACTTTTCTGCCCACTGCGCGCACTGCAAGGCATGCTCCAGCTGGCTGACCGCCTCGCGGCCATATTGATTCACGCCCCGGGTGGCGAGCAGGTGGGCAATGTCTTCCAGGCTCAATGCCATCGTCTTTCCTTGTCAGACCAACGCTTTACGAATACGCGCAGAGACCAGGTCAATCACGCTCACCGTCACCACGATGATGAGCATCACCGCGCAGGTCTCGGCGTATTGAAAGCCGCGAATGATTTCCCACAGCACTACGCCAATGCCACCTGCCCCCACCATGCCCACGACCGAGGCCGAACGCACGTTGGCTTCAAAGCGGGAGAGCGTGTACGAGATCCACAGCGGCATCACCTGCGGGATCACGCCGTAGATGATCTCGTGCAGCGCGCTCGCGCCGGTGGAGCGGATGCCCTCCACGGGCTGCGGGTCGATGGCTTCCACGGCTTCAGAGAACAGCTTGGCCAGCGTGCCCGAGGTGTGGATCCACAGCGCCAGCACGCCCGCAAACGGCCCCAGGCCCACGGCCACCACGAACAGCATGGCAAACACCATTTCGTTGATGGCGCGGCACGCGTCCAGCACGCGGCGCACCGGCTGATACACCCACCAGGGCACGATGTTGGACGAGGCCAGCAGCGCCAGCGGCACGGCGGTGATCACGGCGAGTGCCGTGCCCCACAGCGCGATCTGCAGCGTGACCAGCATCTCCTGCACATAGATTTGCCACTGCGCAAAATTGGGCGGAAAGAACTCCGCCGCGTAGCTGACCATGTTGCCCGAGTCGTTCCACAGGGCCAGCGGGCGCATGTCGGCACCTTGCCAGGACGCGGCCAGCAACACCAGCAGGATGCCCCACGACAGATACCAGGCCAGGCTGCGCTTGGGCGACGTGGTGCGGGCCAGCGTGGCCAGAGAAGGATTCAATGTTGAGGACATGGGGACACCCGGGCCAGAACCACCAAGCGGCGGATTACTTGAGCGACGCCAGCTGCTGGTCGATCTCGGCCAGGCGGGTCTTCTTGTCGGCATCGGCCAAGGTGGCGTCGGCCTCGATCTTGTTGCGCTTGCCGAACAGGTCGAGCTGGCGGATGGGCGTGAGCTGGGCGTTGGTCGAGGGCTTGAAGCCCGACAGCTTGGAGATCTTCATCACGATCTCCTTCTCACGCGCATCGGTCTTGGCGTAGTTGTAGAAGAAGTTGCGGATCTTGGTCTTGGTGGCATCGGGCAGGTCCTTGCGCATGACCAGCGGGTCCAGCGGAATCAGCGGCGAAGTCCAGACGATCTTGATGTCCTTGAACTTCTCGGGCTGGCGTTCCTTGATCTTTTCCAGGTTCTCGCTGTTGTTGGTGGCCACATCCACCTGCTTGTTGGCCACGGCCAGCGCATTGGTCTCGTGGTTGGCGCTGCGGGTGATCTTGAAGTGCGTCTTCGCATCGATCTTGTTCTGCGCAAACGCGTAGTAGCCGGGCACCAGGAAGCCCGAGGTGGAGTTGGGGTCGCCATTGCCAAAGCTCAGCGACTTGCCGTTCTTGAGCACGTCATCCAGGCTGGCCAGGGGGCTGTCCTTGTGCACGATGAGGTGCGAGTAGTAGCCCTGGGTGCCGTCGGCATTCACCATCTGTGCAAAGACTTCGCCGTTGGCGCGGTCCACGGCTTCCATGGCCGACTTGTTGCCCAGCCAGGCCACCTGCATCTTGTTGAAGCGCATGGCTTCGATCAGGCCCGCGTAGTCGGACGCAAAGAAGGCGTTGATCTTCAGGCCCGTCTGCTTGGCCATGTCGTCCAGCAGGGGCTGCCAGTCGGCCTTGAGGTTTTGCGTGGCTTCGGTCGAGATCATGCCGAAGTTGATGTCCTGGGCCAACGCGCCCGTGGTCAATCCCAGCCCGAGTGTCAGGGCAGCACACAGTTTCTTGAACATGTTGAAAGCTCCAGAGAAAGGAAATGAAAGGAACCGAAAGGCCGTTCAGGCGGCCTGCACCATGACGGGCGACCACTGCGGCGCAGGCATGGGGGCATTCGCAGATGCAGGGTGGGCGCTGGATGCATCCGAGAGGATTTCATCGGCCTGCACGCCATACAGGCCACGCAGCAACGCAGGCGTAAGGGCCGCCGAAGGGCCGTCATACACCACCTGCCCATGGTGCAGAGCCACCACGCGCGGGCAATACTTGATGGCCACATCCACCTGGTGCAACGACACGATGACGGTGCAACGGTCTTCGCGGTTGATGCGAGCCAGGATGTCCATGACCTTGCGCGACGATTCCGGGTCGAGCGACGCAATGGGCTCGTCGGCCAGCACCACCTTGGCGCCCTGCACCAGCGTGCGGGCAATGGCGGCACGCTGCTGCTGCCCGCCTGATAGGGTGGACGCGCGCTGCGCATGGCACTCGGCAATGCCCACGCGGTGCAACGCTTCGAGCGCCAGCGCGCGCTCCTGCGGCTTGAACATGCGCAGCCAGCCGCGCCACCAGGGCGTGCGGTGCAGCAGGCCCACCAGCACGTTCATCAGCACGGGCAAGCGGTCCACCAGGTTGAACTGCTGAAACACAAAGCCCACCTGCGAACGCACCTTGCGGATGTCACTGTGAATGCGCCCCGCCTGCTGCACGCAGCGGCCATCCACCTCGATCAGCGAATCGCTGGACGCATCGGCCACCACCAGGCCCGCCACATGACGCAGCAGGGTGGACTTTCCCGAGCCCGAGGCACCAATCAGCGCCACCATCTCGCCGCGCTGCACGGTGAGGTTGATGTCGCGCAGGGCGTGTTTGCCGTTGGCGAAATGCTTGTTCAGTTGGTGGATGTGCAGTGCGGCAGTCATGGCAGCCTCCTGGAGGGTTAAGTCGTCTAGACAACCGAAGTTTGGTTGCGGGGCGTGACAGTGCTTTGACAGTTGGGAGAAGTTTGGATGTCAGACGCCGATTTAGAGCGGCTAACAAAACTCAGCGAAGCGGCCCTGGCTAGGCGTTTCGCCGCAGACAGTACAAGTAGTACGACAAGGCGAGACAACGACGCCAGGGGAGTTTTTTAGCCGCTCTTACAGCACGCGCTGCCCTTCGCGCCACACGCCACGCACCACGGCCTGGCGGCCGCCATCGGGCAGTTCGGCCATGTGCACCTGCACCAGGTCTGCGCGCAGGCCAGGGGCCAGCTCGCCGCGATCGGCCATGCCCGCAGCCTTGGCTGGGTTGCGGGTGACGGTGGCCACGGCCTGCGGCAGGGGCAGGATGTCGTCCTGCACCAGCCGCATCACCGCGCTCAGCAGGCTGCCGGGTACGTAGTCGGACGAGAGGATGTCCAGCAGCCCCCGGCGTGCCAGATCGGCCGCCGCCACGTTGCCCGAGTGGGAGCCACCACGGACCACATTGGGCCCACCCATCACGGTGAGCAAGCCACGCTCATGTGCAGCCTGGGCCGCGGCCAGCGTGGTCGGGAACTCCGACATCGCAGCCCCTTCGGCATGGGCCTGCTCCACGTGCGCCACCGTGGTGTCGTCGTGGCTGGCCAGCGAGATGCCGTGCGTACGGCAATAGTCCACGAAGTACGCACGGTGCGGCTCGGCGTACTGCGCCTGCAGCGTGGCCGCGTGCGCCACCTGGCGCTCGAACTTCTCGGCGCTCCAGCCCTTCTTGCCGGTGTAGTAGGTGCGTGCCTGCTCGATGTTCTCCCACTGGCGCTGACCCGGGGTGTGGTCCATCAGCGAGATCAGCGACAGGCGCGGGTGCCCGTGGAACGGCTCGAACAGGTCGATGGTGTTGGGCGCGGGCAGCTCGCAGCGCACATGCAGGTGGTGGTCGGCCCGCAGCAGGTTGCGCTCGGTGCAGGTGTCGATGGTATCGAGAACGCGGTTCCAGGCACTGCCGCGCAGGCTGTCCACATCGGCCTCGCCCACGCCCAGCGCGTCCAGCACCGTCGTGATGCCTGCGGCCGCAATCTCGGCGTCGTGCGCCAGCAGCGCGGGCATCTCGGCCCACTGCACCTTGGGGCGCGGCATGAGGTGGCGCTCGAAGTTGTCGGTGTGAATTTCCACCAGGCCCGGAAGCAGGTAGTCGCCGCCCAGGTCAATGCCCTGCAACGCCGATGTGCCACCGCCGTCCACCGACGCGATGCGCCCAGCATCCACCTGCAGGCTGCCCAACACCACTTCGCCCGGCAGCACCATGCGGGCGTTTTTGAACACGGTCGCGGTCATGCCGATACCCCCCGGAAGTCACCCACATTCACGCGGCGCGTGGCCACAGCGGCACCCACCTGCGCGTCGTGAAAGATGCCCACCAGGGCCGCGCCGCGCGCCACGGCCTCGCGGATCATGGCAATCACGGTCTCTGTGTTGGCCGCGTCGAGCGATGCAGTCGGCTCGTCCAGCAGCAGCAGCGGCTTGGGCTTGATCATGTTGCGGGCGATGTTGATGCGCTGCTGCTCACCGCCCGAGAAGGTGGCAGGCGGCAGGTGCCACAGCCGCTCGGGGATGCGCAGGCGGGTCAGCCACTGGCGGGCGGCCTCGCGCGCGGCCTCGATGCCCACGGGGTCGTCGCCCGCGTCTTCGGCCAGCGGCTCGGCCACCACATCCAGGGCCGACACGCGCGGGATGACCCGCAGGAATTGGCTCACATAGCCCACGGTGTCGCGGCGCAGCTGCACCAGCGCACGCGGCGTGGCCTGCGTCACGTCCACCACGGTGCCATCGGACGAGCGCACGGTGATGCGGCCGGCATTGGCCCGGTAGTTGGCGTAGATCATCTTGAGCAGCGTGCTCTTGCCCATGCCCGAGGGGCCGTCAAGCACCACGCACTCGCCGGGCTGCACGGCCAGGTCCACCTGGGCGAGCACAGACAGTTCGATACCGTTCTGGTGGTGCAGGGTGAAGCGCTTGGCCACCCCTTGCATCTGGAGAATGGGCGCAATGGAAGGTGGGTTCATGGCTGCAGTACCGAAGAAACAAGAAGCTGGGTGTAGGGGTGTTGCGGGTCGTCGAGCACCTGGTCGGTCAGGCCCGCCTCGACCACGCGGCCGCGCTGCATGACCACCATGCGGTGCGCCAGCAGGCGCGCCACGGCCAGGTCGTGTGTGACCACAATGGCGGCCAGCTGCATCTGCCGCGTGAGCTGGCGCAGCAGGTCCAAGAGGCGCGCCTGCACCGAAACATCGAGCCCCGAGGTGGGCTCATCCATGAACACCAGGCGGGGCTGGGTGACGAGGTTGCGCGCAATCTGCAGGCGCTGGCGCATGCCGCCTGAGAAGGTGCGCGGCGCATCGTCGATACGTGCAGCATCAATCTCCACGCGCTGCAGCCATTCCGTGGCCGTGGCGCGCAAGCGGCCATAGTGGCGCTCACCCAGGCCCATCAGGCGCTCGCCCACGTTGGCACCAGCAGATACATCCATGCGCAAGCCGTCGGCCGCGTTCTGGTGCACAAAGCCCCAGTCGGTGCGGGCCAGCAGGCGCTGCTGCGCTTCGGTCATGGCATAGATGTCCTGCAACTCGCCGCTGCGCTGGCGGAACTGCACCGTGCCTTCGTCCGGCGCGCTGCGCGCCGCAATGGCATTCAGCAGCGTGGACTTGCCGGAGCCCGACTCGCCCACCACGGCCAGCACCTCGCCGGGCCAGAGGTCAAAGGACGCGCCTTGCAGCGCCACGCGGTCGCCATAGCGCTTGCTGACGTTGCGCACGCTCAGCAGCGGCGCAGAAGGTTCGGGGTGATTCATGTGAGGGTCTCGACGACAAAGCTCAGGCCGTGCTGTGCAAAGCCCAGGGATTCATAAAAGGCATGCGCCCCCTTGCGGCGGGCGTTGGACGAGAGCGCGAGCTTGTAACAGCCCGCCTCACGCGCCTGCTGCATGGCGTGGGCCATCATCTGGCGGCCAATGCCACGGCCCTGCTGGTGCTGTGCCACCACCACGTCTTCGACGATGGCCGAGGGCGCGCCCCGGTGCGCCAGGTTGTGCATGACGAGCAGCGCATAGGTGCCCACCACCGCGCCGTGCTGCGCGGGGTCGCAAGCGACCCACAGCCGGTAGCTGGGGTAGCGCGCAAACTGGGCCCACACGGCCTGGGCTTCTTCCAGTGTCAGTACGTCGGCGGGGCTGTCCTCAATCGCGGCGTACAGGGCCAGCACGCTCTCCAGGTCGGCCTGCCGGGCTTCGTGGATCTGCACGGCGCTCATGCGGCGCCGCCTTGTTCCACCGCCGATTCAGCCTGCTCCGCCTGGCGTTCCTGGCAGTAGTCCGAGTCGGAACACACATGCATGCGCCCGCCCTGGTCGTCGGTGATGACCTCGTCCAGAAAGCTGTCGGTGGCACCGCACAGCGCACAGGCGGCATCCCAGCGCTGCACCTCGAACGGGTGGTCTTCAAAACCAAGGCTCTCCACCGGCGTGTAGGGCGGTACGGCGTAGATGCGCTTTTCGCGGCCCGCGCCAAACAGCTGCAGCGCGGGGTTCAAGTGCATCTTGGGGTTGTCGAACTTCGGGATGGGCGACGGCGCCATCACATAGCGGCCATTGACCAGCACGGGGTAGTCGTAGGTGGTGGCAATGTGGCCGTAGCGTGCGATGTCTTCGTAGAGCTTGACATGCATGAGCCCGTACTCGGCCAGGCCGTGCAGGGTGCGCGTTTCGGTCTCGCGCGGCTCCAGGCGCTGCATGGGCTCGGGCACGGGCACTTGGTAGACGATGACCTGGCCTTCGGCCAGCGGCGTCTCGGGGATGCGGTGGCGCGTCTGGATCAGCGTGGCCTCCCGCGTGCGGGTGGTAGTGGCCACGGCCGTGGTGCGCTCAAAAAAGCGGCGAATGTTGACCGCATTGACCGTGTCATCCGAACCCTGGTCGATGACCTTGAGGCAGTCCTCTGGGCCGATGATGGACGCGGTGACCTGGATGCCGCCCGTGCCCCAGCCGTAGGGCAGGGGCATTTCGCGCGAGCCAAACGGCACCTGGTAGCCGGGGATGGCCACGGCCTTGAGGATGGCGCGGCGGATCATGCGCTTGGTGCGCTCGTCCAGGTAGGCAAAGTTGAAGTGGCCGTCCACCGGCGCGGCGTCGGCGGGCAGGCCCATCACGGCGGATTCCATGGGCGCGTTCATGCGGCGTCCTCCTCGACGGGGGTAGTGGGGTGGGCGGCTGCGGCGCGCATCTTGCGCACCAGCTCCAGTTCGGACTGAAAGTCCACGTAGTGCGGCAGCTTCAGGTGCTGCACGAAGCCCGAAGCCTCCAGGCTGTCGCTGTGGCCCAGCACAAATTCCTGCATCTGCGCAGGCGACTCCACAGGCTCGCCCAGTTCGTCGGCGCGCAGCGCGCGGTCCACCAGGCTCATGGCCATGGCCTTGCGCTCGCTGTGGCCAAACGCCAGGCCGTAGCCGCGCGTGAACTGCGGCGGCTGGCTCTTGCTGCCCGCAAACTGGTTCACCATCTCGCACTCGGTGATCTCTATGTCGCCGATGTCGATGGCAAAGCCGAGTTCTTCGGGTTCGATCTCCACCGCCACCGTGCCCAGGCGCACCTCGCCCACAAAGGGGTGCGAGTGCGAGTAGCCGCGCTGTGTGGAATACGCCATGGCGAGCAAAAAGCCCTCGTCGCCGCGCGCCAGGTTTTGCAGGCGCGTGGCCCGGTTGGCGGGGAAGCGCAGCGGCTCGCGGGTCAGGTCCGTGGGCGCGGGGTCGCCTGGGGGGACGGGGCGGGTTTCGATCAAGCCTTCCTGGTTGAGCAGATCCACCACACGCGGCGTGGGGCTGGGTGGCACCACGGCTACTGCAGCGGCAGGCGGCGTCACCGTGCCTTCGGCCAGCAGCTTGAAGTCCAGCAGGCGCTGCGTGTAGTCGTAGGTGGGGCCTAGCACCTGGCCACCGGGCAGATCCTTGAACGTAGCGGAGATGCGCCGGTCCAGCGCCATGCGGCTGGTGTCCAGCGGGCAGGTCGTGCCCAGGCGCGGCAGCGTGGCGCGGTAGGCGCGCAGCAGGAAGATGGCTTCCACCAGGTCACCCGCAGCCTGCTTGATGGCCAGGGCCGCGAGCTCGGGGTCGTACACCGAGCCCTCGGTCATGACCCGATCCACGGCCAGCTTGAGCTGCTGGCGGATCTGCGGCACCGAGAGTTCGGGCTGTGCTACATCGCCCCGGCACTGGCGCGCCAGCAGCTGGTAGCTGTTGAGAATGGCGGCTTCCCCGCCTTTGACGGCTACGTACATGCTCAGGCCTCCTGAAGGGCAGTGGCACCGCGCGTTGCCCGCGTGGTGCGTGGCAGACCCACGATGTGGTCCGCAGTGGCCAGCAGCAGATCCACACCGCGTGGAAACACCCCATGGTTAGCCGCCCACTGGGTCTCGAAGTCGTCGGGCAAACCATCCACCTGCAAGTCCGCCACATCCCGAATGCCGGGGCCGCGCAAGTGCCATGCATCACTCGCGTCCACCGTGGTGGCGGCGGCACGCGATACATCGACCACGCAAGTCGCTGATTGGTCGGGGTAGATGTCGGTGCCCAGGGCCAGACGGTTCAGGGCAGGCAGCGCATCACCCTGCGCCACCCACACAAAACGGGCTTGCGCAGCGTCGGCCACCAAAGTACAGCCTGTGTGAAAGCGCAGCCAGGCACCGGCATCGCTGTTTGCCAGCCTGGGCGAGAGCCACAACGTGCAGTCGCTGTCGAGCAGCGCCAGCAGCACGGCAGCCGATGCGGCATGCCCCACGGCAGGAGCTTGCGCGTCGTGTTCTACCGCCACCGTGCGGCCGGGATGCGACAGCGCCTGCAGCACCGCGCGGAACACCGCCTGGCTGCCAAGGGCTTCGTTCGAGAATCCGGCACCCAGCGATGCCAAGGGGGTCGTGCTCATTCGGTGTCCTCGTCGTTGTCGGCACCGCTCTCGCGCGCCACGGTAAAGAAGTCCACCTTGGTGCTGGCAGCCCGCGCCTGGCGCTCGGCCTGGGTGTTGCGCAGGTGGTTGCGGATGGGTTCGAGCAGCTGTGCGTCCAGCACCGGTTGCTGAACAGGGTCTTGCAGCAGCGCATCGGCCAGGGCCGCCAGCTGCACCTGGCGGTGCGAGCGACCCAGCACGTAGGCCACGCCCACAGTGGCCTCGGCGGCGTCCGATGCGTCGGCCACGCGCAGCGCGCAGCGGGTGACGGTGACCTCGCCCAGGTTGAAGCACTCGCCCGTGCCACCGGCGCGGCCCTGCACCATCATCAGGCCGGTCTCTGGCGCACGCAGCCAGCGCGCGGGGCGCGTGGCATGCTCGTGCAAGGCAGATTCGAGCAGCCCCAGCGGCGCCCGGGCCAGCAGCGCCATCCACTGCGCGCGGCCCAGGGGGCGGCCCGGCCCCGGGTTGTCAAAGGCTTGAAACATGGAAGTGGTACCCTGAAAGTTGTATAGACAAATTGAACAACTGGCGCCAGCTTAAAGAGCGCGCATGTAGGTTTCATGACAGCCAGCACCACCTCTCTCACGACCCCGTTACAGGTCCCTCAAGCACCACCACTGCGCCCCGCGCGCGACAGTTTCTGGACGCGCATAGCCGCCGAGCTGGCCGAGGCCATCGGCAGCGGCGTCTATCCGCCGGGCCAGCGCCTGCCCTCGGAACACGCGCTGGCAGAGCAGTTCGGCGTGAACCGGCACACCATCCGCCGCTCCCTCGCCAGCCTGTGCAGCCAGGGGCTGGTGCGCATCACGCAGGGCAGTGGCACCTATGTGGAAGACTTTGCGGTGGACCTGGTGCTGGGCAAGCGCACGCGCCACCAGCAGGGCCTGGCACAGGCGGGGCTGCGCGGCAGCCTGGTGGTGCTGCAGGCCCAGACCACGCGCGCCACGGCGGCGCTGGCCAAGGCACTGCAGGTGCCCGCGCGCAGCCCGATGCTGGCGCTGCGCGTGCGGGGCGACGCCGAAGGCCAGCCCCTGCACATCAGCGAGCGCTACTTCCCCCTGCCGCGCTTCGACAACCTAGCGGCCGTGGTGCGCGAGACAGGCTCCATCACCGCAGGCTTCACCGCCCACGGTGTGGCCGACTACACGCGCCGCGAAAGCCGCATCACCGCCGAGCTGCCCAGCCCCGAAGTGGCCGCCCAGCTGCGCCAACCTACGTCACGCCCCGTGCTGCAGGTAGAGAGCCTGAACGTGGACCTGGAGGGCACACCCATCGAATGGGCCCGTGCCTGGTTTGCGGGCGACCGCGTGAAACTGACGATTGACCACAATGAACACGCCTGACATGCCACCCACCCACCACCGCTATGCGGTCTATTTCGCACCCAACCCGGGCAGCCTGGGCTGGCTGGCCGGCAGCCACTGGCTGGGGCGCTGCGCTGCGTTGCTGCAGCCGCTGCAGCAGCTGGCCATTGACGGCGTGGCGGCCGACACGCTGCACCGCCTGACCGCAGCACCCCGGCGCTACGGATGGCACGCCACGCTCAAGGCGCCGTTTGCGCTGGCGCCCGGCACCGACTGGATCACGCTGCACCAGGCCGTGCAGGAGGTGGCACGCGGGCTGCAACCCTTTGTGCTGCCGCCGCTGCAGGTGCAACGCATCGACGACTTTCTGGCGCTGGTGCCCCCCGCACTGCACCCCGCCAATGCGCAGATCCAGGAAACCGCTGCCACCTGCGTGACCGCGCTGCAGCCCTTGGCCGCGCCCCTGTCCGAAGCCGACCTGGCCCGGCGCCGTGCAGCGGTGCTCACCGCCCGGCAAGACGCACTGCTGCAGCAATGGGGCTACCCGTTTGTGCTGGACGAATTCCGCTTTCACATGTCTCTCACCGGCAGCCTGGCGCAGGTAGACGCACCCACCCAGTCGCTGGTGTTCGAAGCCGCGCAGGAGTTCTTCTCCGACCTGCCCATCCTCAAATTCAACAGCCTCGCCTTGTTCGCAGAGCCCACGCCGGGCGCGGACTTTGTGTTGCTGGACCACCTGGAGATGGGCGCATGACCACCGGTCGGCTGGTCTACTGCATGGGCCCCTCAGGCGCGGGCAAGGACAGCCTGCTGGGCTGGCTGCGCACGCACCTGCCCCAGCCCTGCCCCGTGCACTGGGCGCAGCGCACCATCAGCCGTGCCGCCACGTCCGGCGGCGAAGCCCATGACAGCGTTTCGCTCGCAGCGTTTGCAGCGCTGTGCAGCGAGCACGCGTTTGCCCTGCACTGGCAAGCCAACGGCCTGGGCTACGGCGTGCGGCATGCACAACTGGCGCCGCTGGCGCAGGGCCACTGGGTACTGCTCAATGGCTCGCGCGCCTACCTGCCTGAGGCCCTGGTGCGGTTCCCGGACCTGGTGGCCGTGCACATCACCGCCAGCCCGCAGGTGCTGCGCGAGCGCCTGCTGTCGCGCGGCCGCGAGACGCGCGAAGAGGTGGAGGCCCGGGTGCAGCGCGCACTGGCCTATACCCCGCCCCCGGGAGCCGCCAGCCTGGAGGTGCACAACGACGGCGCGCTGGGCGATGCGGGCCAGCGGCTGCTGAACGCGCTGGAAAATTTGCCGGGCTGGCCTCGGCGCAGTGGCAAACTTTCGCCCATCGCTCCCATCCTTTCCAGCACGCCATGACCACCATCACGATCTATCACAACCCAAAGTGCGGCACGTCCCGCAACACCCTCGCCATGATCCGTAACAGCGGTACGGAGCCCGAGGTCATCGAATACCTGAAAACCCCGCCCGACCGCGCCACGCTGGTAGCGCTGATTGCCGCCATGGGCGAGCCGGTGATCAACGCCGTGCGCACCAAGGAAGCGATCTTCACCGAGCTGCAGCTGGACGCACCAGGTGTCACCGACGCGCAACTCATCGACGCAATGCTGCAGCATCCCATCCTCATCAACCGCCCCATCGTGGTCACGCCCCTGGGCACACGGCTGTGCCGCCCTTCCGAGAAGGTGCTGGACATTCTGCCCGCGCCCCAGCAAGGTGCCTTCACCAAGGAGGATGGCGAAGTCGTCATCAACGCGCAGGGCCAGCGTGTCTGAGGCAACCTCGCGCGCCCCCGCCATAGCCCACCACGCGGCATGAGCGCCGCCTCGCAACGCTGGACCGTGGCGCGCCTGGGCACGGCCCAGACGCTGGCCTGGGCCTCGTCCTACTACCTGCCCGCCATGCTGGCCGCGCCCATGGCGCACGACCTGGGCGTGGCTACATCCACCGTGTTCGCGGCGTTTTCGGTGGCGCTCATCGTGTCGGCGCTGCTCGGGCCTTTCGCGGGCCGGGCCATTGACCGCCACGGCGGCCGCCCGGTGCTGGTGGGCACCAACCTGTTGTTTGCAGCTGCTTTGACGGGCATGGCCTTGGCGCAAGGCCCCGTGGGTCTGTTTGCCGCCTGGGTGTTGATGGGCGTGGCCATGGGTTCGGGCCTGTACGAGGCTGCGTTTGCCACGCTGGTGCGCCTGTACGGCCAGGGCGCACGCGGCGCCATCACCGGCATCACGCTGATTGCGGGATTTGCCAGCACCGTGGGCTGGCCGCTGTCGGCCTGGATGGAGACGCAATGGGGCTGGCGCGGCGCGTGTGCGGGCTGGGCTGCCCTGCACTTGCTGGTGGGCGTGCCGCTCAACGGCTGGCTGCCCCGTGCCGACACCGCAAAGAAGCCGTCCCCACCTTCGGCGGATGAACCTGTGGCGGCCACCTCGGCACCGGCTGCAACCGCCCCGTCCGCTGCCACCCACCCGCTGCGCACCACCGTGCTGCTGTCGTTTGTGTTCGCCGTCACCTGGTTCACCAGTACCGCCATGGCGGCGCACCTGCCGCGCCTGCTGCAGGCCAGCGGCACGTCGCTGCAGGCGGCAGTGGCCCTGGCCGCGCTGGTGGGCCCGGCACAGGTGGCGGCGCGCCTGCTGGAGTTTGGCTTGCTGCGCCGCCTGCACCCGCTGCTGTCGGCCCAGCTGGCTGCCGCCGCACACCCTGTGGGCGCGGGCCTGCTGATGGTGCTGGGCGGGCCTGCAGCTGCAGTGTTCACCCTGCTGCATGGCGCAGGCAACGGCATCCTGACCATTGCCAAGGGCACGCTGCCGCTGGTGCTGTTTGGCCCTGCGGGCTATGGCGCACGCCAGGGCCTGATGATGGTGCCCGCCCGTGTGGCGCAGGCGTTTGCACCGGTGCTGTTTGGCATGGCGTTGGACCACGCTGGAGCCGCCGCCCTGTGGCTCACCACGCTGCTGGGCCTGGCCGCACTGGCAGCGCTGTGGCTGTTGCGGCCTATGGCGCGGTCCTGAACGATCAGGCGCGCGGCACCACAAACGCCTCGCGCGCAGCGAGCGCTGCGGGGCGCGAATGGCAACCTTCCAGGTGGTCGTTCACCAGCCCCATGGCCTGCATGAAGGCGTAGACCGTGGTCGGACCCACAAAACTCCAGCCGCGCTTCTTCAGGTCCTTGGACATGGCGATGGATGCGGCCGAAGTGGACAGGGTGCGCGCCACTTCGCGCGTGAGGCGCTCGGGCCGGTCGGTGGCGGCGGGCTCGTAGCGCCAGGCGTAGTGCGCCAGCGAGCCGAACTCGCGCCGCAGCTCCAGCACGCGGCGCGCGTTGTTGATGGTGGACTCGATCTTGCCCCGGTGGCGCACGATGGCCACGTCCTGCACTAGGCGCTCAACCTCGGCCGGGCCGAAGGCCGCGACCTGCTCGGCGTCGAAGTTCGCGAACGCTGCGCGAAAGCCCTCGCGCTTGTTCAGGATGGTGAGCCAGCTCAGGCCCGACTGAAAACCCTCTAGGCAGATCTTCTCGAACAGCCGGCGGTCGTCCGCCACCGGGAAGCCCCACTCGGTATCGTGGTAGTGGCGGTACAGCGGCGTGGCCTGGCACCAGGTGCAACGCGGGCAACCGGATTCGTCGGCAAACAGGCCGTCGGCCAGTGCGGGTGGGCGAGCAGGATCTTGAGCAGTCGGGGGGGTCATGCGCGGCATTCTAGAAACCACCGCAGCCGGCTGCTGACAGGGCGGAGACAAAGGGCCCGATCTGCCCATAAACTGCACTGCATGCGTGAGCCACTTTCCCGCCTGCGGGTCACTTTCAGCCTGATGTTTTGCCTGGTGCTGGGCGGCTGCGCCAGCACCACCGGCCCCTCCAACGCTTGGGGCTACTACTGGCAATCGCTGCGCGGGCACATGCAGATCATGCATGCCGCAGAACCCATTGACGACTGGGTAGTGCGCAAGGACATCTCGCCCGCCCTGCGCGAGCGGCTGCAGCTGGCGCAACGTGCGCGGGCCTTTGCGGTCACCGAACTCGGCCTGCCCGACAACGCCAGCTACCGCCGCTATGCCGACCTGAAGCGCTCCGCCGCCGTGTGGAACGTGGTGGCTGCACCGCCCTATTCGCTGACGCTGCACACCTGGTGCTTCCCGGTCACAGGCTGCATCGGCTACCGGGGTTACTTCACCGAGGCCGCAGCTCAGGCCGAAGCCGCTGAGCTGGCCGCGCAGGGCCTGGAGGTGGAGGTGTACGGCGTCCCCGCGTACTCCACGCTGGGCTACATGAACTGGGCGGGCGGCGACCCGCTGCTGTCCACCTTCATCGCCTGGCCCGAGGGCGACTTTGTGCGCCTGCTGTTCCACGAGCTGGCGCACCAGGTGGTCTACGCCCAAAACGACACCTTGTTCAACGAGTCCTTTGCCACGGCGGTGGAGCGCCTCGGCGTGGCGCAGTGGCTGGCCACGCAATCCACCCCCGCCGCGCGCGAGGCCTACGCCACCAGCGAAGCGCGGCGCAGCGCCTTCCGCATGCTCACCCGGGCCACGCGCACCCGCCTGGCGGCCATTTATGAGCAAAAGGAGCTTCAAGCGCTAGAAGATCATGCCTTGAGCGCTATGAAAAAGGAAGCAATGCAAGCATTTCGCGACGACTATGCCGCACTGCGCGCACGCTGGCTGGACGCGCCCGGCGGCACGCCCCCCCGGGCCACCACCGCCCAGGTGGCAGGCTACGACCGCTGGGTGGCCCAGGCCAACAACGCCAGTTTTGCCGCCCAGGCCGCCTACGACGAACTGGTGCCCGCGTTCGAGGCCTTGTTTGAACGCGAGGGCCGCAACTGGCCCCGGTTTTATGATGCCATACGACAACTGGCGCAGCAGCCCCAGCCCGAGCGGCACGACGCACTGCGCGCCCTTTTACCTGACCCCCAACACCTCAAGGAGACAGCCGGTGCCTGACATTCATATCCACCGCGAACACCATCTGGGCTTCAAGGAAGCCCGCAAGGTCGCCTTCTCCTGGGCCGAGAAGGCCGAAGAAAAATTCGACATGGAATGCACCTACGAAGAGGGCGACAAGGAAGACCTGCTCACCTTCACCCGCTCGGGCGTCAAGGGCACGCTGCTGGTGGATGCCCACCAGTTCGAGATGAAGGCACAGCTCGGTTTTCTGTTCGGCGCGTTCAAGGACCGCATCGAGGCCGAAATTGGCGAGCAGCTGGACGCCCTGCTCAACGCGCCCCACCCCAGTGCCAAGAAGCCAGCGGCCGACAAGAAGAAAGCGGCGACAGACACGGATGCCGGCAAGCCTGCCGCCAAGGCCAAGAAGGCCTAGCCGCAAGGGCCCCGCCATGACATCCACCGCGAACGAGGCCAGCGCCCACAGCCCGGCGTTTGACACCCTCTCCACGCTGCTGCGCACCCGCTACAGCTGCCGCGCCTTTCTGCCCGAGCCGCTCCCGCGCAGCACCATCGAAGCCATCCTGGCCGCCGCGCAGCGCACGGCCTCGTGGTGCAACGCGCAGCCCTGGCAACTCACCATTGCCAGCGGCGCTGCGCTGGCGCGTCTGCGCAGCGCCCTGCAATCCCACATGCTCGCCGCGGCACCCCAGCCCGACCTGCCCTGGCCCCGCGAATACCGGGGCGTGTACCAGGAGCGGCGGCGCGAATGCGGCTGGGGCCTGTACGAATCCCTGGGCATTGCCAAGGGCGACCGCGAAGCTTCGGCGCGCCAGGCGGCGCAGAACTTCACCATGTTTGGTGCGCCGCATGTGGCCATCGTCACCAGCGACGAGGCCCTGGGCGTGTACGGCGCGGTGGACTGCGGTGCGTATGTGAGCAACTTCATGCTGGCCGCGCACAGCCTGGGCGTGGGCTCCATCGCGCAGGCCGCGCTGGCCTCCTACCCCGGCGTGCTGCGTGACGTGCTGGGCATTGGCGAAGACCGCAGCATCGTCTGCGGCATTTCGTTCGGCATGGCAGACCCAGCCCACCCGGCCAACCATTTCCGCACCACCCGCGCCGACCCGGCCAGCAGCGTGGTGTGGAAGGACTGAGACGCCGAGAGGCGGGACCTGACGGGCGTCAGGCTACAACACGCAGCAGGGGACTGCGTGTATGCAGCAACCCAAACAGGTTCTTGGGGTCGGACAGCTGGGGGATGAGTTCGATGGGCTGGCCCATGCCCAGCTCGGCCGCCGCGTCGCGCAGGAAGCGCAGCGCAGAAAAGTCCTCCAGCGCAAAGCCTACCGAGTCGAACACCGTCACCGCCGCATCGCTGGCGCGCCCGCCATGCTGGCCCGCCAACACTTGCCACAGCTCGGTCACTGCAAAGTCAGGCGGCAGTTGCTGGATGTCGCCTTCGATGCGCGTTTGCGGCGCGTATTCCACAAACACCTGGGCCTGGCGCAGCACGTCGGCATGCATCTCGGTCTTGCCGGGGCAGTCGCCGCCCACCGCGTTGATGTGCATGCCGGGCGCCAGCAGGTCGGGCGTGAGGATGGTGGCGTTGGTCTTGTCGGCCGTCACCGTGGTCACGATGTCGGCGCCGCGCACGGCCTCGGCCGTGCTGGTGCAGGCCACGGGGCGCAGGCCCACCGTGCCTTGCAGGTTGGCCTGCAGCTTGGCCGTTGCAGCCGGATCGGTGTCGAATAAACGCAGGGAGTCGATACCCAGCAGATGGTGAAAGGCCAGCGCCTGGAACTCGCTCTGTGCACCGTTGCCAATCAGCGCCATGGTGCGGGCACCGGGGCGGGCCAAGGCCCGTGCGGCCACGGCCGACATGGCGGCGGTGCGCAGCGCGGTGGTGAGGGTGAGTTCGCTCAACAGCAGCGGCGCGCCCGTGGACACATCGGCCAGCACGCCAAACGCCATCACGGTCGGCAAGCCCCAGCGCGTGTTCTTGGGGTGGCCGTTGACGTACTTGAATGCATAGGTCTGCCCATCTGCAATCGGCATGAGTTCGATCACGCCGTCGCGGGAGTGGCTGGCCACACGTGCGGACTTGTCGAAGGCGCCCCAGCGCAGAAAGTCAGCCTGGATGTAGTCGGCGATGCCGCGCAGGCAGGCCTCGATGCCCTTGCGCTGCACCAGCGCGATCACATCAGGGGCGCTGAGATACAGGGTGGAAAAGTGCTGGGGGGTAGCCATGGTGTAGGTCTCCGGGTGCCGATGTATGCGTCTACAGGCAGTGTCCCGAAGCGGAAAAACAATGGGAATCGCCCAAACTGCCGCCTATTGCAGGGCAGTTTGCCGGTATGCCAGCCAAAATTGCCACTTTGCTCAAAAGCCCAGGGCTGCGTTTGGCCCAGCCCGCGCGCTATCCTCTGCCGCTTGATTTGCCCCGCACCATGACGTCCCCAGAAATCCTCATCAGCGAAGTCGGCCCGCGCGACGGCCTGCAGTCCGTTCAGGCCACCATGCCCACGGCCGACAAACTGCGCTGGATCGACGCGCTGGTGGCGGCCGGCCTGCGCGAGATCGAAGTCGGCTCGTTCGTGCCCGCCCGCCTGCTGCCCCAGATGGCCGATGTGGCCGAAGTAGTGCGCCACGCGCTCACCCACCCCGGCATCACCGTGATGGCGCTGGCGCCCAACCTGCGTGGGGCCGAGGCCGCGCTGGCGGCGGGCGTGCACAAGGTCACCCTGCCGGTGTCGGCCAGCGCGGCCCATTCGCTGGCCAACGTGCGCAAGACGCGCGAAGCCATGGTCGAAGAAGTGCGTGCCGTGGCACAGCTGCGTGACGAGCAGGCGCCTGGCGTGCTGGTGGAGGTAGGGCTGTCCACCGCCTTTGGCTGCACGCTGCAAGGCGCGGTGCCCGAGGACGATGTGATCTGGCTCGCCGGCCTGTGTGCCGAGGCGGGTGCCGACGAGGTGGGCTTGTCGGACACCACCGGCATGGCCAACCCGGCCCAGGTGCGCCGCCTGTTCACGCGTTTGCGCGCCGAACTGGGCGCCAAGGCCGGAGCCGCCCACATGCACAACACCCGGGGCCTGGGCCTGGCCAACTGCCTGGCGGCCTACGACGTGGGGGTGCGCACCTTTGATGCGTCGCTGGGCGGCCTGGGCGGCTGCCCCTATGCGCCGGGCGCGTCGGGCAATGTGGTGACCGAAGACCTGGTGTTCATGTTTGAGGCCATGGGCATCACCACGGGGGTGGACCTGGAGCGCCTGATGGCCGCGCGCGCGCCGCTGCAGGCGGGGCTGCCGGACGAGCCGGTCTATGGGATGACGCCGGAGGCGGGATTGCCCAAGGGGTGGGTTCAGCGTTAGACCGCCGTTGCACCCAAAGAAAAAGGCGACCTTGGTCGCCTTTTTCTTTGGGAGTACGCCGTATCAGCTCAGCGAGGTGATCAGGTCCACATACTGCTGCTTGGCCTCGTCGGCGCTGGTGCCCTTGAGCTTTTCCCAGGCGTCCCACTTGGCACGGCCCACCATGTCGGAGAAGCTGGGCTTCTTCTCGGTGTTGTCGCCAGCGGTGGCCTGCTTGTACAGCGCGTAGATCTTGAGCAGCGTGGCGTTGTCGGGGCGCTCGCTCAGGTTCTTGGAATTGGCCACAGCGGCTTCGAAGGTGGCGTTCAGGTCGGCCATGTCGGTGCTCCTTGGGTTTGTATGGGGGAGGGAAAGAACGGTGTCGGCAAGGGTTTGCTGCGTTGTATCTTACGGGCTGAGCATGGCCCGGGGCCGCTCAATCCATAGAGGCAAGCCCCCAAAAATCAAACAATAGGTGTACATCTGATGGTGACCCGCATTCCCGCCCCCCGCAAAGCCGCACCCGGCCACAGCACAAGCCCCCTGCGCACCCTGCGCGACCAAGGGCCTGATGTGGCGCGCAAGGCGGCCCAGGCCCTGCCCCCCGCAGCCCGCAAGGCCGCCACCGTGGTGCAGAAGAACGTGCGCCGCGCGGCCACCGGCATGCTGGGCCTGTCGGGCGAACGCATGAGCAAGGTCGATACCGCCTGGCTGCGCATGGATTCGCACAGCAACCTGATGATGATCAACGGCGTGTGGACCCTGTCACCCGGCATCACCTGGGAGGCCTTGTGCGAACGTGTACAGCAGCGCCTGCTGCAGTACCCGCGCTTTCGCCAGCGGGTGGTGGAAGATGCCGCAGGCGCCACCTGGGTGGAGGACCGCAACTTCGACATCGCTGCGCATGTGCTGCGCGAAAAGCTGCCCCACCGCACAGGCCACAGCATGCAGCGCGCACTGCAGGACCGCGTGGGCGAACTCGCCATGCAACCGCTCGATACACGCCGCCCGCTGTGGCAAATGCACCTGATCGAAGACTTTGTGGGTGATGACGGCGCGAAAGGCAGCGCGCTCATCGTGCGCATCCACCACTGCATTGCCGACGGCATTGCACTCATCTCGGTGACCATGTCGCTGGTCGATGGCGGCTCGGAGCCCCCCAAGCGCAAGGCGCGGGCAGATAAGGAAGCCGCTACCGCCGAGGACTGGATCGCCGACGCACTCATCAAGCCCTTCACCGGCCTCACCGTCAAGGCACTGGACCTGGCGGGCGACAGCGCCGCCAAGTCGTTGCAGATGCTGGGGGACCCGGAAAAGGCCATGCACCACGGGCTGACCGGCACCATGGACATGGCCCGCGTGGCCTACCAGCTCGTCAGCGATGCGGCGGCATTGGCGCTGATGCCTGACGACTCGCCCACGCGCCTGAAGGGCCAGCCCGGCAGCGCCAAGCGCGTGGCCTGGTGCCCGCCGATTCCGCTCGAAGAGGTCAAGGCCATCGGCAAGGCGCTCAACTGCTCCATCAACGATGTGCTGCTGTCGTGTGTGGCGGGCGCCATCGGCGGCTACCTGCGCAGCCAGGGCGACGACCCCACGGGCCAGGAGATCCGCGCGATGATCCCGGTGAATCTGCGCCCCATGGAAGAGGCCTGGAAGCTGGGCAACCGCTTTGGCCTGGTGCCGCTGGTGCTGCCGATTGGCGTGGCCAACCCAGTCGAGCGCGTGTACGAAGTGCGCAAGCGCATGAACGCGCTCAAGGGCAGCACCCAGCCCATCCTGGCGTTTGCCATGCTCGCCGTGGCAGGCCTGATGATCAAGCCCGCGCAGGACGCACTGCTCAACCTGTTTGGCCGCAAGACCACGGCGGTGATGACCAACGTGCCCGGCCCCAAGGAGCAGCTCACGCTGTGCGGCGCACGCGTCACGCAGTGCATGTTCTGGGTACCGCAGTCGGGTGACATCGGCCTGGGGGTCTCCATCCTCAGCTACGGCGGCGGCGTGCAGTTTGGCGTGATCACCGACACCACCCTGTGCCCCGAGCCGCAGCAGATCATTGATGCCTTTGCGCCCGAGTTCGACCAGCTGTCGCTGCTCACGCTGATGCTGCCGTGGGGCGACTGAACGCATCTGCGTTGCCAGAGCCACCACCCTGCGTGCGTCTGGGGTGGGTGGTGGCCTTGCTGCTGTCTGCGGGCGGGGCACACGCGGCCGTGGAGGAAGAAAGCACCCAGCGGCCCTACGTGGTGCGCGCCCAGCCCGGAGAGACACTGCGCGAGGCCCTGCATGCTGCAACCCCCATTTCGGTGGGTGGACAGCGCTTTCATGGCTACACCCGCTGGAACGTGCGCTGGACCTTCCGCTGGTGGCGCGAAGCCTCGGGCCGCTGTGCGATCACCGAAGTCAACACCCGGCTGCGCACCGAAGTGCAGCTGCCCGACCTGCAGGCCGCCAGCCCGTCGCAGCAGGCGGTTTTTGACCGCTATTTGCAGGCGCTGTCCCACCACGAGCAAGGCCATGTGCAGATCGGGCGCGACGCAGCGCAGGCCATTGACCAGGCCATCCGCCAGATGCCCGCAGCGTCCGACTGCGCCACGCTGGAGCGCGAAGCCAACGCCTTGGGCCACCGGCTGCTGCAGGACCACGTGGCGCGCGAGAAGCAGTACGACCAGCGCACCCGCCACGGTGCCACACAAGGCGCGCGACTGGACTGACCGCCCGGTCGACCACCAGGAGCGTTCCCATCTTTTCTATCGACCGACAGGCTCACCCCTTGCGCTGAGGAGGCGCCGCCACCAACGCATCCGTCAGGCGGGACACTGCGGCCACCACAGCGGCCACGGGTTCGCCCATCTGCGCACGCACGATGGCGCCCTCCACCACCAGGGTGAGCGCCTGCGCGTCCTGCGCACGGTGGGAAGGCGCTGGCAACAAGGCAGCCAGCAACGCCGTCATGTCGCGCTTGTGGCGCTGCGCAATCTCCAGCACCTCCGGCACGGTGTCTCCCAGCTCGCTCACGCTGTTGATGAACGCACAGCCCCGAAAGTGCTTGCTGCCCAACCATTCCGCCAGGGCGGGCGCCAATGCTGGCGTGCGATCCGCCCCTGTGGGCAGCGCGTGCGCATGGCGCTGCAGCGCGTCGGCGAACCAGCGCATCCAGCCCGCATGCCGGTACTCCAGATACGCACAGATGAGCGCGTTCTTGCTCGGGAAATGCCGGTAGAAGGTCACCTTGGTCACGCCAGACTCCGCAATCACCCGGTCGATGCCCGTGGCGCGGATGCCATCCCGGTAGAACAGCGCGTGCGCCGTGTGCAGCAGGCGGTCTCGGGCGGGCAGGTCTTGCCAGCCAGGGGGGAGCGGATCAAAGGTCATTCGCTCATTGTAGACAAGTCTGTCTACATGGCTTTATGATGGCACGTAGACAGACCTGTCTACATCAACCCTTCACCGTCGAGGTTCCCATGGAAACACGCCCGCCTTTGCCCCCCTTTACCCAACACACCGCCGTCCAGAAAGTGCGCCTGGCCGAAGACGGCTGGAACTCGCGCGACCCTGCCCGCGTGGCCCTGGCCTACACCGAGGACACGCGCTGGCGCAACCGCGCCGAGTTCCCCGTGGGCCGCGAGGCCGCCCGGCAGCTGCTGGAGCGCAAGTGGGCACGCGAACTGGACTACCGCCTCATCAAGGAGCTGTGGGCGTTCAGCGGCCACCGCATCGCCGTGCGGTTTGCCTACGAATGGCATGACGACGCCGGCCAGTGGTACCGCAGCTATGGCAACGAGAACTGGGAGTTCAACGACGCAGGCCTGATGGCCGTGCGCCACGCCAGCATCAACGACCGCCCCATCCAGGCCGCAGACCGGCTGTTCTTCTGGCCGCTGGGGCGCCGGCCGGACGACCATCCGGGGCTGAGCGACCTGGGCCTTTAAGAATCGGCTGCCAGCCAGGGGGACGGCAAGCGCTCAGGCCTGCGGCGCCACCTGCGCCACCGCCAGTTCCCACAAGGACTCGGCCACTGGCGACATCTCGGCGCGCTGGCGGTACAGGCGAATCTGCACCGGCACGTTCCAGTCGGCGCCCCCGGCGGCCACCAGCGTGCCGGCGCGCAACTCGTCGGCAATCAGGCTTTCGGGCAGCCAGGCCACGCCCCGCCCTTCCTGGGCCAGGGTCTTGAGCAACACCGCGTGGTGCGCGGTGAACACCACCGCCACCGGGCCGTCAGCACCGTCAGCGAACACCCCGCGCATGCGGGCCCGCATGATGCGGCCCAGGCCCGACGCCTCGCTGTAGGCCAGCACGGGCACCGGGGCCTGCTGGCCCAGCGCATGCATCGGCTGGCCTGCTGCGCCGCCGGGCTGTGGCGCACTGACTGGCAGCAGCCGGTCGTCCGCCAGGCGGCACATGGGGTACTGCGCCTCGTCCAGGCGCCCCGGCACCTCGGCATGGCCATGGCACAGCACAAACTGCACACGCCGCTGGAGCATCAGGTCTTCGCAGGCCTGCGAGCTGTCGGACATGGTCTGGATGGGCCCCAGCCGCAGGCGCGCCTCCATGCCCACCAGCCAGCGCGGAAAGAACGTGAGCGAGAGCACGTGCGTGGCCGCAAAGCGCAGGCTGGCAGCCGCCAGGTCGTGTGCAGCACGGGCCTTGATGCGGGCAGCCTCCAGATTGGCCAGGATGGTTTCGAGCAGCGGCAGAAAGCGCTGGCCTGCCGCCGTGAGCGCCGCGGGATGGGCACTGCGGTCGAACAGCTCCACGCCCACCCAGTCCTCCAGCGCGCGGATATGGCGGCTGAAGGCGGGCTGGGCAATGGCGCGGGCCTCCGCTGCGCGCGAGAAATTGCCCGTCTCGGCCAGGGCGAGGAAATCCTCCAGCCATTCCAGGTCCAGGGGTCGGTTGCCGGGTCCCATGTGTCTCCGCGATGGATCGGTAGATAGTTGTATGCGATTCGAGTATTGGACCGCTGCAGCATGGCGCGGAATGATCCACCCCGTTGTTCACCAGCTTTTCCAACGGAGACAAGAAAGCATGCCTGCCATCTCGAATTATCGCGGGATCATCCCCGCCATCTCGTGCCCCTTCACCCCCGACCACCGCATCGACGAGCCCGCGCTGCGCAAGCTCGCCGCCTGGCTGGCGGGCCACGAGGGCGTGGTGGCCGTCATGACCAACGGCCACACCGGCGAGGTGTTCTCCCTCACACCGGCTGAACGCGCCGAGGTCACCCGCATCGTGGCCGACGAACTCAAGGGGCGCATGCCTGTCATTTCGTCCATCGTCTGCGAAGGCCTGGCCGACGCGGCCGACCATGCCCGTGCTGCCGTCGAGGCTGGTGCCGTGGCGCTGGACGTGATGCCCCCGCACCACTGGCTGCGCTTTGGCTTCACGCCCGGCCATGCACTGCAGTACTTCGAGGCCATCCACAAGGCGGCGCCCAACGCCGATCTGGTCTGCCACGTCTACCCGGCCTGGACGCGTGCCTCGTACTCGTCGCAGCTGCTGGCCGACCTGGCCCGGTTGCCCTACCTGCAGGCCTTCAAGGTGGGCCAGCGCGACATGAACAAGTACGCCCGCGACATCCAGGCGATCCGCGAGGCCGACGCGTCCAAGGCCATCCTGACCTGCCACGACGAGTACCTGCTGGCCTCGATGGTGCAGGGCGTGGACGGCGCGCTGGTGGGTTTTGCGACCTTCATCCCCCAGCTCATCATCGATCTGTGGAATGCGGTGAAGGCCGGCGACTTGAAGAAAGCCATGGCGGTGCAGGCTGTCATCACGCCCCTGAAGGACGCGGTGTATGGCGGCGGCGAGCCCACTGGCGAGGCCCACGCCCGCATGAAGGGTGGCATGTACCTGGCAGGCGTGATCGACGACGCCACCGTGCGCCCACCGACCGAGGCGCCCAACGCCAAGGAAGTCGAAGCGCTGCGCGCTGCAGTGAAGCAGGCCGGCCTGCTCAAGCGCTGAGCGGTCCCTGCGAGGCTCGGGGGATTTTGAGTCCCCCGCGCCTCATTGCACACAAGAAAACCGACAAGGAGACAAGACACCATGCAACGCCACCTTTTCATCCGCGCCGCCCTGGGTGTAGCCACGCTCGCGATGGCGGCCAGCAGCTTTGCGCAGGCTTACCCCACCAAGCCCATCCGGATGGTCATCCCCTTTCCGCCAGGCGGCACGCTCGACACCGTGGGCCGCATGCTCGCGCAAAAGCTGAGCGACCAGATGGGCCAGAACTTCATCGTCGAGAACAAGGCGGGCGGCAATGGCGTGATTGGCGGCGACGTGGTGGCCAAGGCCCCGGCCGACGGCTACACGCTGCTGTTCAACGCATCCACCTTCACCACGGCGCCCATGACCATGAAGTCCGTGCCCTACGGCGTGGTCAAGGACTTCACGCCCGTGGCGCTGGTGGCCAAGGCCCCGTTGTCGGTGGCCATCAACAAGAACCTGCCGGTCACCGACATCAAGTCGCTGATGGCCTACGCCAAAGCCAACCCCGGCAAGATGACCTTCGCCGTGGGCTCCATCGGGTCGGCCGGGCACCTCTCGACCGAACTGCTCAAGCGCGCAGGCAACCTCGACTACCTGATCGTGCCCTACAAGGGCACGGCGCCTGCGTTCCAGGACCTGATCGGCGGGCAGATCGACGGGTTCATCGACCCCATCCTGGGGTCTCTGCAGTACCACAAGAGCGGCATGCTGCGCGTGGTGGCCGTCACCTCCGCCCAGCGCGCAGCGAGCTTGCCCGACGTGCCCACGGTGGGCGAGACGATTCCGGGCTACGAGTTCTACAGCTGGTATGGCCTGTGGGGACCGGCCAAGCTGCCGGCGGACATCACCCAGCGGCTGAACACCGAGGTGAACAAGGCCCTGGCCGAGATGACGCCCAAGCTCAAGGAACAAGGGCTGCTGACCACGCCGGGCAGCGTGGAGGATTTCGCCAAGTTCCAGCGCAGCGACATGGAACGGTCGCAAAAAATCGTGACCGAAGGGAATATCCGTGTCGAGTAACACCCGCCACGCTGTCGTCACGGGTGCCAGCAGCGGCATCGGCCGCAGCATCGCCGAATCGCTGCTCGCGGACGGCTGGAGCGTGAGCGGCCTGGACGTTGCCCAGCCATCCATCGTCCATCCATCGTTCATCCACGTGCCGGTCAATCTTGCCGACGACGTTGACATTGCCCGCGTATCCACAGCGCTGCCCAACGTGGATGCGCTGGTCCACGCGGCGGGGGTGCTGCGCGTCGGGCCGCTGGGCCAGCTCGACCATGCGGGCGGCGAGCTGATGTGGCGGCTGCATGTCGACGCCGCCACCCGCCTGGCCGACGCCATCGTGCCCGACATGGCTCAGCGTGGCCAGGGGCGAGTGGTGTTCATTGGCAGCCGCGTGGCCCAGGGCATGGCCGGGCGCGGGCAGTACGCCGCGACCAAGGCCGCGCTGATCGCACTGGCGCGCAGCTGGGCGGCCGAGGTGGCTGCCCAAGGCGTGACGGTGAACGTGGTCTCGCCTGCTGCCACCGCCACCGGCATGCTGAGCGACCCTGCGCGCGATGGCAGCGCGCCGCGCCTGCCGCCCATCGGCCGCCTGATCGAACCCGCCGAGATTGCCGCGCTGGTGGCATTTCTTCTGTCCGCTCCTGCCTCCGCCATCACGGGGCAGGACATCGCGATCTGCGGAGGCTCTTCGCTCGCCCGCTGATCCGTCCTCTTTATTCCGCTCTCTTTCCTCTTTGCCAACGAACGCGACCACCATGAAGATCGTCAACATCCTCGAATCGACTCGCCCGATCAAGTCGGACATCCGCAACGCCTACATCGACTTCTCGAAGATGACGCTGAGCCTCGTGGCCGTGGTCACCGACGTGATCCGCGATGGCAAGCCGGTGATCGGCTACGGCTTCAACTCCAACGGCCGCTACGGCCAGGGCGCGCTGATGCGCGACCGTTTCATCCCGCGCGTGCTGGAGGCCGAACCCGCCAGCCTGCTGGATGAGACCGGTGAGAACCTGGACCCGCACAAGGTCTGGGCCCGCATGATGATCAACGAGAAGCCCGGCGGCCACGGCGAGCGCTCGGTGGCGGTGGGCACCATCGACATGGCCGTGTGGGATGCCACGGCCAAGATTGCGGGCAAGCCGCTGTTCCAGCTGCTGGCCGAACGCTACGGCAACGGCACACCCAACCCGCGCGTGTTCGTCTACGCCGCTGGCGGCTACTACTACCCCGGCAAGGGCTTGGACGGCCTCAAGAACGAAATGGAAAGCTACCTGGCGCGCGGCTATTCGGTGGTCAAGATGAAAATCGGCGGCGCCACGCTGGCCGAAGACTGCGAGCGCATCGAGTCCGTGCTCAAGATCCTGGGCCCCGGCCAGCAACTGGCGGTGGACGCCAATGGCCGCTTCGATCTGAAGACCGCCATCGAGTACGGCAAGGCCCTGTCGCAGTACCCGCTGTTCTGGTACGAAGAAGCTGGCGACCCGCTGGACTATGAGCTGCAAGCCAGACTGGGCGAGGTCTACAAGGGCCCGATGGCCACGGGCGAGAACCTGTTCTCGATGCAGGACGCGCGCAACCTGATCCGCCACGGCGGCATGCACAAGGACCGTGACTGGCTGCAGTTCGACTGCGCTTTGAGCTACGGCCTGGTGGAGTACCTGCGCACGCTCGACATGCTCAAGGAACACGGCTGGTCCGCCAGCCGCTGCATACCGCACGGCGGCCACCAGATGTCGCTGGCAATTGCCGCCGGCCTGGGCCTGGGCGGCAACGAGAGCTACCCCGACCTGTTCCAGCCTTACGGCGGCTTCCCCGATGGCGTGAAGGTGGATAACGGCTATGTCACGCTGCCGCCGCTGCCGGGCATCGGCTTTGAAGGCAAATCGGACCTGATTGCGGAGATGCGCGCGCTGGCATCCTGATGGACGACGGGACGAAAAAAGGCACGCCCAGGGGCGTGCCATTTTGCATCCACATCCAATGTGTTGCTCAAGTGGCTGAGCAGGTAAAGCTCTCTGCCTTGCTCGGGTCACCCGTGCCGTTGTAGCGCGGGAATTGGGGGTACTCGCACACCGGGCGCTGGGCCACGGGCGTGGTGGTGCTGGGCGCGAACTTGGTGGCGACCAGCTTATCCGGGGCCACGCCCTTTTCCACCCACGCGTCCATGGCGGCGAGCAGGTCGATGGAGCGCGGCTCGGTGCCCACGCCGTCCAGGTCATGCCCGTTGGAGGGCGATGTGACCATGCGTGCAAAGGTCTGTACCTTGCTGGCGCCCAGGCGCTGCTTCACCGTGTCGAAGTATTCCGCCGTGCGGTACAGCGACACGCAGGTGTCGCCCAGGCCGTACCAGATCAGCAGCTTGCCGCCGTTGTCGGCAAAGGCCGCAATGTCTGGGTCCGTGCCGTCGATCATCTCGGCCAGCCGGCTGTACTGCGCCTGGTACTGCGTGGGGTCGTGGGTCAGGATGTTGGCGTTGGGGTTGCCCTCCACCAGGCGCGCAGCTTCGGTCACGGCCATGTGGTTGAACGAATCGGGCGCGTCAAAGCTGGTGCCGAACATGTACGACTGCCAGTCCGAGGTGGACGATCCGCCCCGGCCATAGCGCGGGTAGCCCACGGCGCCGCGCGACAGGGTCACGGGCGTCTTGTGGTCGCTGTAGATGAGGCGGATGGACTCGATCTGTCCGGCCGTGAGGCAGCTGTCGTTGTCCGCGCCCTGGCACAGCAGGTCGGTGGGCACGTAGTTGCAGGCCTCGATGTTGCTGATGATGCCGTCCTTGAGGCCGTCCAGGCCGTCGCACGCCGCCACCTCGGCCTTGGCATACAGCGCGATCTTGGCGGGGCTCATCCAGTTGTCGCGGCTCTTGAAGATGTGGCGCAGCACCGTGGGGCCCAGGTTGACCTGGTGCGCCTGCTGGGCGATGGCGGGCTCCATGGCGACTACGCCGTCGTAGTCCTTGGGGTACTTCTGCGTGGAGATGAGCCCCGAGCGCCCACCGTTGGAATGGCCCATGTGGTAGCGCCGGGTGGGACGCTTGCCGTAGAACTCGGTAGCGATGGCGGTGCCCACCTCCAGCACGAAGTGGTTGGCGTCGAACGCATGGTTGCGCAGCGCCACGTCGCTGCGGCCCCAGGCAAAGCCGCGCACCTGGTGGCCGGAGTCGGAGCTGATCTTTACGTACGGGTTGGCCGACGGGCCCACCAGCTGCTGGTACCACGGGTCGTCGGTGGGGATGAAACCGTCAAAGCCGCCACCTCCAATGGTCAGCGTCTTGCCGTTCCACTGCGCGAGCGTGGGCAGCTCTACCGCCCAGTTGATGGTGGACTCGGGCGAGGAAACGATCTGCCCGCGCACGATGCAGGCATCGGGCAAGGTGGCGTCGGCCTTGCGCAGCTCGGTGCGGGTGACTTTGGCGCCATGGGGGAGCGCGGCAGAGGTGTACGCGGCGCAGGCTTCGGCCAGGGGTTTGCTGGCCAGTGGGGGATTGGCGTCGCTGCCGCCGCCGCAGGCGGTCAGGGCCAACGTGGCCACGGCACCCAAGGTGCAGGCGGCAGTCCATCGCCCTGCGCGTGCCAGGGCGTGGCGCCGGGGCGCCGCAGTGAGGGAGTGAGGATGGGGGAACATGCGAGGGTCTCCTGTTATGACGGTTCTTCAGGAATCCAGGCCGGGCGACGGTGTGGCCCGCACCGGTGTCTGGACTCCGGTGCGGACGATAGGAAAAGGCGGCGCGGTTGCAGCCTCTGCAAATGCAGAGGGAGCGGGAAACTACCGAGCACCGCGGGGTCCACCTGCGGTACCCCGTAACCGCTCGCTACTGGTGGCGCAGCGCGACCACCAGCTCCAGCTTGTTGCTCACGCCCAGCGCGGCATAGGCCGTGCGCAGGTAGGTGCGCACCGTGGCGGGGGTGAGGCCCAGCGTGGCCGCAATGTCTTTGTGCGAGCGGCCCTGTGCGTAGAGCATGGCGGCGCTCAGCTCGCGCGGGGCCAGCGCCTGCTTGTGCTGGCGCGAGGCCAGGCTCACCGCCACCAGCGGCCCGCAGGGCTCCAGCCGCAGGCGGCAGGCCTTGCCCACCGACAGGGTGCAGGGCGCGCCCGCCAGCGCCTGCGCCACCGCCGGTGGCAGGTGGGTGCCGTTCCAGCCGGGGCAGGCCTCGCCCAGCGCCCGGCTGATGCGCAGTCCGGCAAACAGCAGCTCGCCCGACGGCCGGGCCAGGGCAAAGCGGTCCCATGGGCGGCCGGGGGTGTCGCTCTGCAGACGCTGCAGCCGGTGGTGCCACTGCTGCAACAGGTGCAGGACGAATTCGCCGAACAGCACGGTCTCGCCGTCCGAAAACTCGGGCCGCGTCGGCGGGCGATAGATGGAGACAAAAAACATCAGTCCGCTGTCAGGCAGCTCGGCCGTGAGGGCCATGCAGTGGTGCAGGCCGTGGCGCTGGCTGAAGGCCAGCACCTGCGGGTGCTCTGGAGCCTCGCCGATCACATCGCGCTCGCGGATCACCACCCCGAGCTGGCGCATGGACTGCAACCCAAACTCATCGACGGCCGCCAGCGCGTTCCACTCCTCGGCAAAACTGCGACTCAGGCCCATGCTGCCGTGCAGCCAGTTGCGGGGCGCTACCTGCACGTCGCCCGCAGAGACCTCGCCCCACCAGGCGGAATCAAAAGGCACCAGGCTTTGCAAGGTCTGCATGGCCTGGTGCAACAAGTCCTGTGGGGCCACCTGCTGGGCGTGCTCAGACAGCTGGAGCAGGCTGCGGCTCAACGCGCGCAGCGGGTCGGGCGGGGGCACGAAGGGCTGCCGTGCCGACCCTGCCTGCCGGGCAGAAGGCGGGCTCATCGGCATGCGCGTCGCCCCGCATCGCGCACAGGGTCAGAGGCCATGGTGTCTCCTGGTTTTTGGGGCGATGGTAGCCGCCCTGCGGTGGCAGCCCCAACCCTCCTGAACCCGTACTACCCGCCAAACCCCTGCGCAATCACTACTATATTGATAGCGCCACAGGCATATGAAACTAGCACCTGGGGCTACTTTGGCACAAAATCAGGCCGCCAGCCCGTCCACCGCCTGGAACATCGACTGCCGTGCCTGGCTGATGATCTGGCCCTTCCACACGTCGGTGTCGGTGTAGAAGGCCGCCAGCATTTGCGCCTTGATCTGGGCCGCCTTGTCAGCCGGAGTTTCGGGGTGCAGATTGAGCCATTGCTCGGCACGGATGGCGTTCATCACGTCGAGCACGGGCACCGTGCCGTACTCCATGGCAATGCCGGTGTACTCGGCATGGGGGCACTCGTCGTAGATCGAGGTCCACATCAGGCCGGTGAGGAAGGCCGAGGTGGACGAGCCGTCGTAGATCGACGTGACCGGCGTGGCGCCGCCGCCGTCCCACCAGGCGCGTGCGCGAGCCACGGCCACGGCGTCGTCATTGCCGGCATAAATGCGCTCGCCATGGCCGCTGGGGCCCAGGCCGGTGTGCAGGTCAATCCAGGCAATCTTGGAAGCTGCGGCACCGTGCTGGCGCAGCACCTGGCGCAGCGTGCGGTTGCTCCAGGTGGGCTCGGTGCCACCAAAGAACACACCCTGCGGAAACTCGTGCTGGCCCTGCGAGATGGCGGCCTGCCACGCGGCCTCGCCCTTGGTGGCGATGTACTCCGCCACCGCCGCCTGGTTCTCGGGGCCGGGCGGCCACTGCTCGGGCAGCAGCAGGGGCTGCACCTCGCGGTAGGCCGTGTTCACCGGCAGGGGCTTGCTGAAGTCCTGGAAGTTGCGGTTCAGGTCCACGTTCTCGTGTGTGAAGCGGCGCACATGCGAGAAACCATAGGGGTTGAGCGCGTGGATGTAGAGCGTGGCCACTCCCGCATCGCGCGCCTTGGCGCGCCACTCGGCATCGTGCAGCGCAAACACCTGCACGCCGCTGCCACAGTAGCCCTCGACGCCATGGCAGGCACTGCTCACGATGAGCAGCTTCTTCGCATCCGCCGGGCCGTCGCGCACCACGTCCATCGCCAGGTCTTCACCATCGCGGCCCTTGAGCGGGTGGGCATGCGATTCGATGGGCAGGCCGGCGGCTGCGGCAGCCTCCAGAAACTTGGTGCGCGCCTGGGCATAGCTGGGCGAGAAGGCTTCAACGATTCCGGTCATGGGCAGGGCTTTCAGGAGTCAGTGGGGAGACAAAAAGAAAACCCGGGCACGCGCGCTGCGCGCGCCCGGGTGGAGGAGGGTCAACGCCGCTGCAAGCTGCTTCAGGCTGCTTCAGGCTGCTTTGGCAGGCTGGGCCAGCCATTCCTCGGCCAGCTTGACCCAGTAGGTCGCGCCCAGCGGGATCAGGTCGTCGTTGAAGTCATAGCTGGGGTTGTGCAGCATGCAGGGGCCGCCGCCGTGGCCCATCTCGCGGTGGGCACCGTCGCCGTTGGCGATGAAGCAGTACGCACCGGGCTTGGCCTGCAGCATGTAGGCAAAATCTTCGGCGCCCATGGTGGGCTCCTGGACCACCACACGCTCTTCACCCACGATGCCGGTCATGACCTTGCGGGCAAATTCGGCCTCGGCGGGGGAGTTGACGGTGGGCGGGTAGTTGCGCACGAACTCGAACTCGCAGGTGGCGTCGTGCGCAGCGCAATGGTTCTCGGCGATCTGGCGCATGCGCTTTTCGATGAGGTCCGTCACTTCAGTGGTGAAGGTGCGTACCGTGCCCTGCAGTTCCACGCTGTCGGGCACCACGTTGGTGGCCTCGCCCGCGTGGATCATGGTGACCGAGATCACGCCCGCGTCCACGGGCTTCTTGTTGCGGCTGATGATGGTCTGGAAGGTCTGCACCATGCCACAGGCAATCGGCACCGGGTCGATGCCGGTGTGCGGCAGCGCCGCATGGCCGCCCTTGCCCCGGATGGTGATCTTGAATTCGCTGGTCGATGCCATCACCGGGCCGGGGCTCACCGCAAAGGTGCCCACGGGCATGCCGGGCCAGTTGTGCATGCCGTACACGGCCTCCATGGGGAACTGCTCGAACAGGCCGTCCTCGATCATCACGCGGGCACCGCCACCGCCCTCTTCGGCCGGCTGGAAGATCAGGTACACGGTGCCGTCAAAGTTGCGGTGCTTGGCAAAGTGCTGGGCCGCCGCCAGCAGCATGGCCACGTGACCGTCGTGACCGCACGCGTGCATCTTGCCCTGGTGCTTGCTGGCGTGGGCGAAGGTGTTGAACTCCTGCATGGGCAGGGCGTCCATGTCGGCGCGCAGGCCGATGGCGCGGCCATTGGCGCCCCCATCGCGCCCCTTGACGATGCCCACCACGCCCGTCTTGCCCAGGCCCCGGTGGATGGGAATACCCCACTCGGTGAGCTTTTGCGCCACGACGTCGGCGGTGCGCACCTCCTCAAAGCACAGCTCGGGGTGGGCGTGAATGTCCCGGCGCACCGCTGCAATACTGGCCGCCTGGGTGACGATGGAGTCAATAACGTTCATGATATGTGTCCTTACGATCTCACAGTCTAGCCCGGGAGCAACACACGTGCCAACCCGGGTTATTCGCTAGCCACCCATGATTTCTGCCCACGCCCTCGAACTTGCGCAAACCCTGGTGCGCATGAACACCGTCAGCCACAACTCCAATCTGGAGCTGATCCATTTCATCCGCGACCACCTGGCCAGGCTGGGCGTGAAAAGCCGCCTAACCTTCAACGAGGACAAGACCAAGGCCAACCTGTTCGCCACGCTGGGCGAGGGCAAGCCAGCGGGCATCATCCTCTCGGGCCACACCGACACGGTGCCGTGGGACGGGCAGGACTGGACCATGGACCCGCTGAGTGCACTGGTCAAGGACGGCAACCTGTACGGGCGCGGCAGCGCCGACATGAAGGCCTTCATCGGCGTGGCCGTGTCGCAGGCCGAGCAGTTCCTGAACAGCGATGCGCCGTTCGCCCTTCACTACGCCTTCAGCTACGAGGAAGAGATTGGCTGCTTTGGCGTGAAGGAACTCATCGCCGACCTGCGCGACGCCAACATTCAACCACTGGCCTGCATCGTGGGCGAGCCCACCAGCATGATCCCCGCCATCGCGCACAAGGGCGTATACCGCTACAAGTGCTGCGTGCGCGGCAAGGAGGCGCATTCATCCCTCACCCCCCATTCGGTCAACGCCATCGAGATGGCCGCCCGCGTGGTGAGCCGGGTGCGCGACATGGCGGAAGACTTTGAAAAGAACGAGCCCCGCTTCGAGGGCTTTGACGTGCCCTTCTCCACCAGCAGCGTGGGCCAGTTCCACGGCGGCATCGCCGACAACGTGGTGCCGCGCGACGCCGAGTTCCGCTACGAGTTCCGCGACCTGCCCACGGCCAACGCCGCGCAGATGCAGTCTGAAGTGGTGGCCTACGCCAAATCGCTGGAGCCTGCCATGAAGAAGGTGGCGCCTGCCGCCGGCTTCGAGTTCGAGACCATCTGCGAGATCCCCAGCTTTCTGGGCAGCAAGGACGACCCGGTGACGCGTCTGGCGCAGGAGCTGTCGGGCGAAAAGAGCACCACGCTGGTGGCCTTTGGCACCGAGGCGGGCCTGTTCAAGAACGCAGGCATCTCCACCGTGGTGTGCGGCCCCGGCAGCATCCAGCAGGCGCACCAGCCGGATGAGTACGTGAGTCTGGAGCAGCTGGGCCGCTGCGAAGCATTCATGCAGGGGCTGGCGCGCACGCGCGCGCTGGGCTGATCGCTTCAGGGCGACGGGGCCTCCGCGTGCCCCCGCCCGACAGAGATCAGGTCCTGACCCGGCCGTCCCCGGTCAGCATCGACATCTCGACAAACTTCGACGCCGCATGGCTGGTGGCGCTGAACGACACCGGAAAGCCCGAGATCACCTGGTTGCCGATGGACTCGGTGCCGGTGATAAAGCTCTCGCGCGTGATCTTGCCGCCGGCCTGGGCCTGGCGCAGCCCTTCGGTGAACACGCGCGCGGCCAGGTAGCCCTCCATGCTGGAGTAGTTGGGCTGCACCTTGTCGCCGCCCTTCTTGATGGCCTCCAGAAACTCGCGCGTGATCTGGCGCGAAGGCTGGTAGGGCGATGGCACCACCTGCGACACCACCACGCCCGCACCGTCCTTGCCTAGCTCGTCGGCCAGCGCCTGCGTGCCCACAAACGATACGTTGTAGAACGTGCCGCCAAAACCCGCCTTGCGCGCCGCGCGCACAAAAGCAGCGCTGCCGGCGTAGGCGGCAATCTGCACCACCGCATCGGGCGTGGCGGGCACCAGCTTGTCCACGGCCGCTTTCACGTCGGTGGAATTGCGCTCCACGGTGGCGGTCGCCACAGGGGCCAGCTTCAGTTCGGCCAGCGCACGGGTCACGCCGTCAAGGCCGGCCTTGCCGTAGGCGTCGTTCTGGTAGAACACCGCGATCTTCTTGAGCCCCAGGTTGGTGAGCTGGCGCACGATGAGCGCGGTTTCGTCGTAGTAGGACGCACGCACATGGAAGATCAGCCGGTTGAACGGCTGGCGCAGCGCCTCGGCGCCGGTGAAGGGGCCAAAAAACGGCACCTTCTCCTTGGTGAACAGCGGCAGCGCGGCCAGGCTGGTGGGGGTGCCGATGTAGCCAAACAGGGCAAACACCTCGTCGGCAATCAGCTTGCGGGTGTTCTCGGCGCAGCGGTCGGGCTCGTAGCCGTCATCCATGGTGCGGATCTCCACCATGCGCTTGCCCACGCCGCCCTGGGCGTTGAGCTGGTCAAAAAAGAGTTTGGCACCCTGGTTGAACTGCACGCCCAGCTGGGCCGCCGGCCCGGTGAAGGCCGCCGACTGCCCCAGCACGATGCGCCCCTCGCCCTGCGCACGCGCCAGGCCGAACCCGCCCAGCGCCACGGCCCCCATGCCCACCGAAAACTGCCTGCGCCCCAATACTGTCTGGTTCATGGTGAAATCTCTGCTCTTATAAGAAGAAAGAAGGGGCATCCCCCTCTGCACTGCCGGTAGGCAGCTCCGTGGAAACAGGGGCCCATATGCACACCTGTTCCAACCCTGACAGCCAGTTTAACGATCCAGCCCCCGAATGCCCACGCCTTCTGACGCTAAATCCCCTCCATCGGCCCTGATTCAGGTGCGCGGCGCCTGCCCCCACGACTGCCCCGACACCTGCGCCCTGCTCACCACCGTGGACGAACATGGCGTAGCCACCCGCGTGCAGGGCAACCCCGACCACCGCCACACCGACGGCGCGCTGTGCGCCAAGGTGAGCAAGTACACCGAGCGCAGCTACCACCCCGAGCGCGTGCTCACGCCGCTCAAGCGCATCGGCCCCAAAGGCAGCGGCCAATTCGCGCCCGTGACCTGGGACGATGCCCTGGCCCACATCGCCCAACGCCTGCAGTCCATCGCCGCGCGCGCGCCCGAGGCTGTCCTGCCCTACAGCTACGCGGGCACCATGGGCATGGTGCAGGGCGAGAGCATGGACCGCCGCTTCTTCCACAAGCTGGGCGCCTCGCAGCTCGACCGCACCATCTGCGCATCCGCCGGTGCCGAGGCGCTCACGCAGACCCTGGGCGGCAAGGTGGGCATGAAGGTAGAGTTTTTTGCCGAATCGCAGCTCATCCTCATCTGGGGCAGCAACTCCATCGGCAGCAACCTGCATTTCTGGCGCTACGCGCAACAGGCCAAGCGCAGTGGCGCCAAGCTGGTGTGCATCGACCCGCGCAAAAGCGAGACGGCTGACAAGTGCCACGAGCACATTGCCCTGCGCCCCGGCACCGACGCGGCGCTGGCCCTCGCGCTGATGCACGAGCTGATCCAGAACGACTGGCTCGACCACGACTACATCGCCCGCCATACGCTGGGCTGGGACCCGTTGCGCGAACGCGCGCTGCAGTGGCCACCCGAGCTCGCGGCCGAGGTCTGCGGCATTCCGGTGGAGCAGATCCGCCAGCTGGCCAAGGACTACGGCACGACGAAGCCCGCCGCCATCCGCCTGAACTACGGCATGCAGCGCGTGCGCGGCGGCGGCAATGCGGTGCGCGCCGTGGCCTGCCTGCCTGCGCTCACGGGCGCCTGGCGCCACCGCGCGGGCGGCGTGCTGCTGTCCAGCTCGGGCCAGTTCCCCGCGCAGCGCGCCGTGCTGCAGCGGCCCGACCTGATGCCCGCCCAGACACCGCGCACCATCAACATGTCCACCATTGGCGACGACCTGCTGCGCGAGGCCTCGCCCACGTTCGGCCCGAAGGTCGAGGCCATCGTGGTCTACAACAGCAACCCCGTGGCCGTGGCGCCGGACTCCAGCAAGGTGGTGCAGGGCTTTGCGCGCGAGGATTTGTTCACCGTGGTGCTGGAGCATTTCAAAACCGACACGGCCGACTACGCCGACTACATCCTGCCCGCCACCACGCAGCTGGAGCACTGGGACATCCACCTGAGCTACGGCCACACCGACGTGCTGCTCAACCGCCCCGCCATTGCGCCGCAGGGCCAGGCGCGCAGCAATGCGCAGATCTTCCGCGACCTGGCCGCGCGCATGGGCTTCACCGAGCCGTGTTTTGCCGACACTGATGAGGCGCTGTGCCGCCAGGCCTTTGGCGACGCCGTGGACTACGCACTGCTCGAAAGCCAGGGCTTTGCCACGCTGGCGCTGCCCGATGCGCCGTTTGCCGAGGGCAACTTCCCATCGCCTTCGGGCAAGTGCGAGTTCTACAGCGCCCGCCTAGCCGCGCAGGGCCTGGACGGCCTGCCCGACCACCTGCCCAACTACGAACTGCAGGGCACCAACACCCGCTACCCGCTGGCGATGATCTCGCCGCCCGCGCGCAACTTCTTGAACTCCACCTTCGTGAATGTGCAGAGCCTGCGCAACATCGAGGGCCGCCCCGTGCTGGAGATCCACCCCGACGACGCCGAAGCGCGCGGCATTGCCAACGACGCCGTGGTGCGCGTGTTCAACGACCGGGGCAGCTACCTATGCCACGCCACCGTCTCGCGCCGTGCACGGCCCGGCGTGGTCAACGGCCTGGGCATCTGGTGGCGCAAGCTGGGGCTGAACGGCACCAACGTGAACGAGGTGACCAGCCAGGCGCTGACCGACCTGGGCCGTGCGCCCACGTTTTACGACTGCTTGGTGGAAGTGGAGGCCGCAGGCGCCGCCGATGCCGACATGGACGCCGGCGCCCACGCCAGCACCACGGCCTAAGGGCAGCGTGAGACGCTCGGATTGCTATCTATTCAATAGCTGCTTGCGCAATATGCGCTGGCGCTTGCAGTCATTTTGACCCTTAACCTGCGCAAACACCCGTTCTGCGCAGGATCTGCGGCTGTGCAGGGCTCCTTCGCGGTCCGTTACCCCAACAGCTTCAGCAACGCGTGTGCGCCCTGCTCGGACGATGCCGGGTTCTGCCCCGTGATCAGCGTGCCATCGGTCAGCACATAGGGCGCCCAGTCAGGGCCTTTGGAATACACGCCGCCATTGGCCTTGAGCATGTCTTCCACCAGAAAGGGCACGATCTTTGTCAACTGCACCGCGTCCTCTTCGCTGTTGGTAAACCCCGTCACCTTTTTGCCCTTGACCAGCGGCGACCCGTCAGGCGCCTTGGTGTGGCGCAGCACGCCCGGTGCGTGGCACACCAGCGCCAGCGGCTTGCCTGCGGCAAAGGTCTTTTCGATGAGAGCGATGGACTGCGCGTCTTCGGCCAGGTCCCACAGCGGGCCGTGGCCGCCGGGGTAGAACACGGCGTCAAAGTCCCCGGCCTTCACGCTGGACAAAGGCACGGTGCTGGCCAGCTGCTTTTGCGCTTCGGCATCGGCCTTGAAACGGCGCGTGGCATCGGTCTGGGCGTTTTCGTCGTCGCTCTTGGGGTCCAGCGGCGGCTGGCCGCCGTGGGGCGATGCCAGGGTGATCTGCGCGCCAGCGTCCTTGAACACGTAGTACGGGGCGGCAAACTCTTCCAGCCAGAAGCCCGTCTTTTTGCCGGTGTCGCCCAGTTGGTCGTGGGACGTGAGAACCATGAGGATGTGTGCCATGGAGGTCGCTTTCTGTAGGGGGCGGATCGGAAAACCAAACCACCACCGTAGCAGCCATCGCGCATCTTGTCCCGCGATACGGGCAGGTTTGCGGCATTGGCTTACAGCGCGGCGCGGCCGTGCGTGCCACGCCTTCGCCCTTCAACGCAGCTGCCGGTCCAGAAACTCCGCCACCTCGTTCTCCAGTGTGGCGTGGTAGGCCACGCGGTCAAAGCCCTCGGGGTTGGCTGCAGCGTCTCCCGCCTCGGACGCCAGCGGCCAGACGGACTGGGCCATGAAGGCGAAGTGGCCCGCGCCCGGCACCGTGCTGGCCTGTGCAGCAAGCAAATTCGCCGCCACGTAGCCGCCGTGGTACTTGCCGGTGAGCACGGCATCGCGCTCGGCCACCATCAGCCGCACGGGTACGCTGATGGCCTTCAGGCTGCCCTGCGTGAACACCACCGCCATGGGCGCCATGGCCACCACGGCGCGAATGCGGGGGTCTGCCACGGAGACCAGCGGGCCGTCCTGCACGGCGGCAGGGCCCTGCGCAGTCACCGCAGCGGCAACGGCTGGTGCGGCCTGGCCTGACTGGGGGCGGCTCGGGAGCTTGCCCAGGCTGCAAAAGCCCGGGTCGTCCGACACGTTGCGGCAGTGCTCTGCCGCACGGGCCGGTTCGGCCTGCGCGCCAGCCAGGGCCAGCACGGTGTAGCCACCTGCCGAGTGCCCCACGGCGCCAATGCGGCCGGCCGGAATGCGGGGGCCCCACTCGGGGCTGGCCAGCAGGGCATCCAGCACGCGGCTCACCTGGCGGGGGCGTTCGCTGAAGTAGCGGCCCGAGGTGATCATCGACCGGTCTTCCCAGTTGTCGCCCGGGTGGCGCAGCGCCGCCACCAGATAGCCGTCGGCCGCCAGGCGGGTTGCCAGGTTGTGATGGCCCAGCTCATGGCCGCCGGTGCCGTGCGAGATAAGGATCAGGCCCTTGAGGGGCACGGCCGCCACCGGCGCGCCCGGCGTGACCACGGGCCGCCAAGGGCCCATGGGCTGTGTGCGCGCCACCACCGGCGTGGGGTAAAACAGGGCCACAGTCACCGGCTCGGCGCCAGGGACCACCAGGGTGCGCAGCCCGGCGTACTGGGCCGATGCCGGCGTGGCCCAGGCCAGCAGCGCCAAGAAAGCCGCCAACAGCGGGGCACGGGCGTTGCGCCATGCAGAGCGGAGGGCCAAGAAGAGGATGAGAGTCACGGTGCGCCTTTCGTCAAATGCCACCCTGAGGGGCGGCTTGACGGCACTGTAGGTGGCGCAACCGGCGGGCTCCAGCGCCCTGCGACGAAACGCGGCTGTGCGGCGTGAAATGCGTTGTGGAGAGGGCGAGCGCATGTGCGCCCCCCCTCCCCACCACAGCCCGCAGCCGATTACAGCGCGGCTTCCAGGATGCGGCGGCTGACGGCGGGCGTGATCTCGCGCTGCTCGCCCAGGGTCACCATGCCATGCGCTTCGAGCTGCGCCACCACGGCGGTCACCGTGTCGCCGCCCAGGCCGTAGCCCGACAGGCGCGTGGCGATGCCCATGCTTTCAAAGAAGTCGCGCGTGCGCTCGATGGCGGCGGTGATGCGCTCGTCATCCGTGCCGGTGGTGATGCCCCACACGCGCTCGCCGTACTGCAACAGCTTGGCGCGCTTGGCCACCCGGCGCTCGTTCAGCAGCGCGGGCAGCACGATGGCCAGGGTGCGCGCGTGGTCGATGCCGTGCAGGGCCGTCAGCTCGTGGCCGATCATGTGCGTGGCCCAGTCCTGCGGCACGCCCGCGCCAATCAGGCCGTTGAGCGCCATGGTGGCGGCCCACATGAGGTTGGCACGGTCGTCATACACGGGCTCTTGCGCTGTCAGCAGGCGCGGGCCCACCTCGATCAGCGTCTGCAGGATGCCCTCGGCAAATCGGTCCTGCACGGGCGCGTTGACCGGGTAGGTCAGGTACTGCTCCACCGTGTGCACAAACGCATCCACCACGCCATTGGCCAGTTGCTGCGGCGGCAGGGTGTAGGTCTTAGTGGGGTCGAGCACCGAGAACACCGGGTAGGTGTGCACGCTGCCAAACGACAGCTTGGCGCCTTTGGCACGGTGGGTGATGACGCCGCCGTTGTTCATCTCCGAGCCCGTGGCGGGCAGCGTGAGCACCGAGCCGAATGGCATCGCCCCCTGGATATTGCGGCCGTGTTTTTCGAGGATGGCCCAGGGGTCGGCGCCCTCAAAACGCACGGCGGCGGCGATGAACTTGGTGGCGTCGATCACCGAGCCTCCGCCCACGGCCAGCAAGAAGTCAAAACCGCCTTCGCGGATCTGCGCCACGGCCTTCATGGAGGTTTCGTAGCTCGGGTTGGGCTCGATGCCACTGAAGGTGGCGTGCTGGCGCTCGCCCAGCGCGGCGCGCACTTCGGCCAGCGTACCGGTCTTTTCGGCGCTGGCGCCGCCCACCAGGATCAGCACCTTGGCGGCAGCGGGCACGAGCTTGGCCAAGTCGGCAATGCGCCCCTGGCCGAAGGCGATGTGGGTGGGGTTGTGGAAGTCGAAATTCAGCATGATCGTCTTTCTCCGTCAATGGCGTTGCCGCAGCACCGGGCATTTGGCTGCGCAGCGGGTGCGCCGCTCTCGGTGGCGGCAGCAAGGGCGCGATTGTGCGGCGCACGGGTGGGCGGCGCCGGTCGCGTGTGCGATAGCCCTGCTGCTGGCAGAGCCTCGTGCAGCAGGTCGGCGCAGCGCATGCGGTTGCTGCTAGCGCTCAGCGTGGCGCCCGCTCCATGAGCGCCTGCAGGCGCCCGGCCACGAAGTCGCGCAGTGCCCGCACCAGCGGCGTGAACTGGCGGCGGCTGGGGGCAACCAGAAAGAGCGGCACGGCCTCGGTGGTCCAGCCAGGGCACAGCGGCACCATCCGCCCGGCGGCCAGATCATCAGCCACATCAAAGTACGACTTGTACGCAATGCCCCGGCCCAGCACGGCCCAGCGGCGCACCACATCGCCATCGTTGGCCACGTTGCGGCTGCGCACGCGCACCACGACCTCCTGACCAGCGGCGTCCCAGAAGCGCCAGCGGTCGTGCACGTCCTCGCCCAGCATGAAGCACAGGCCCTCGTGTGCGGCCAGTGCGTGGGGCGTGTCGGGCATGCCGTGCGCTGCCAGGTAGGCGGGCGCCGCGCAGAGCACACGCCGGTGGTCGGCGGCCAGCGGCAGTGCGACCAGGCTCGAATCCTGCGGCTTGCCGTAGCGAAAGGCTGCGTCCACCGGCTCGCTGTACACGTTGGCCACGCGGTCGGCCAGCTGCAGGCGGAGGTCAATGCCGGGGTGCTCGGCCTGGAAGGCATCGAGCCAGGGCAGCAGCACATTGCGCCCCAGGTCAGACGGCGCCGCCAGCTGCAGCGTGCCGCGCAAGCCACCGGCGCGCCCGCCTGCTAGCTGGCCTTGCACCTGCTGCAGCGCGGCCAGCGCGGGGCGGCAATGCTCCAGGAACAGCGCGCCCTCCTGCGTGAGCCGCAGGCTGCGCGTGGAGCGCACGAACAGCGCCACGCCCAGCTCGGCCTCCAGCCGCTTGAGCGCGGCGCTCGCAGCGGCGGGTGTGAGGTCCAGCGCACGCGCCGTGGCCGAGAGGCTGCCGCTGTCCACGGTGCGTACAAAGATGTCAAGGTCTTGCAGGCTTTTCATGGCGTGCCTTGGGTGCGGATGGGTTTATTTACAAACAATGATTGAAGATGGATTCAATCAGCACCCCATTTAAAAACAATTTCGCAAAACCCATCATCGGGGCATCCTTTGTTCACCTCCAGGACCTCCCCATGAAAGCCGTTGGCTACAAAACCGCCCACCCCATCGACCACCCCGAGTCGCTGGTCGACATCACCCTGCCCGACCCGGTGGCCACGGGGCACGATCTGTTGGTGGAAGTGCATGCCGTCTCAGTGAACCCCGTAGACACCAAGGTGCGAAAAAGCAGTTCGCGCAGCGGTGATGGCCCCGACTACAAGGTGCTGGGCTGGGACGCGAGCGGCATCGTGCGCGCCGTGGGGCCCGAGGTGACGCTGTTCCAGCCCGGCGACCGCGTCTGGTACGCAGGCTCCATTGCCCGCCCCGGCACCAACAGCGAACTGCACCTGGTGGACGAGCGCATCGTGGGCCACGCGCCGAAGTCGCTGGACTTTGCCGAGGCCTCCGCGTTGCCGCTGACCACCATCACCGCATGGGAGCTGCTGTTTGACCGCCTGGGCGTGGCCCCCGGCAAGCGGCCCACCAACAAGACCCTGCTCATCATCGGCGCGAGCGGCGGTGTGGGCTCCATCCTCACGCAGCTGGCAGCGCGGCTGACCAGCCTCACGATCATCGGCACCGCATCGCGCCCCGAAACGCAGCAGTGGGTGCGCGACCTGGGCGCCCACCACGTCATCGACCACAGCAAGCCACTGACCGAGGAGCTGGCCAGCATCGGACACCCCACGGTGGACATCATCGTGAGCCTCACGCAGACCGAAGCACACTTCGACCAGATCGTGGAGGCCATCGCGCCCCAGGGCCAGTTCGCACTGATCGACGACCCGGTGTCGCTCGACGTGACGAAATTCAAGCGCAAGTCGGTGTCGGTGCACTGGGAGCTGATGTTCACGCGTGCGCTGTTTGGCACCGCCGACATGATCGGCCAGCACCGCCTGCTGACCGAGGTAGCGCAGCTGGTGGACGCCGGGCTGATCCGCACCACGCTGGACCAGCGCTTTGGCACCATCAATGCCGAGAATCTCAAGCGCGCACATGCGCTCATCGAGAGCGGCAAGGCGCGGGGCAAGCTGGTGCTGGAGGGTTGGGCCTGAAGCACTGCGGGCCCCGCAGGGGCGCCGCATCATCAGCGCTGTGGCTTGTGTATCGGGTTGAAAATACTGTATTTATAAACAGTTATTCAGGTATAAAACGGGGTCCACAACCCGAGGAGACCTCCCATGCTGGACCACATGACCTTCCGCGTCACCGACATCGCCCGCACCAAGGCGTTCTACACCGCCGCCCTTGCGCCTTTGGGCTACAGCCTGTGTTTTGAGGGCAACTACGGCTCGAACATGCTGGGCTTTGCCTACCCGGCGCCGTCCGAGCCGGATGGCAAGAAGGCCGATGTGTGGTTCATCGACGGCCCCTCGCCGTACGGTGGCCCACCGGCCACTGCGGGCTGCCACCTGGCGTGGCGCGCCCAGAGCCGTGCGCAGGTGGACGCTTTCTACGCCGCCGCCATCGCCGCCGGGGGCAAGGACAACGGCGCGCCGGGCCTGCGGCCCGACTACCACGCGCACTACTACGGCGCCTTTGTCATCGACCCCGAAGGCAACAACGTGGAAGCCGTGTGCCACCTGCCGGAGTAAGCAACACCGCAGCACACCCCGCAAAGGGCGCCTCCCCCAGCGAGTGCACCCGTGGAACTGGCTTTGCCAGGCCACCAGCTGCGTCCCCCTGGGGGGAAGCGGCGCAGCCGCTCAGGGGGTCAGTCGAGTTTCACACCCGCCGCCTTGATGATCTCGCCCCAGCGCTTGGACTCGGCGCGCGCCATGGCGCGGAACTGCTCGGGCGTGCCGGGCAGGGCTTCCATGCCAAAGTCGTTCATGCGCTTGACCACGGCGGGGTTGAGCAAGGCCTTGTTGAGGTCGGTGTTCAAACGTGTGGTGATGGCGGCGGGCAGCCCGGCGGGCGCCAGGATGCCCTGGAACGCGAACACCTCGGTGTTGGGCACACCGGCTTCGGCCAGCGTGGGCACGTCGGGCAACGCGGCCACGCGCTTGGCCGAGCCGATGGCCAGCGCGCGCACCTTGCCCGAGGTGATCACGGGCAGGCCGGCGGCCAGGTCCAGGAACATGCAGGGCACCTGGCCGCCCATCACATCCTGCAGCGCAGGCGCGGCGCCGCGGTAGGGGATGTGGGTGAGGAAGGTCTTGGTGCGGTTCTTGAACATCTCCATCGCCAGATGGTGTGGCGAACCATTACCGGGCGAGGCGTAGTTGAGCTTGCCGGGGTTGGCGCGCGCGTAGGCCAGAAACTCTTTCACCGTCTTGGCTTCAAACGCAGGGTTCACCACCAGTGCCAGCGGAAAGCGGCTGATGCCGCCCACGTAGGTGAAGTCCTTTTCGGGGTTGAACGGCAGCTTGGTGAACAGGTGTTCGTTGTAGGCCAGGATGGCGTTGTCGGCCGACATGAAGGTGTTGCCGTCGGGCTTGGCAGTGGCCACCATCTGGCCGCCGATGTTGGTGGACGCGCCGGGGCGGTTGTCTACCACGATCTGCTGGCCCAGCGTCTGGCGCATGGCCTCGGCCACGGTACGGGCCAGCACGTCGGTGCCGCCACCGGCGGGGTACGGCACCACCCAGCGCAGGGGCTGGTCGGGCCAGGCGGACTGGGCGGCGGCCCAGGGCGCGGCGGTGGTGGCGCCTGCGGCGGCCAGGGCGGACAAGAGGGTACGGCGTTGCATGGGGTTGTCTCCTTGATACTATGAATTTGATAGCTGCCAGCGCATATTCAACTAGCGCCTGCAGCCGGTTTTATTCAAATTTTGCGCTGCAGGGCCTCAGGCGGCCGGTGCGGCAATGGTCTGGTCGATGGCACCAAAAATGCTGGCGCCGTCCTTGCCCTTGACCTCGATGCGGATGGTGTCGCCAAACTTCATGAAGTCGGTGCTGGGCTTACCGTCCTGGATGGTTTCGATGCAGCGCTTTTCGGCGATGCAGCTGTAGCCCTTGGGCCATTCCATGCGGCCGTTCTGCTCCACGCCCTTGTTGCTGACGGTGCCGCTGCCCACGATGGAGCCGGCGCGCACGTTGCGCGTCTTGGCGATGTGGGCAATGAGCTGGCCGAAGTGGAAGGTCATTTCGGGGCCCGCGTCGCACATGCCGACCTTGCGGCCGTTCCAGGTGGACTGCACGGTGAGGTTCACGCGGCCGTGGTCCCAGGCGTCGCCCAGCTCGTCCAGTGTGACGGCCACGGGGCCGAAGGCGGTGGCGGGCTTGCTCTGGAAGAAACCAAAACCCTTGGCCAGCTCGGCCGGGATCAGGTTGCGCAGGCTCACGTCGTTGGCAATCATCACCAGGCGGATGCCGTCCAGCGCCTGGTCGGCATTGGTGCCCATCTTCACGTCGCCGGTGATGACGGCGATCTCGGCCTCGAAGTCGATGCCCATCGCCTCGCTGGGCACCACCACATCGTCGCAGGGGCCGATGAAGTCGTCGCTGCCGCCCTGGTACATCAGCGGGTCGGTGTAGAAGCTCTCGGGCACTTCGGAGTTGCGCGCTTTTCGCACCAGTTCGACGTGGTTGATGTACGCAGACCCGTCAGCCCACTGGTAGGCGCGGGGCAGCGGGGCCATGCACTGGGCCGGGTCGAAGGGGAAGGCGTGGCGTGCGCGGCCGCTGTTGAGCTGGTCGTACAGGTCCTGCAGCTGGGGCGACAGGAAGCCCCAGTCGTCCAGCACCTGCTGCATCTTGCTGGCAATGCCGGTCGCATAATGGGCCGTGCCCAGGTCGCGGGAGACGACAACCAGTTGGCCGTCGCGCGAGCCGTCTTTGTAGGTAGCGAGTTTCATGGTGGCAGGACCTTTGTCTCAGAAGGGTTGATGGGCACCGCTAGCGAAAATTACGCTTGGGTAAATTGATTTAACTAAACAAAACTCGCAAATTTTAGTGCACATGGACAAAGAACGTGCAGGAATTCAATCGGTCGAGGTGGGTTTTGCCCTGCTGGAGGGGCTGACCCGCTCGCGCGGGCCGCTGATGCTCAAGGATGTGGCCGCCTCGGCGGGCATGAGCGCGGCCAAGGCGCACCGGTATCTGGTGAGCTTTCAGCGTCTGGGCCTGGTCACGCAAGACCCGCGCACCGCGCGCTATGACCTGGGCCCGGCCGCACTCAAGCTGGGGCTGGCGTCGCTGACGCGGCTCGATGGCGTGCGCCTGGCCCGCGAGCGCATGCCGGCACTGATGGAAACCATCGGCCACACGCTGGCACTGGCCGTGTGGGGCAACCATGGCCCCACCATCGTGCACTGGGAGGAATCGCCCCAGGCCGTCACCGCCAACCTGCGCCTGGGCGACGTGATGCCGCTGCTGTCGTCGGCCACGGGCCGGTGTTTTGCGGCCTTCATGTCGCCCGAGGTGGTGGCGCCGCTGCTGAAAGAAGAACTGGCCCGCGCCGTGAAGATGCGCCGCACCGACCTGCCAGCCACCATGGCCGAAGTGAATACCCTGCTGGCCGAGGTGCGCGAGCGCGGCGCCGCCCGCGTGGTGGACACGCTGCTGCCCGGCATCGTCGCCTTCTGCGCCCCGGTATTCGACGCCGACGGCCACCTGGAGCTGGGCATCACCACGCTGGGCTCCATCGCCACCTTCGACCCCGAGTGGGGCGGCGCCATTGATGCACCGCTGCGCGCGGCGGCGGCCCAGCTGTCCAGCGACCTGGGCGCGGGCAGCGCCTGACGGCCCCGCCACGCACGGACAAAATGCCACGGCGCGCGCTGGTTTTAATCACGGCCCTGGTGCTGGCCCTGCACTGGCTGGTGCTCAGCGGCGTGCCCCTGGCCTGGGACAGCCCCGCGCAGCCGTCCCGCCAAGTGTTCAGCACACGCAGCATTGCGCCCACGCCGTCGCTACCAGCCGTGGCGCCCCCCGGCGTCACCGCCGTGCCGGTTGCTGCACCACAACCTGCGCCCCGCAAAAAGGCGCCTTCCCCCAAGCGCCCCCCAGCCCCTGCGGCCCTGGACCGTCCCGAACCCGCACCGACAGCGGCTCCCGTCGCAGAGGCCGAGGCGCCTGCAGACGCCGGTGTAGCAACCACCCTTGCCAGTGCAACCCCTGAGACGCCTGCCAACGACGCCGCACCGGCACCCGCACCTGCAGCATCGGCACCAGCCGCACCTTTAGAGCCTGCCACCGAAGACGCGCAAACCGGCACGGGCGTGGACATCCGCCCGCCCGGAGGTACCGGCCGCAGCGCCAGCACCTCACCACCGCCCGTGCGCATGCCTGCCCCCACGCGCCTCGCGTTTGATGTGAGCGGCCAGGCCAAAAAATTCGCCTACAGCGCCCGGGCCGAGCTACTGTGGCAGCACGACGGCAACCGCTACGAGGCGCGCCAGGAGATCAGCGCCTTTTTGGTGGGCACACGCACGCAGCGCAGCGTTGGCACGGTCACGGAGCAAGGACTGCTGCCCGAGAAGTTCTCCGACAAATCCCGCAGCGAGCAGGCCGCGCACTTTGACTACGCCAAGGGCCGCGTCACCTTCAGTGCCAACACGCCCGACGCGGCGGCAGGCCCCGGCGTGCAAGACCGCCTGAGCCTGTTCATCCAGCTGGGCGCGATGCTGGCCGCAGACCCGGGCCGATTTGTGCCCGGCACCCAGATCACGTTGACCACGGTGAGCGCCCGCAGCGCCGACCGCTGGACCTTCACCGTGGAAGGCCCCGAAACCCTGGATCTGCCCGCCGGGCCCACGCCCGCCCTCAAGCTGCTGCGCCTGCCCCGCAAGGACTACGACCAGAAGGCCGAACTCTGGGTGGCCCCCGGGCTGGGCTACCTGCCCGTGCGCATCAAGCTCACCCAGGCCAACGGCGATTTCGCCGACCTGCTGCTGCGTGCCAGCGGCCCGCCCTGAGCATTGCCTGCGATCGCTTGCGCTGCACGGAGTGTTGCGCCCAAGCGCCATCCGGGCAAAAAAGCCCCACGAACCCGGCGTACTCCGTTTTTCATGAAATACTGCAACGCAGCAGGGGACAAAAGCCGTGGTTTCCTAAGAACCTTTCTAAGGCCCTTGAACTCTGCACACCCGCTGTCATCTGACGTTTATATCGACAAGGGGAACACGATGCACATGCTCTACGACTCAGAATCCTTCGTGGTGGTCCATATGCTGCCCGACGCCGTGGAGAAAAAGAGCACCCAGGTGCTCAACGACACTGCCCCCGCCGTTCCCCAGCTTGCACGCCATGGTTTTGAAATCGTGGACAAGCGCTCCGGCAAGGAGGTGTACCTGGACGGCTCCTGGGCCGAGATGTTCCAGGAACAGATCCTGGCCTGGCAGCGCGAAACCCCGACCCAGGAAGAAGTGGAAGACGCGCTGGACCGCTATGCGGGCCTGGCACAACACCCGGTGGTGGTGCACTGACGCCACGTCCAAGGCCCGCGCGTTAACTCAGCCCGCCGCACCTTCGGGTGCGCTGGGCGGATAAATCCGCCGGTACAGCGGGTCCACCAGCATCAGCACCGCAATCAGTCGGCACACCTGGAACGCCGTCACTACCGGTACGCCCAGTTGAAGCACTTTGGCCGTGATGGCCATCTCGGTGATGCCGCCGGGCGAGGTGCCCAGCAGCAAGGTGACCCAGGGCAGCCCCGTTGCCCAGGCCAGGGCACCGGCGAACAGGGCGCACACGCCCATCAGCCCCACGGTGCCCAGCGCCACCGACGCCAGCCAACGCGGCGCAGTGTGCAAGAACTCCGCGCGAAACCGCACACCCAGGCTCACCCCGATCACGAGCTGCGCGGCGTTGACCATGCCCTGGGGCACGGCCGACAGGCTCTGGCCGGCCATGGTCAAGCCCATGGACACGAGCATCGCCCCCATGAACCACGGGTTGGCGCGGCCCAGCCGGTCCATCAGCAGCGCCCCGGCCCCGGTCAGCAGCGCCATCAGCGCCAGCCCCGGCCAGTTCACCACCCGCAGCGTGGGCGGCAGGATATCAAGGCCGTGCAGGCCGCTGAACTGCAGCGCAAACGGAATGGTCACCGTGACGATGAGCAGCCGCAGGCTGTGGCTGGCGGCCACCAGGTCGGTGCGCGCGTTTTCGCGCTCGGACAACAAGGTCATCTCTGACGCCGCACCAATCGCGCCGGCAAAGTAGCTGGTGGCGCGCAGCATCGGTGCCGGAACACCGTGCATGCGGGGCGCGTGCACGCGGTAGAGCCACGCGCCAAACAGCCAGCCCAGAAACAGCGCCCACACAATGCCCAGCACGATGGCCCACCACAGCCCACCAATGAGCGCCACCACCTGGGGCGTGAAATACAGGCCCAGGGCGGCGCCAATGGTCCATTGCCCGGCATTGCGCAGCGGGCCCCAGCTTTCGGTGGGGCCGCCGGCCATCGACACGACGGAGGTGGCCAGCAGCGGGCCGATCATCCAGGGCAGCGGGGTCTGCAGGGCCACACAGGCAGCAGCAGCGGCCCACGCCAGGGCCAGGGTGGCCACGGTGCGAACAATGAAAAGGGGGCGCATACGGAGAACGACAGGCAGGCAGGCGGACAGACGGACGCGGCGGGAGGCGCGCCCAACCCCGCAGTATCGCGCGCCCTACCGCCCTGGCCGCCGTGCAGGCGCTGCCCAGACGGAACGGCAGGCATCGCCACCGGGCAACGGCCACCTTGCACCGGGTGCTCAGGCGCCCTGACGGGTGGCAAACAGCAAAATTTCAGCCCCAGCGGCCTGATGCGCTAGTCGAATATGCCCAAGCAGCTATATTTTTAATAGCAATCAGGCAGCACCCCGCCGCGCTGCCATCTCACGCCCCATCACCTCCAGGGCGGCAGGCGGCAGCAAAGCGGCAGCGGCGGGGTAGGCCACGCCTTCTTCGGCCGCGATGTGGGCGCCATACCGCCTGGCAAAACGGTCCAGCGCAGCCTCGTCCAGGGGCGTGAAGCCGGTCGCGTTTTCGTGCAGCAAGGCTTGCAGCCCGGCGCGGGCCGCCGCCCAGTCGGCGGTCATGGCCACGTGGTCCTGCTGAAGGCGGGTGACCAGCGCCTGGACCTCGGGCGTGGCCTGGGCCGACAACAGGGGGAACACATGCAGCTCTTCGTCCTGGTGGTGCAGCGGCGCCGCGATATCGAAGTAGCGGAGCACATCGCGCGCGGCCTGGCGTGCGTCGTGATCCACGCCCTGCTGCCGCACATGCTCCCGCAAGCGGCCCAGCAACCCCAGCGTGCGCTGCACGCGCTCGTGGCAGGCCTCCAGCATGGCAAAGGGCTGCTCAAAGCCCACGGCGGGGGCGCTGAAGCCGGGCAGATGCCGTGGCGCTGCAGCAGATGCGGGTGCGGACGCAGGTGCGGAAGCCCGTGCCATGGCCCGATTCAGCCAAACCGCACAGGGTGGCCCTGGCGGTCGAACGGAATGAACGCCCCATGCGCACCGCCCTTGATGGCATCCACCATGCGCTGCAAGGGCGCCTCGGCGTCGGCACTGGTGGGCGGCTTGTTCAGCGTGCCGGACATCGCCGCCGCAAACACGATGGCCCAGTCGTGGCCTGGGGCGGTGAACTGGCGGGCCTCGGCCACCAGCGCGTCAAACGATGCCAGCTCCTGCGGCGTCTTGTCCACACACATCAGCGGCACCAGGGCACCGCCCTGGCCGGCCTCGTAGCGCGCACGCTGCGCCGGGGTGGCGTCGTCGGGCAGTTCCACCGCCGCGAAGACGAACAGCAGGCGCTGTGGCTCGGGCTGCATGCGTGCAGCCTGCAGCAGGTCGTCAAAACTGGAAATATCCATGCAAAGGTCTCGCAATCAATGAAAGGTTGGGGCCCACCAGCGCGCCTCAAAAACCGGGCAACACGCCCCGCTCGGCATCCAGCGTGCTCACATAGGCACTGGCCGCCGGGCGTGCACGCACCGCCTTGCGCGACAGCACGGTGCCAATGCTGATGAAGCACAGGGCCTGCTCGGAGGCCGCCAGCTGGAACAAGGCCCGCAGGCTGGGCGCCTTCAGCGCCTTGCCGCTGGTCAGCGCGGAGCCGTAGCCCTGCGCCGTCGCCATCAGCAGCATGTTCTGCACGGCACAGCCCGCAGAGACGGTGCGCTCGGCCAGATCGATCTCGGCGTCGCCCCGCTCCGCATCCACCACGGCCAGCAGCAATACCGGAGAGCGGTACGCCTTCTCGCTTGCCTGCGCGGCCTGCTCGGCGGTCGCAGCAGGGTCGCGCTCCAGCAGGGCTTGCGCAAACACATCGGCCAATGGCGCACGTGCGGTCTGCGGCACGAGGATGAAGCGCCAGGGCAACAGCTGTCCATGGTCTGGCGCATGGGCTGCGGCCTGGAGGATCTGTGCCAGCTCGGCCGCGCTGGGGCCAGGGCCGCCCAGGCGCTTGGGCAGGATGGTCTGGCGCGACTGGATCAGCGCTGCCGCCAGCCCGGCCACATCGTCCGGCGCACTGGCCCGCGCCGCAGCCGGCTGCGCACGGGACGAAGGGTTCAACGGCCAGGGAATCACAGACATGGGGAAATCCTCGGAATGCTTACCGCGTCAACCACAAGGAGCACCGGGACAGGCCGCGTGGGGCGCCACGGCTCATCCGCAGCTCCCCAGGTGCCCACACTGCGTGCAGTAATCGCAGCCGTCCTTGCGGATGACCGCATGGGCACCGCACTCGCTGCACTTCTTGCCCGCCATGGCCTGGGGCACGGCCACAGGCGGTGGCGTGGGCTCGTCCAGCGGCAGTTGCTGCTGCACCGGGTCGGCCACGCGGCGCGCCAGGATGTTCTGGATGGCGTAGGCCATGGCCGCCACCTCGGAGTCGTGCCACATGGGCACCAGCGTGCCGTCGTCCTTGCGGTGGGTGCCCAGGCGCACGGGGCCCCGGTCCCAGGCGACCTTGCGCATGTCGCTCAAGGCTCGCTCCAGAAAACCGCCCCGCGCGGCCAGCGAGAGCAGGCGCATGCTGGAGGTGATCCACTGCTGCGACTCGCCGCTCTGGCCCACAGGCATGAAGAACTCAATGGCACGGTCCACAGTACGGTTGCCCACCCCCGTAGGCACGGGCAAGAAGGACACGATGAGGTACAGCGTCTTGTGGCCTTCCTGCGTCCAGTATTCAAGCTTTTCGGCCACGGCGGAGAGGCCGCCTTGCGGGCGGCTCTCGATCACGGTGCGCATCGGGTCCACGGGCGGCGCAGCGGGCGCAGGCGCTGCCACGGCGGCAGGCGCTGGTGCAGGTTCTGCATGCGTTTCGAGCACCGAGCCCAGGATGCTGTTGGGCCGGTAAGTGGCCAGGCCTTTGAGCCGCGCGCGCCAGGCCTGCAGATACAGGTCCTTGAAGTCCTCGTAGGGGTAGTCCGCCGGGATGTTCACGGTCTTGGAGATGGCCGTGTCCACAAAGGGCTGCACGGCTTCCATCATGGCGATGTGGTCCTGCGCGGACATGGCCAGGGCCGAGACAAAGTAGTCGGGCAGCGCGTTCACATCGCCGCCCAGCTCGCGGTACAGGCGCCAGGCGTGGTCTTCCACCGCGTATTCGGTGGTGCTGCCGTCCGACTCGCGCTTCTTGCGCTTGTACATCCAAGAGAACGGTGGCTCGATGCCGTTGGAGGCGTTGTCGGCAAAGGCCAGGCTCACCGTGCCCGTGGGGGCAATCGACAGCAGGTGGCTGTTGCGGATGCCGTGCGCGCGGATGGCCGCTTGCAGCGACTCGGGCAAGCGGCTGGCGAAGGTGCCTTCGGCCAGATAGCCGGTGGCGTCGAACTTGGGGAACACGCCCTTCTCGCGCGCCAGGTCCACCGACGCAGCGTAGGCCGCATCCCGCATGCACTCGGCAATGCGCGCGGCCATGGCGCGGCCCTCGGGCAGGTCGTAGCGCAGGCACAACATGGCCAGCGTGTTGCCCATGCCGGTAAAGCCCACGCCAATGCGGCGTTTGGCCATGGCCTCGTCACGCTGCTGCGGCAGCGGCCAGTAGGTGACGTCCAGCACGTTGTCGAGTGCCCGCACCTGCAGCGCCACGGCCTGGGTGAAGGCGTCAAAGTCAAACGCGGCCACGCCGCCAAACCCGAAGGGGTGGCGCACAAAGCGGGTAAGGATGATGGGCCCCAGGTCACAGCAGCCATACGACGGCAGCGGCTGTTCGCCGCACGGGTTGGTCGCCGCAATGTCTTCGCAGTAGTGCAGGTTGTTGTCTTCGTTGATGCGGCCCAGGAACAGGATACCCGGCTCGGCAAAGTCGTAGGCCGACTTCATGATCGTGTCCCACAACTCGCGCGCGGGCACGGTGGCATAGACCCACAGGCCATCGGCGCGCTGGCGGGCGCCCTGGGCCAGCAGGGCGGCGCCGGGGCGGGCCTTGTGCACCAGCTCCCACGGCGCGTTGTTCTGCACGGCCTGGATGAACGCGTCCGACACGCCGACCGACACATTGAAGTTGTTCCAGCGGCCCGGCGTGCGCTTGGCGGTGATGAACTCGTGCACATCCGGGTGGTCGATGCGCAGCACGCCCATCTGCGCGCCCCGGCGTGCGCCCGCGCTCTCCACCGTGGAGCAGGACTGGTCGAACACGTTCATGTAGCTGCACGGCCCCGACGCCATGGAGGCCGTGGCCTTGACCTGGGCGCCCTTGGGGCGGATGCGCGAGAAGTCGTAGCCCACGCCACCGCCGCGCCGCATGGTCTCGGCGGCCTCGCGCAGGGCTTCATAGATGCCCGGAAAGCCTTCGTCATCCACGCCCTGGATGCAGTCGCCCACGGGCTGCACAAAGCAGTTGATGAGGGTGGCCTGGATGTCGGTGCCCGCCGCGCTCATGATGCGGCCCGCGCCGATGGCGCCCGCCTTCAGGTTGGCGAGGAATAAGGACTCGTATTTTCCGCGCAGCTCCGGCTTTTCGACCGAGGCCAGGGCACGCGCCACGCGCTGGTACAGCTCGTCGGCCGTGGTTTCGCCGGGTTTGAGGTATTTCTCGCTCAGCACATCCAGGCTGATGGGCTGCAGGGAAGCGGTGGGGTTGAGAGGGGGCTGGGGTTCGCGTTTCATGGGGGCCGATGATTTGGGTTGCGGGCTGAAACGGGGTTGCGTTCGGTCAAGGAGCGCTCATTCCACTCCGAATGCCGGCTCCTGGCAAGCAGGGACCAATCACTCGTCCACCAGCACTTGGCCGTCATGCTCCACATAGGGCTGGTAGGGGCCGGTACCGCTGTGGTCCGACTGCGAGGCGGGCACGAACCCGCCGGTCTGCACATCAAAAACATGGACCTCGCCATCCTCGATCACGTAATGCCATCCGTGCAGGCTGATCTGGCCCGACTGCACCCGGCTGCGCACCATGGGGTACTCCATGAGGCGCTCCAGCTGCAGCACCACCGCGCGCTGCTCGGTGCGGCGCAACACCTCGGGGCCCGGCTGCATGGGCAGCAGGGCCTCGCGCCCCAGGTCCAGCCAGCGGTTGAGGTTGGGGGCCTCGGGCGAGACCTCACCATACATCGCCTTGATAGCCCCACAGTGACTGTGGCCGCACACCACGATGCGGCGCACCTTCAGGTTGAGCACTGCAAATTCGATGGCCGCCGTCGTGCCATGGTGGCCGTGCGATCCGTCGTAGGGCGGGATGAAGGCCCCCACATTGCGCACCAGAAACAGCTCGCCCGGCCCCGCGCCGGTCAGCAGGTACGGCACCAGCCGGGAGTCGGAGCACCCGATGAACAGCGTGGTGGGATGCTGCCCCTCGTCCACCAGCGCCTGGAACTGCTGGCGGTACTGGGGAAAGGCGTCGTCATGGAAGCGGCGCAAACGGTCCAGCAACTCGTCGGGCATGGGCGGGCAATGAGGGGATAGGGCAATAGGGTTCAACAGGTGTGCTGCGCAGTTACTGCACCAGCGGCGAATCGGCCGCGTCCAGCGCCACCCCTTCAACCACCGCAGCACCTGCCAGCAGTTGCAGATACTGGCGCAGCGCATTCACCCAGGCCTGCTGGCGCAGGGTGAGCGCGATGGCCTGGCGCACGTCCTCGAACGCGGGCTGTTGCCCGGCCTCGCGCGCTACCACTTCCACCACATGCAGGCCAAAGCGGCTGTGCACCAGGCGGGCCAGCACGCCGATCTCGGCACTGCCAAACACTTCGCGGGCGAACTCTGGCGCGCAGTCGGCGCGGGTGAGCCAGCCCAGGTCACCGCCTTGCTGGCCGCTGGGGCAGTTGGACCACTGGGCGGCGGCTTCGGCAAACTTCGCACCCCCATCATCAGCGCAGCGCAAGTCGATCAACAGCGCCTCGGCGCGCAGGCGCAGCTGTTTCACATCCACGCCCGGCGTCACCGCAAAGAGCACGTGGCGCAGTTGTGCGCGCTCGCCCTGGGCGTGCGCTGCAGGGTGCGCCTCGTGGTAGCGGCGGCAAGCTTCCTCTGACGGATCAGGGACGGGCAGCTCGCGGTCCAGCAACTGCTCGATGGCGTCGGAAGCCTCGGTGCTGATAGCGCCCAGGGCGCCCGGCACATCGTCGGCCGACAGCAACCCCGCCTGCTGGGCCGCCTGGCGCAGCAGCTCGGTGCAGGCACGTTGGCGCAGGGCCTCTTCGTCCAGCAACTCGTGCGGGGCGTTGAGGGCTACGCCGTTGATGCGTGCGATGTCAGCCATGGCCCCTGGCCCGCTTGCTGCGGGTGCGGGCATCGCCTGCACGGGCGCATCGGCCATCGTTGCCACCAGGGCCTCGTAGGCCGCAGTCTGCGTGGGGGTCAGTGTGCTGGCAGGGGCTGCTGCCGCGCTGCTGTCGGTGGAGCCGCATCCGCAGCTCCCGGTTCCACATCCGCTCATGGTGTGCTCCTGGATGGTCGGTGGGTTTCAGGCGCGGCGGTCTTGCGACTGCAGGTGGCCAGCGGGCAGGTTCAGGCGGCGCGCACGCACCACCTGGTAAGGGCGCAGCACATAGGCCAGCGTGCCAAAGCCGCTCCACACATGCACCAGGCGGGTGAACGGGAAGATCAGGAAGATGCTCATGCCCAGGAACATGTGGGCCTTGAAGATCCAGCCCGCCTCAGCCAGCAGCTCCACACCGCCGCTGCGGAAGGTGACCACGCGCTGGCCCCACTCGGCCAGCTTCATCATCATGGAGCCGTCCAGGTGCTGGGCCGACAGCGGAATGGTGGCCAGGCCCAGTGCCAGCTGCAGCCAGAGCAGGATCAGCAGCACGATGTCGCTGGTCTTGGACGTGGCGCGGATGCGCGCGTCCGACAGGCGGCGGTGCAGCAGGATGGAGATGCCCACGAAGGCCAGCAGGCCCGCAATGCCCCCGGTCACCATGGCCATCAGCTGCTTGTTGCCCGCGCTGATGAAATGCTCATACACAAAGTGCGGCGTCAGCATGCCAAAGGTGTGCCCGAAGAACAGGAACAGCACGCCCACGTGGAACAGGTTGCTGCCCCAGCGCAGGCTGCCGGTGCGCAGCAGCTGCGACGAGTCGCTTTTCCAGGTGTACTGGTCGCGGTCAAACCGCGCCCAGCTGCCGATGAAGAACACGGCCAGACAGATGTAGGGATAGATGCCAAACAACAGGGTATCGAGCCAGGGGGTAGTCATGCTGAGACTCCTTCGGGGGCCCGCTCGGCGCGGGGGGTACGGACAAAATGCAAGGGTTGCGGCTGGTCAGGCTTGGACTGGCCCTGGGTGCTGCAACCGCCGAACGCTTCGGGCTCGGCCCAGACCTCGTCCATGGGCGGCTCGGGTGTGAGCGCCACCGACTGCACGCGCTGGCCCGAGACTTCGAGCACCGCAGCGATCACGCTGGCGTAAGGGCTGTTGCGCGACACCAGGGCGCTGAACAAGGCGTTGAGGATGTGGGCCATTTCGCCCAAAAACTCCTTGGCCACGGCGGGTGGCTGGGTGGAGGCAAACTCCAGCACCACCGGCAGGTGGTCGGGCAGCTCGTCGGCTTCAAACTGCAGGCCCGCCTTTTCGTAGGTCTGCAGCAGGTCGATGAGCGCCGGGCCGCGGTCGCGCGAGTCGCCGTGCACATGCTCAAACAGGTGCAGCGAAGTCTGACGGCCCCGGTCAAAGTTGTCCACGTAGCGGGCCTCGGCTTCCAGCGGGTCCAGCGCGGCGAGGTGCTGGCACACGGCCTTCAGCTCGTCCATGCGCTCGGCGCTGAGGGCCTGCTCGGCCTGCAGCGCATCGATGAGCTGCGGCATCACACTGCGCAGCTGCGCATCGGGATAGCTCAGCAGGTAGCCCAGGGCGCGCAGGGTCAGGCGCACAGAGGTCGGGTTCTTCTTGAACATGGTGATTCCTTCCTGTGTGCGATCAGACCGTGGCCTTGATCGGGATGGTGCGGGGCTTCTTGCCCCCGAACATGCTGACTTCCGTCGCGCCATCCGAGCAACCATTGCCGAACGAGAAGCCGCAGCCGCCTCGGATGTCGAACGCGTTCTCGGCGTATTCGCGGTGGGCCGACGGGATCACGAAGCGGTCTTCGTAATTGGCAATCGCCATCACCTGGTACATCTCTTCGACCTCGGCCATCGACAGGCCTGCCTGCTTGAGCACCGACAGGTTCTGGCGCTGCTCCACATGCTTGTCGCGCTGGTAGGTGCGCATGGCCAGCATGCGCTCCAGCGCGCGCACCACCGGGCCGGTGTCGCCGGCGGTGAGCAGGTTGGCCAGGTACTGCACGGGGATGCGCAGCTGGGACACGTCGGGGATCTCGCCATTCACGCCCACATGGCCCGCGTTGGCGGCGGCCGTGATGGGCGACAGAGGCGGCACATACCAGACCATGGGCAGCGTGCGGTACTCGGGGTGCAGCGGCAGGGCCACCTTCCAGTCTACGGCCATCTTGTAGACGGGGCTGTTGCGGGCGGCTTCCATCCAGCTGTCGGGGATACCGTCGATGCGCGCCTGCTTGATGACGTCCGGATCGTTCGGGTCCAGGAAGATGTCGAGCTGGGCCTGGTACAGGTCGCGGTCGCGCTCCACGCTGGCGGCTTCCTGGATGCGGTCCGCGTCGTACAGCAGCACGCCCAGGTAACGGATGCGGCCCACGCAGGTCTCGGAGCACACCGTCGGCTGGCCCGCCTCGATGCGGGGGTAGCAGAAGATGCACTTCTCGGCCTTGCCCGACTGCCAGTTGTAGTAAATCTTCTTGTAGGGGCAACCGCTCACGCACATGCGCCAGCCACGGCACTTGTCCTGGTCGATCAGCACAATGCCGTCTTCCTCGCGCTTGTAGATCGAGCCCGAGGGGCACGATGCCACGCACGCCGGGTTCAGGCAGTGCTCGCACAGGCGCGGCAGATACATCATGAAGGTGTTTTCGAACTGGCCGTAGATGTCCTTTTGCACATCGTCGAAGTTCTTGTCCTGGCTGCGCTTGCTGAACTCGCCGCCCAGGATTTCCTCCCAGTTCGGGCCCCACTCGATCTTCTCCATGCGCTTGCCGGTGATCAGGCTGCGCGGCCGGGCCGTGGGTGCGGCCTTGCTTTCAGGCGCAGCCTGCAGATGGTCGTAGTCGAACGTGAAGGGCTCGTAGTAGTCGTCGATCTGCGGCAGGTTGGGGTTGGCGAAGATGCGCATGAGCAGCTTCCACTTGCCGCCCTGGCGGGGGGCGATGGAGCCATCGGGGTTGCGTACCCAGCCACCGTTCCAGCGGTCCTGGTTTTCCCATTCCTTGGGGTAGCCGATGCCGGGCTTGGTTTCAACGTTGTTGAACCAGGCGTATTCCACGCCGGGGCGGCTGGTCCAGACGTTCTTGCAGGTGACCGAGCAGGTGTGGCAGCCGATGCACTTGTCCAAGTTGAGCACCATGCCGATTTGTGCGCGAATTTTCATCATGTTTCTCCTTGTCTTCGGCTTCAGGCGGGGTCGGATGCAGCGGCTTCGCCATCCATCCAGTCGATGCGGTCCATCTTGCGCACCAGCACGAACTCGTCGCGGTTGGTGCCGATGGTTCCGTAGTAGTTGAAGCCGTAGCTGTACTGCGCGTAGCCACCGATCATGTGGGTGGGCTTGAGCACGATGCGCGTGACCGAGTTGTGGATGCCGCCACGGGTGCCGGTGATCTCGGAGCCGGGGGTGTTGATGATCTTCTCTTGCGAGTGGTACATCATCACCATGCCGGGGTTCACACGCTGGCTCACCACCGCGCGGGCCGCAATGGCACCGTTGGCGTTGAACAGCTCGACCCAGTCGTTGTCCACGATGCCGGCGCTCTTGGCGTCATCTTCGCTCAGCCACACCACCGAGCCACCCCGGTTCAGCGTGAGCATCATCAGGTTGTCGCTGTACGTGCTGTGGATGCCCCACTTCTGGTGCGGCGTGATGAAGTTCAGCGCAATCTCGCGGTGGCCGTTGGGCTTCTTGCCTTCGACTTCTTCCAGCGTCTTCAGGTGGACGGGGGGGCGATAGCTCACAAAGCCTTCGCCGAAGTCGCGCATCCAGGGGTGGTCCTGGTAGAACTGCTGGCGGCCCGTGAGGGTGCGCCATGGGATCAGCTCGTGCACGTTGGTATAGCCGGCGTTGTAGCTGACCTTTTCGCTTTCCAGGCCCGACCAGGTGGGCGAGCTGATGATCTTGCGCGGCTGCGCCTGGATGTCGCGGAAGCGGATCTTCTCGTCCTCGCGGTGCAGCGCCAAGTGCACGTGGTCGCGGCCGGTCTGCTTGCCCAGGGCCTCCCAGGCCTTGCAGGCCACATGGCCGTTGGTTTCGGGCGCCAGCATCATCACCACTTCGGTGGCGTCGATGTCGCTCACGATGCGGGGCATGCCTTGCGTCACGCCTTCTTCCTTCACCCGGCCGTTCAGGTCGCCCAGCTGGCCCACTTCGGTCTGCGTGTTCCAGCCGATGCCCTTGCCTCCGTTGCCCACCTTGTCCATCAGCGGGCCCAGGGCCGTGAAGCGCTTGTACAGGTTGGGGTAGTCACGCTCGACCACCGTGACCTGCGGTGCGGTCTTGCCGGGGATGAGGTCGCAGTCGCCGTGCTTCCAGTCGCGCACGCCGTAAGGCTGTGCCATTTCGCCCGCTGTGTCGTGCATGATGGGTGTGAGCACCACGTCCTTCTCCACGCCCAGGTGGCCCACGCTGACCTCGCTCACGGCCTTTGCAAAACCCTTGTAGATCTCCCAGTCGCTCTTGGCCTGCCAGGCAGGGTCCACGGCGGTGGACAGCGGGTGGATGAAGGGGTGCATGTCGCTGGTGTTGAGGTCGTTCTTCTCGTACCAGGTGGCGGTGGGCAGCACGATGTCCGAATACAAACAGGTCGTGCTCATGCGGAAGTCGAGCGTGACCAGCAGGTCCAGCTTGCCTTCCGGGGCCTTGGCGTGCCACTGCACTTCCTCGGGCTTGGCTTCGTCCTGACCCAGGTCCTTGCCCTGCACGCCGTGGGTGGTGCCCAGCAGGTGCTTGAGGAAGTACTCATGCCCCTTGCCCGACGAGCCCAGGATGTTGGAGCGCCACACGAACATATTGCGCGGCCAGTTGGAGGGGTGGTCCGGGTCCTCGCAGCTCATTTGCAGGTTGCCGTTCTTGAGCGACTGCACCACGTAGTCCTTGGCGTCCATGCCCTTCGCAGCGGCGTCCTTGGCCACCTGCAGCGGGCTGGTCTTGAGCTGGGGCGCCGAAGGCAGCCAGCCCATTCGCTCGGCGCGCACGTTGTAGTCGATCTGAGCACCGTGGTAGGCCTTCTTGTCGGCCAGGGGCGAGAGGATTTCTTCCATGCCCAGCTTTTCGTAGCGCCACTGGTCGGTGTGGGCGTAGAAGAAGCTGGTGCTGTTCATCTGACGGGGCGGGCGGATCCAGTCCAGCGCAAAGGCCAGGGCCGTCCAGCCGGTTTGTGGCCGCAGCTTTTCCTGGCCCACATAGTGCGCCCAGCCGCCGCCGCTTTGGCCGATGCAGCCGCACAGCATCAGCATGTTGATGATGCCCCGGTAGTTCATGTCACTGTGGTACCAGTGGTTCATGGCCGCACCGATGATGACCATGGACTTGCCGTGGGTCTTGTGCGCGTTGTCGGCAAACTGGCGGGCCACGGTGATGACCTGGTCGCGCGGCACGCCGGTGATCTTTTCCTGCCATGCGGGGGTGTAGGGGCGGTCGCTGTCGTACGTGACGCCTTGTTCTTCGCCGGGCAGGCCCCGGTCAATGCCGTAGTTGGCGGCCAGCAGGTCGAACACGGTGGCCACCATCACACGGCCTTGGGCCTCGTGGCCGGACAGCTCCAGATGGGACACCGGCACGCGGCGCACCATCACGTCACTGCCCTGTTCATTGGCCGTGAAATTCGGCGCATGTACGCCGCCAAAGTACGGGAAGGCGACATCGGCCACGTCGTGGGCCTGCGCGCCATCCTCGATCACCGACAGCTTGAGCTTGACGGTATTGGCGGTACGCGCGTCCTTGTTCTCCAGATTCCACAGGCCCTGGTCGGTGCGACCGTCGGCCCCCCAGCGGAAGCCGATGGAGCCGTTGGGCAGCGTGACCTGGCCCAGCTCGTCGTAGCCCACGGTCTTCCAGTCGGGGTTGTTGGACTGGTCGAGCTGATGGGGGAAGTCGCTGGCGCGCACATAGCGGTCGGGCACCATCACCGTGCGGCCATCGGGCAGCGTCTTTTCCTTGAGCACCACCAACAGCGGCAGGTCGGTGTAGCGGCGGGCGTAGTCATCAAAGTACGCGCTGCGGCCCTTGCCGCCGTCCTTGAAGTAGAACTCTTTCAGGATCACATGGCCCATGGCCATCGCCACGGCGGCGTCGGTGCCCTGCTTGGGGTGCATCCACAAGTCACCCAGCTTGGCCACTTCGGAATAGTCGGGCGTGATGGACACGACCTTGGTGCCCTTGTAGCGCACCTCGGTCAGGAAGTGCGCGTCGGGCGTGCGGGTCTGGGGCACGTTGGAGCCCCAGGCAATGATGTACGAGCTGTTGTACCAGTCGGCCGACTCGGGCACGTCGGTCTGCTCGCCCCAGGTCTGCGGGCTGCTGGGAGGCAGGTCGCAGTACCAGTCGTAGAAGCTCATGCACACGCCGCCGATCAGGCTCAGGTAGCGCGAACCGGCGGCGTACGAAATCATCGACATGGCCGGGATGGGCGAGAAGCCGATGATGCGGTCCGGCCCGTGTTTCTTGATGGTGTAGACGTTGGCCGCAGCGATCATCTGGTTGACTTCGTCCCAGGTGCTGCGCACGAAGCCGCCCAGGCCGCGCTGCTTTTGCCATTCGCTGCGCGAGGCATCGTTCTCGACGATGCTGGCCCAGGCATCGACCGGGCTCTTGGCCAGCGCGATGGCGGCGCGCCAGTGCTTGAGCAGGCGGCCGCGCACCATGGGGTACTTCACGCGGTTGGCGCTGTACAGGTACCAGCTGTAGCTGGCGCCGCGTGCGCAGCCACGGGGTTCGTGGTTGGGCAGGTCGGGGCGGGTGCGGGGGTAGTCGGTCTGCTGGGTTTCCCAGGTGACGATGCCGCCCTTGACGTAGATCTTCCAGCTGCAGCTGCCGGTGCAGTTCACGCCGTGCGTGCTGCGCACGATCTTGTCGTGCGCCCAGCGGTCGCGGTAGGCGTCTTCCCAGGTGCGGTCTTCACCGTTGGTCTGGCCATGGCCCTGGGCAAAGGTCTCGCGGGGCTGCGAGAAGTACGAAAGGCGATCGAGGAAATGGCTCATCGGGGGCTCCTTGTTCTGTTCTGTTCAGGGGGTCTTCAGCAAGGCATGGCGGCGTTCTTGCGCGCGTAGTGCCACCAGGTGATCACGATGCATACGAGGTAGAAGGCGAAGAACGTCCACAGCGCGGCGTGGGGGCTGCCGGTCAGCGCGATAGAGCTGCCGTAGCTCTTGGGAATGAAGAACCCGCCGTAGGCCGCCATGGCGGCGGTGAAACCCAGCGTGGCAGCACCCAGGGTGTTGCCTTCCTTGTTGGCCTGGGCCACAGCCGCCGCGTTGCGGGGGTCCACACCGCGCATGGCTTCGGTCAGAAAGATCACGGGGATCATGCGGAAGGTGGAGCCGTTGCCGATGCCGGTGGTGAGAAACAACACCAGGAAGCACACAAAGAAGCCGGCAAACTGGCCTTCGTTGCCGCCCGATGGCAGGAACACCGTCACACCGACCACGGCGATAGCCATGACGATGAAGTTCCACAGCGTGACACGGGCACCGCCGAGCTTGTCGGCCAGCCAGCCCCCAAAGGGCCGCACCACCGCACCCACCAGCGGCCCCAGCCAGGCGTAGGCCAGGGGGTTGATGCTGGGAAACTGGCTCTTGATGAGCAGCGGAAAGCCTGCGGCATAGCCGATGAACGAGCCGAAGGTGCCGAGGTACAGCACACACATCAGCCAGTTGTGCTTGCGCTTGAAAATGGCGGCCTGCGCAGCGAACGAAGCGCGCGCGTCGGCAATATCGTTCATGCCAAACCAAGCCGCCAGCGCGGTCAGCGCAATCCATGGCACCCAGATGAAGGCGGCGTTCTGCGTCCAGACCTGTGCGGTCTGGCCGTTCTTGACGATGGTCTGGGCATCACCCCCAAAAACTCCAAAGATGCCGGCCGTGACGACCAGCGGGCTCAGGAACTGCACCACCGACACGCCCAGGTTACCCAGGCCTGCATTCACGCCCAGCGCCGAGCCCTTGCGCTCCTTCGGAAAGAAGAAGCTGATGTTGGCCATGCTGGAGCTGAAGTTGCCACCGCCCAGGCCACACAGCAGCGCCAGGATGAGCATGGTGGGGTAGGCCGTGGTGTTGTCCTGCACCGCAAAGCCGATGCCCAGCGCGGGAATCAGCAGCGAGGCGGTGGAGATCGCCGTCCAGCGGCGGCCACCGACCAGCGGCACCATGAACGAATAGAAGATGCGCAGTGTGGCACCCGAGAGCGCGGGCGCCGCCGCCAGCCAGAAGAGCTGGTTGGTCGAGTACTTGAAGCCGAGGCCGGGCAGGCTCACGGCCACAACGCTCCAGACCTGCCAGATGGCAAAGGCCAGGAACAACGCGGGCACCGAGATCCAGAGGTTGAGCTTGGCGATGGCCTCGCCTTCGCGCTCCCAGAACGATTTGTCCTCCGGGGCCCAGAGGGTGAGCAGACGCCCCTGGCGCCCGCTGGTGGTGGTGGCAGACATGGTGAGAGTCCTTGGAAAAAATCAGCGGGCGGCCGTCTGTGCGGCGGCGCTTTGCGAACCCATGAGACGGGTGTTGCGCACTTCGGTGAAGTACATCCAGATGAGCGAGACCCACACCACGCCATACATCAGCATGAAAGCGCTGGAACGGATGCCGGTCAGGTCCATCAGTGCACCGAACAGGATGGGCAGGACGAAGCCGCCCATGCCGCCTGCCAGACCCACGATGCCGCTGATGGCGCCGATGTTGTGGGGGTAGTCGTCGCTGATGTACTTGAAGACACTGGCCTTGCCGAAGGCCCAGCAAATGCCCAGCAGGAACATGAGGCCAGTGAACAGGTACACGTTCAGGCCGATGTGGAAGGTCTGCGGGCCGTTGACCGTGAGGATGGTGAAGTCGGTCTGCGGGTAGCTCAGCAGGAACAGGCAGATCCAGCTCACCCACATCACCCACCAGGTCACGCTGTGGGCGCCGTACTTGTCACTCAAAATGCCGCCAATGGCGCGCAGCACTCCGCCGGGCAGCGAGAAGCAGGCGGCCAGCAGCGCGGCCACGCGGATGTCCAGGCCGTATTCGCCCACGTAGTACTGCACCATCCACAGCGACAGCGCCACATAGCCACCAAACACGATGCTGTAGTACTGGCAGTACTTGAGCACCTTGGGGTCCTTCAGCGCCTTGAGCTGGTCGGTGAACTTGACGTTGCTGGGCACCAGGTGGGCCGGGTCGCTGTAGCTGAACAGCCAGAACAGCACCAGCGTGCCGAGCATGATGGCCGCATACACCTGCGGCACCATGGTCCAGCCAAAGGCCACCAGGATCACGGGCGCCACGAACTTGTTCACGGCTGCACCCGAGTTACCCGCACCATACACACCCATGGCCGTGCCCTGGCGATGCTTGGGGAACCAGCGCGCCACATAAGGCGTACCCACTGAGAACGAGCCCCCCGCCAAGCCCACAAACAGGCCGATCGTCAGGAAGTGCCAGTACTCCGTGGCATAGCTCATGAGCCAGATAGCAGGCACGGTGGTGGCCATGACGGCCGCCATCACGATGCGGCCACCGAACTTGTCGGTCCAGATACCCAGGGGCACCCGCACCAGTGAGCCCGTGAGCACGGGCATGGACATCAGCAGCCCGAACTGCGTGGAGTTCAGGTTCAGCATCTTCTTGATGGGGATGCCGATGACGCCAAACATCATCCAGACCATGAAGCAGACGGTGAAGGCGAAGGTGCTGACGATGAGCACCGACCACGCCTGACGGGTGCGCTGCGGGCTGTCGCCCGGCGGCAAAGTTGCGTTGGCCATTGCGCGATTCCTCTCTTTTTGCATGAGAGGAATGGTCGCGTGTGCAGAGGCTTTTGCACATCCTTCGCTAGAGGGTGTGCGGCGCGGCAGAGGGAGTAGTCACTGGGGGTGCGGCATCGTTCGAAAGAACTATGGCGCACGCGTTGGACGGTGCTGCCCCTGCCCGCCAAGCACGCGATGCACGCCGCGTGTGCGGGCGTGCAGACGTCTATGCGTGTGCTATTCGGCGCGCTGCCGGTCCGAGGCGTACACCGCTGCCTGCACGCGCGAGCTGAGGCCCAGCTTGCGCAGGATGTGCTGCACGTGGATCTTCACCGTGGTCTCGGCGATGTCGAGCGTGCGGGCGATCTCCTTGTTGCTCGCACCCCGGGCGATCTCGCGCAGCACGTCTTCCTCGCGCGGCGACAGGGGGGTGAAACCGTTGGGGGCGGCCGCCGCTGCGTCGGCAGGTGGCATCGGCGCGGGGGGCGCCTCGGGCGCGCCCTGCGACTGGAACGCCGCCACGAGCTTGCCCATCAGCTCAGGGCTGACCACGGGCTCGCCCCGGGCGGCGCGGTGAATGGCCTGGGCCAGCAGCTCGCCGTCGATGGTCTTGAGCAGGTAGCCCTGGGCACCATTGCGTAGCGCGGTCGCCAGGTCCTGCGCGTCCTCGCTCACGGTGAGCATGAGCACGCGCGAGGTGGGCGACACCTCGCGCAGCCCCTGGATCGCGTCCACGCCCATCACGCCGGGCAAGTGGTTGTCGAGCAGGATGACCTGGGGCTGCAGCTGGGGCGCAAGCCGCAGGGCCTGCGCGGCATCCCCCGCCTCGCCCACCACGGACAGGCCCTCATACTGGCTCAGCAGCGCGATCAACCCGCGCCGGAACAGCGTGTGATCGTCCACCACCAGCAGCGTGACCAGGGGAGAGGAGGCGGTGGCGGAGGCAGCTTGGTTCGTCATGGAGTGGTGGCGGTGTGGGGAATGTCGACCTGGGCAGCATGGGCTGCTTGAGCCAATGGCACTTCAGGAGCAACGGCCACAGTCTGGGCGGGCACGACCGAAGGCAGCTCGATGCACACCCGGGTGCCCTGCCCTGGCGTGGACTCCACCTGGACCACGGCGCCAATGCGCTGGGCCCGCTCGCGCATGATGCCCATGCCCACGTGCAGCGAATCGGGCGGCACGGCGGTCACGTCAAAACCCGTGCCGTTGTCCTGCACCTCAAAGCGCCAGCGTGGATGGCGGTGCACGAGCACATCGACCCGCGTCGCGCCCGAGTGCTTGCGCACGTTCGACAGCGCCTCCTGCACCATGTGCAGCACCTGGATCTGCACGTCCTGCGCCAGTGGCAGGCCATGGCCCACCATGCCCAGCGTAGTGACCATGCCGGTCTGGTGCTCGAACTTGGACAAGGTGGCGCGCAGCGCCGATTCAATGTCTTCCTCGCTGGTGCGGGTGCGAAAGTGCACCAGCAGTTCGCGCACATCCGAATAGCACTCGCGCACGCCCACATCCAGCTCGCCGATGCTGCGGTCGCGCTTGGCCTCGTCGCCGCGCGCCACTGCGTCGCGCAGCAGCTGAGTCTGGATCTTGAGGAAGGCCAGCGACTGGGCGATGGAGTCGTGCAGCTCGCGCGCTAGCAGGCCGCGCTCCTCGGCCACGGCAGCCTCGCGCTCCAGCGCGGTGGCACGCAGGCCCTCCATGGCGCTGGCCAGGTGGCGGGTCATGGCTTCGAGCAGATCGCGCAGCTCGTCGGTCATCTCGACGGGCGAGCGGAAGAACAGGTTGACCTCGCCCAGCATGCGCATCTGCATCTTGACGGGGATGGTGACCATGGTTTCAAACCCTGCATCGCGGCAGTGCGGCAAGGCGACCTCGGTGGATGGCGTGATGGGGATGACCCGGGTGCGCGCCTGCGCCTGCGGCTGGCCGCACAGGCAGCTGCCGGTGTGCAGGCAGTGCTCGCCCTCGGCCATGGCCACGGGCAGGCCATCGCCGGCCAGCAGCACGTAGCGCTCGTTGGCCTCGTTGGACCAGCGCACGGCGGCGGCATCGGCCCCCGCCACGCGGCGGATCTGCTGCACAAAGCCCTGGGCCAGCAGCTCCAGGCTGCTGGCGGTGCTGGCCAGCGCACTGACCTCGTACAGGGCGGCCAGCCGCTGGTTCTGCACGGCGATGCTGGCGGTCTTTTCGCGCACCTTGTGCTCCAGCTCGTCGTGCGAGGCCTGCAGCGCATGCGCCATCAGGTTGAAGCCGGCCGAGAGCTGGCCGAACTCATCGTCGGTGTCCACCGGCAGCCGCGTGCCCAGCTCGCCCTGGCGCAGCCGGGCCTGGGCCTGCTGAAGGCGCGCCACGGGGTTGATCACCAGCAGGTAGCTCACGGCCATGAAGGTGACGGCCGCCACGATGGCCAGCGCCATCATGAACAGTTGGAACAGGTGCAGCGCGGCGGTCCAGCCTGCGATCTGGATTTCGATGGCATCCACAAAGCCGTCCACCTGCTGCACAAAGGCATCGGCCTCGGCCAGGTTCCGGGCCCGGTCGGGGGGCAAGGCGCTGACCCACCCGGTGCGGGCCTCCGCCCACCGGGCGCGGATGCCGTCGAACCGCGTGCGCGTCTCGTCGCTCCACGGCACAAACAGCGGGCGCGACGGATCGCCCGTGCGCAGCAACTCCAGGCTGGCGTCGAACTGGCGCGCGCGCTCCTGCACGGCCTCGGGAGGCTCGGTCTGGAGCACCAGCACCATGCGCAGCATGTTCATGCGCAGGCGGCCCGCCTCGTTGACGGCCGCCGCGCCGCCTTCGAGCTTCCAGGTCACCCACAAGGTGAGCCCGATGGAAGCCAGGGCCACCAGCAAAAATCCGGCGCCCATGGCCAGGAGCTTGGTGGAAAGGGTGGGCCGCGAGCGCATGGCGCAGTGTAGGCAAGGGGTTTTGTGCGGTTCTTGACCTGCGTCAAGTGCGCGCCCGCTAGCATGGCCGGATGCATACGCCGAGCCGCCTCATCCGCCATTCCACCCTCCACACCACCCGTGCCATCTCCTGGCGCCCTGCATCCGCAGTCCTGGCCGTGGCCTGCCTGGCCACCCTGGCCGGCTGCGCGGGCCCAGCCCTAAAGCCCATGCCGTCCCCGTCCACACAGGCTGCTGCGGTGGTGCCCGCCGCAGCCTGGCCGGAGCGCCTGCAGCAATGGCTGCCCGCCGACGTGCTGCTATTGGGCGAGCAGCACGACGCGCCGGACCACCAGCGCCTGCAGCGCGAGACGGTGGCCTGGCTCGCCAGCCGGGGCCAGCTGGCAGCCCTGGTGATGGAAATGGCCGAGCGCGGGCACAGCACCCAGGGCTTGCCCCGCGATGCCAGCGAGGCCCAGGCGCGTGCCGCCCTGCAGTGGGACGACGCGGCTTGGCCCTGGAAGGCCTATGGCCCGGTGGTCATGGCTGCCGTGGGCGCAGGGGTGCCGGTGCTGGGCGGCAACCTGCCCCGCACGCGCATGCGCGCCGCCATGGCCGACGCCTCCCTCGACCAGCACCTGCCCGCCCCGGCGCTGGCCGAGCAGCAGCAGGCCATGCGGGACGGCCACTGTGGCCTGCTGCCCGAGTCGCAAATCGCGCCCATGGCCCGCATCCAGATCGCCCGCGACGCCAGCCTGGCCCAGACGGCCCAGGAGGCGTTGCGATCGGGCCAGACGGTGCTGCTGGTGGCCGGCGGCGGCCATGTGCTGCGCCACCTGGGCGTGCCCACACATTGGCCCGCCAGTTTGGTGTCAAAAGTGGTGGTAGCGCAGGTGGAACATGCGCCCGCAGCTATCAAATCAGGTGCAGAGGCGGATGCTGTGGTCCAGACCCCGGCGCTGCCCCCGCGCGATGTGTGTGCCGAGTTGCGCGAGCAATGGCGCCCTGCGCCGCCGGGCAAGAAGGTCTGAGCCTGTCAGCCCTGCACGGTAGCGGCGGGCTCGCCCTGTGCCCGCAGCAACGCCACGAACTCGTCCGCAGGCACAGGACGGCTGCACAGGTAGCCCTGGTAGGCGTCGCAGCCCCGCTCGCGCAGGAAGGCCAGTTGGCCCTCGGTCTCCACCCCCTCGGCCAGCACCGACAGGCCCATGCTATGCCCCATGGCGATGATGGCGGCGCTGATGGCCATGTCGTCCTCGCTTTGCGGAATATCGCGGATGAATCCCTGGTCGATCTTGAGCACGTCGATGGGAAACCGCTTGAGCTGCGCCAGCGACGAATAGCCGGTGCCAAAGTCGTCCACCGCGATGCGCACCCCCAGCTCGCGCAGGCGCACCAGCACCTGGCGGGCTTCTTCGGTACGTTCGGCCAGGGCGCTTTCGGTGATCTCCAGCTCCAGCAGTGCCGCGGGGAACCCGCTGGCCTGCAGCGCGGCGGACGTGCAACCGGCCAAGTCGGTCAGGTGGAACTGGCGCGGCGACACATTCAGCGCCAGGGTCAGCGGTGGCAGCCCGGCATCACGCCATTGCTGGCCCTGGCGGCAGACCTCGCGCACCACCCATTCGCCCAGCGGGCCAATCACGCCCGAGGTCTCGGCCACGGGGATGAAGCGTGCGGGCGAAATCAGCCCCTCTTGCGGGTCGTTCCAGCGCACCAGGGCTTCGGCGCCCTGGATGCGGCCGGTGGCGATATCAATCTGCGGCTGGTAGTACATCTGCAGGTGGCCCTGGGCCAGCGCCAGGCGCAGGCGCGACTCCAGCTCCAGCCGCTCGCGGGCCGCTTGGGTCATGGCCTCGTGGAAGAAGCACCAGGCCCCCCGCCCGCGCGCCTTGGCACCGTACACCGCCGCGTGGGCGCCCTGCAGCAGCAGCTCGGTGGTACCCGCGTGCTCAGGGAACATGCAGATGCCCACGCTCACGCCCGCCACCACCTCCAGCCCGTCGGGCGAACGCCAGGGCTCGGCCACCGCGCGGATCAGGTGGCGCGCCACGGCAGCCGCACCGTCGGCATGGCGCAGGTTGCGCGCCACCACGGCCAGCTCGTCGCCTGCCATGCGCCCCAGCACATCCCCAGGCCGCAGGGCAGACTGCACCTGCCGCGCGATGTGCTTGAGCACCTCGTCGCCCGTGGCATGGCCATAGCTGTCGTTCACATCCTTGAAGCGGTCCAGGTTGAGCAGCAGCACCGCAATGTGCTCGCCGCTGCCCTGGGCCTCCTGCACCGCCAGCTCCAGCTGGTGCCCGAACCAAGTGCGGTTGGACAGGCCGGTGAGCGGGTCGTTGTGCGCCAGGTATTCCAGCTGCCGCTGCTGGGCCTTTTCTTCGGAGATGTCGGTGAACATGCACACGTAGTGCGTGATCTCTCCCGCCGGGTCGCGCACGGCCGACAGCGACATGTGCTCCGGAAAGATCTCGCCGTTCTTACGGCGGTTCCAGATCTCGCCCTGCCAGTACCCGGTCTCGGTCAGGGCCGACCACATCGCCTCATAAAACGCCTTGTCGTGGCGGCCGGACTTGAAGACGCGCGGGGTCTTGCCCAGCAGCTCTTCTTCGGTATAGCCCAGCAGCCGGGTGAACGCAGCGTTGACCGACAGGATGCGGCTGTGGGCATCGGTCACCACCACGCCCTCCATGGTGTTGTCCACCACCGTGGCGGCCAGGCGCTGGCGGGCCTCGCTGCGCTGCAGCGCGGCGCGCGCGGCCTTGATCTCGTCGAGGTCCTGCACCACGCACACCAGGTGCGCGGGCTCATCGCCCACTTCGGGCGCCAGCGTCACGGTGCACAGCACGGGCACCCGGCGGCCGTTGTCCAGCCGCAGGCAGTGGCGCTCGCCCACGTAGTGGTCGATCTCGCCGGCCAGCAGGCGCTCCAGTTGCGACGCTGCCCAGTCGGGGTCCTGGGCGATCATCACATCGCGGAAATTGAGGCTCAGCGTCTGCACGGGCTCAGCGCCCAGCAGGTCACACAGGCGGGTGTTGGCCCATAAGAATCTGCCATCCAGCGCCACCCGCGCAAAACCGGCGGGCGCGTGGCGCACGATCTGCGTCAGCTCCTGCGCCATGGCCATGCGCACCTTCTCGGCGCGGCGCATGCGCCGCAGCAGCCACCAGGCCAGGCCGCTGGTCAGCGCCACATAGCCCCAGCCCTTCCAGGTCTGAAAACGGGTCAGCAGGGCCGGGTCGGTCACCCAGTGGGCCAGCAACACATCGCCCGCAAACACCCAGGCCACCCCCAGCACCAGGTACAGCAGCATGCCCCGCCAGGGGACCAGTGATGAGGCATAGCCCTCGTTGCCCATTGCGCTTCTTGCGCTCCTTGTTCAGTCCACTGTTTCACGGTCCCTGGCCCTTGCTGCGACAATTGCACAGCTATGACCAACGCCTACATCCTTACCCTGTCCTGCCCCGACCGCCTGGGGCTGGTGCACGCCGTCTCCGGCTTTTTGCTGGAGCATGGCGGCAACATCGAAGAAGCCGCGCAGTACAACGACCACGCCACGGGCCTGTTCTTCATGCGGGTGCAGTTTGCCTGCGACCAGCACGACCACCCCACCCTCAAAGCGCGCCTGGCCAGCTTTGCCGAGCCCTACAACATGCACTGGAGCCTGCACGCCACGGCAGCCCCCATGAAAACCGTGCTCATGGTCAGCAAGGAAGGCCATTGCCTCAACGACCTGCTGTTCCGCTGGAAGAGTGGCCTGCTGCCCATCGACATCCGCGCCATCATCAGCAACCACCGCGACTTCTACCAGCTGGCGGCCAGCTACAACGTGCCCTTCCACCATATCCCGGTGACCGGCAGCACCAAAGCCCAAGCCGAAGCCAAACAGTTTGAGATTATCGAGGGCGAAGGGGCCGAGTTGGTGGTATTGGCCCGTTACATGCAGATACTTTCTCTTGACCTATGTCAAAAGTTGGCCGGTCGGGCGATCAACATCCATCACAGCTTCCTGCCCAGCTTCAAGGGCGCCAAGCCTTACTACCAGGCGCATGACCGGGGCGTGAAGCTGATCGGCGCCACGGCCCACTACGTAACGGCCGACCTGGACGAAGGTCCGATCATCGAACAGGACGTGGCCCGTGCGGACCACACCGACACCGTGGAAGACCTCACCGCCCGGGGCCGCGACACCGAAAGCCAAGTGCTGGCCCGCGCCGTGAAGTGGCACAGCGAGCATCGCGTGATCCTGAACGGTCACAAGACGGTGATCTTCCGCTAGATCGCTTCGTCCCATGGCCACGGCAGCTCCGTCCTCTTTCCTCAGCAGCGCCGCACGGCGCATTCCGCCCATCCAGTGCCTGCTGACGTTCGAGGCGCTGGCCCGCCTGCGCAGCGTGACGCAGACGGCCGATGAGCTGTGCGTGACGCCCAGCGCCGTGAGCCACCGGGTCAAGCAGCTGGAGCAGATCCTGGGCGTGCGGCTGTTTGGCCGGGCCGACTTTTCGCTGACCACCGAGGGCAGCGCCTACCTGGCCCATGTGCGCGAAGGGCTGGGCGCGCTGCAGCGCTTTCCGGGCCAGGCGGCAGCGCCCGGGCGCCGGCGGCTCAAGCTGGCTGTGACGCCCACGTTCGCACGCACCATCCTCATCCCCCGCCTGCGGCAATTCACCGAAGCGTATCCCGAGATCGACCTGGCGCTGCAGGTGTCCATCCCGCTGCTGGACGTGGTGGCCGAAGACGCCGACCTGATGGTGCGCTTTGGCCCCGGCCACTATGCCGATGTGGAGCATGTGGAGCTGGCCCGCGACGTGGTCACGCCCCTGGCCTCGCCCGCGTTTGTGCGCGAACACGGCCCCTTTGACCGCCCCGAGGACCTGGAGGGCGTGCCCCTGCTGCGCAGCCCGCTGGAGCCCTGGCGCACCTGGTTTGCCGCCACGGGCCTCGACTGGGCGGAGCCCAGCGAGGGCTCGCAGTTCAACGACATCGGCCTGATGTGCGACGGCGCCGCTGCCGGCATGGGCGTGGCGCTGGTGCGCCTGAAGCTGGGCGCGCCCTGGCTGGAGAACGGCACGCTGGTGCGCCTGTTTGCCACCGACACCGCCAGCCCCCACGCCCACTACCTGTGCTGGCGCACCGGCACCATGGACCGGTGGGAATGCGCGGCCTTTGCCGAGTGGCTGCGCAAAACGATGGCGTAGCAGAGGCATCCCCCTGAGTCGCCTTGGGCGCCTTCCCCCTTCTCTCGGCTGCGCCGGGAAGGGGGACGCAGCCCTCGCTGCGGGGCGGCCCTTGCTCGGCGGCCCTCGCCCGAGCCCCGCCCTCCTCCACCAGATTCAGACAAAATTTGCCTCTAGCGCTTTTCCCAAAAGCGCTAGCAGCTATCAATTGATGAGCATCCAGGTGTTTTTCACAATCCCCTGCAGAAAAGCTCAAGCCCAGGCACCCAGCCATCCCCTACAGTGACAGCCATGAACACTGCCGCAGCCCTGTCCGAACGCGCCGCACGCCAGGCCGAAGTGGTCCAGGCCCTGAGCCGCGCCCTGCCCGCACACGCCCTGCTCTGGCACAGCGAAGACACCACGCCGTATGAATGCGACGGCCTCACCGCCTACCGCCAGCGCCCGCTGGTGGTGTGCCTGCCCGAGACGTATGAAGAAGTGCAGGCCGTGCTGCGCGTGTGCCACCAGTTGCAGGTGCCCGTGGTGGCGCGCGGTGCGGGCACAGGACTGTCGGGCGGCGCCATGCCGCACGCCCTGGGCGTGACGCTGTCACTGGCCAAGTTCAACCGCATCCTCGACATCAACCCCGAAAGCCGCACGGCCGTAGTGCAGTGTGGCGTGCGCAACCTCGCCATCAGCGAGGCGGCGGCACCCTACAACCTCTACTACGCCCCCGACCCCAGCAGCCAGATCGCCTGCACCATCGGCGGCAACGTGGCCGAGAACTCGGGCGGCGTGCACTGCCTCAAATACGGCCTTACCGTGCACAACGTGCTCAAGGTGAAGGGCTTCACGGTCGAAGGCGAGCCCGTCGAATTCGGCAGCGAGGCACTGGACGCCCCCGGCTACGACCTGCTGGCCGCTGTGATCGGCAGCGAGGGCATGCTGGCCGTGACCACCGAGGTGACGGTGCGCCTGATCCCCAAACCCCAGCTGGCGCGCTGCATCATGGCCAGTTTTGACGACGTGCGCAAAGCGGGCGATGCGGTGGCCGCCGTCATCGCCGCCGGCATCATCCCTGCCGGCCTGGAGATGATGGACAAGCCCATGACCGCCGCCGTGGAAGACTTTGTGCACGCAGGCTATGACCTCACCGCCGAAGCCATCCTGCTGTGCGAAAGCGACGGCACGCCCGAAGAGGTGGAGGAAGAAATCGGCCGCATGAGCGAAGTGCTGCGCGCCGCAGGCGCCACCGCCATCAGCGTGAGCCGTGACGAGGCCGAACGCCTGCGCTTCTGGAGTGGCCGCAAGAACGCCTTCCCCGCCAGCGGCCGCATCAGCCCCGACTACATGTGCATGGACTCGACCATCCCGCGCAAGCGCCTGGCCGACATCTTGCTCGCCATCCAGGAGATGGAAAAGAAATACCAGCTGCGCTGCGCCAACGTGTTCCACGCGGGCGACGGCAACCTGCACCCTCTCATCCTGTTCGATGCGAACGATGCCGACCAGCTGCACCGCTGCGAGCTGTTTGGTGCCGACATCCTGGAAACCAGCGTGGCCATGGGCGGCACGGTGACGGGCGAACATGGCGTGGGCGTGGAGAAGCTCAACAGCATGTGCGTGCAGTTTTCTGCGGCGGAGAACGCGCAGATGTTCGGGCTCAAGCACGCGTTTGATCCGGCGGGGTTGCTGAACCCCGGCAAGGTGATTCCCACGCTGAACCGGTGTGCGGAGTACGGGAAGATGCTGGTGCGCGGGGGGCAGATCAAGCACCCCGATCTGCCACGTTTCTGACCGCCATGAAGGCGCTGCAAGGACTGGCTTTTCTTCTGCTCATGCAGTCGGGGGGCGAGGCACTGTCCCACTTTTTAAAGCTCCCGGTGCCTGGGCCGGTCGTCGGCATGGTGCTGCTCTTGCTCGCGCTGCGCTGGCAGCCGGTGCAGGATGCCGTCGCCCCAGCGGCGGGCTTCTTGCTCCAGCACCTTTCGCTGCTGTTTGTGCCAGTGGGCGTGGGGGTGATGACCCACCTCGCGTTGCTGAGTACCTATGGCCTGCAGCTGGTGGCGGTGATCGTACTGTCCACCTGGATTGGCATGGCGGTGACGGCGCAGGTGTTGCGTCTTCTACAGCCCAATGAGAACCATGGCGAACTTCGTTGAGCTGTGGGTGTACCTGGCCTCGGCCCCGCTGTTCGGGCTGACGGCCACGCTGGCGGTGTATGTGCTGGCGCAGGCACTGTCGGTGCGCTCCGGGCACGCACCCTGGGCCAATCCGGTGATGGTGTCGGTGGCCATTCTGGCCAGTGTGATGCTGGCCACGGGCACGGCCTACCCCACGTACTTTGCGGGTGCGCAGTTCATCCACTTCTTGCTGGGCCCTGCGGTGGTGGCACTGGGCTGGCCCCTGTGGCAGCGCCGTGCGGCCCTGCGCTCACGCTGGGGCCGGCTGGTGCTGGCCTCGCTGGCGGGTGGCAGCGCAGCGGCCGCCAGTGCTGTGGGCCTGGGCTGGGTGCTGGGCCTGCCCGGTGATGTGCTGATGTCGCTGGCCCCCAAATCTGTCACTGCCCCGGTCGCCATGGGCATTGCCGCACAGGTTGGCGGCGTGCCAGCCCTGGCCGCCGTGTTCGCGGCCTTGACGGGCATGGTGGGGGCGCTGTCTGCACGCTGGTTGTTTGGCTTGATGCGCCTGCCTACCGACGCACAAGGCATGGCGCTGCGAGGCTTTGCGCTGGGCACTGCGTCGCACGGCATTGGGGCGGCACATGCGCTGCAGGTGCATGCCGAGGCCGGGGCGTATGCAGGGCTGGCGCTGGGGTTGCAGGTGGTGCTGGCGGCGGTGCTGATGCCGTTGGTGTTCCGGTTGTTGTGAGGGGTGTGGCGGGGGCATCGCCTCTCGTCCCGCGCTACGCAGCGCAGCGCTCAGCGGCCCTCACCCGCCCCACAAAGCCCGCCCCATGGCCCCCACATGCGACACGCCGAACAGCAGCAGCCCGATGAGCCCGCCCACCACCGTGCCATTGATGCGGATGTACTGCAGGTCCTTGCCGATGTTCAGCTCGATCAGCTGCGTCATCTGCTCCGCATCCCAACGCCGCACCGTATCCTCAATGTGCTGCGCAATGAACGCAGACACATCCGGCGCCAGCCCCTCCACCCAGCGCTCCAGCCGGTCATTGAACGACTGCCTGAGCGCCGCATCCCCCGCTAAAGACTCCCCCAGCCACAGCCCCAGCTTGCTCACCTGCCGAGCCAGCACGGAGTCAGCGTCGGCCAAATCGCGCTGCAACGCACCACGCAGGTCCAGCCACAAGGCCTGCACATAGCCACCCACGGTGGCATCGGTCTGCAGCCAGGTGCGGATTTCCTCGCCCTTGCGCGCCCATTCCGGGTCGCTGCGCAGACGCTCGATAAAGCGCTGTACGGCGGTATCAAACTGCGCGCGCAAAGCGTGCTGAGGGTTGGCGGCCACATCGGCCATCAGGCTCTCCAGCGCGCGAGCCAGCAGGGCCGAGCCCTTGTCGCCCAGCCAGTCGCTGGGCAGCAACTTCTCGGTGCGCGGGTGGTCCTTCTTGAGCCAGGCCACGATGGACTGAGCGACCCAGGTGCGGGTCTGCTCGTTCTGCAACAGCTCAATGAGCTTGGCCAGCACGTCGTCCAGCAGCGCCTGGTGGCGTCCGTTGTGGGTCAGCGTGTCCAGCACGGCCGCCAGCGCACGCGACATGTCCACCTGCCCGATCAAGGCACGCGCAGCCTTCTGGATGAAACGCTCCACCTGCGCGTCCTGCACCGTCTCCAGCGCAGCCGATGCCAGGCGCGTGGCCTGGTGCCCCAGCAGCGCGGCGCTGCCGGGCGCGGTAAGCCACTGCGCCAGCCGCTCGGCCGGGTCGTGTCTGCGGATCAGCGACACGAGCGAGGGCACGTCCAAGAACTTGTCGCGCACAAAGGTGGCCAGGTTGCGGCCGATGCGCGCCTGGTTGCGCGCGATGACCGCTGTGTGCGGAATGGGCAGGCCCAGCGGTCGGCGAAACAGCGCCACCACCGCAAACCAGTCGGCCAACGCGCCCACCATGGCGGCCTCGGCCATGGCTTTCACGGCGTTGAGCCACAGGCCGCGCTCCACCACGCTGGTGGCAATGAACACGGCCGTGACCAGCAACAGCAGGCCCAGCGCCTGCCGTTTGGCACGCCGCAGGGCGAGGGTTGCGCTGTCAGCCTCTGGCTTCATCCGGGCCCGCCCACTGCCCTAGCGTGCACCCCGTCAGGCAGCCGCCGCAATCTGGTCCAGCGCCTTCGACAGGTGGCCCACCGTGCGGTCCACGTTGTGCCACTTCTCCAGGCCGAACAGGCCGATACGGAAGGTCTTGAAGTCCGGCCCTTCATCGCACTGCAGCGGCACACCCGCAGCGGTCTGCAAACCGACTTCGAGGAACTTCTTGCCGTTCTGGATGCCGGGGTCGGTGGTGTAGCTCACCACCACGCCGGGGGCCTTGAAGCCCTCGGCCGCCACGCTGGGGAAGCCGCGCGACTCCAGCAGCGCACGCACCTTGGCGCCCAGTTCGATCTGCTCTTCGCGCACCTTGGCAAAGCCATAGGCACGTGTCTCGGCCATCACGTCGCGCAGGCGCACCAGTGCATCGGTGGGCATGGTGGTGTGGTACGCGTGCTGGCCCTTTTCGTAGCCCTCGGCGATCTGCATCCACTTCTTGAGGTCGCACGAGAAGCTGCTGCTCGTCGTGCCCTCGATGGCCTGGCGTGCGCGTTCACTCAGCATCACCATGGCGCAGCAGGGCGAGCCGCTCCAGCCCTTTTGAGGGGCGCTGATGAGCACGTCCACCCCCGTGGCCTGCATGTCCACCCACATGGCGCCCGACGCTACGCAGTCCAGCACAAACAGCGCGCCCACCTCGTGGGCAGCCGCTGTCAGCGTGCGAAGGTAGTCGTCAGACAGGATGATGCCGCTGGCCGTTTCCACATGCGGGGCGAACACGACCTTGGGCTTTTCGGCGCGAATGGTGGCTGCGACTTCGTCCGCCGGGCATGGCGCCCAGGGTGCCTGCGGGCCGCTGCCCTGCTGGCGCGCCTTGCACACCACGGAGCCACCGCCCAGGCCCTTGTCGGCATCAAAGATCTGCGTCCAGCGGTAGCTGAACCAGCCGTTGCGCACGATGAGCACCTTTTCCTTGTTGGCAAACTGGCGCGCTACAGCCTCCATGCCGAAGGTGCCGCTGCCGGGCACCAGCACGGCGGTGTGGGCGTGGTAGACCTCTTTGAGCGTGCCCAGAATGTCCTGCATCACGCCGGTAAAGCGCTTGGACATGTGGTTGAGCGCGCGGTCGGTGTAGACCACCGAAAATTCGAGCAGACCATCGGGGTCGATATCGGGCAAAAGGCCGGGCATGGTGGGTCTCCGCGTGTGAAACTGGGGGAAGAAACAAGGCGATCGGACCAGCTTATCATGGCCCCGCACCTCCATTGGTCGCTGCGCCATGCCGCCAAAACCCTTCCAGTTTCTGCCCACTGCACTGCCTGGCATCGACGCGATGCAGGCGGACTCGCACTTCGCCTTCGGCAGGCACATGCACCTGCAGTTCGGCCTGGGCGTGATCGACCGGGGGGCGCAGAAATCGTTCAGCGGCCGGGGCACGGTGGAGTCACTCCCCGGCGACACCATCACGGTCAACCCTGGCGAGGTCCACGACGGCAAGCCCCTGGGCGAAGGCGGCCGCGCCTGGCGCATGCTGTACCTGGAGCCCGCCCTGGTGGCCGGTCTGGCGGCCGAGGTGCGCCCCAGCACGCCCGGCGCAGGCTTCGAATTCCACGCGCCCAACCTTCGCGATGCGCGGCTTGCCGCGCAGGTCCGTGCGCTGTTTGCGGCCGCCACACGGCACCCCCGCCACGCGGCAGCGCCGCTGCAGGTCGAGGAATGCCTGCTCCAAATTCTGGCGGGCCTGCTGCGCCCGCCGGGCAAGGGCAGGCACATCGCCGCGTCCATTGCCAACGCCCGCGCCATGGTGGACGACGACCCGACCATGGCCTGGAGCCTTGCCGACCTGGCCCGCGAAGCCGGGCTGAGCCGCTACCAGCTGGTGCGGCAGTTCGCACAGGCCACGGGACTCACGCCGCACGCCTACCTGGTGCAGCGCCGGTTGCACCACGCGCGGCGGCTCATGCGCGCCGGCACGCCCCTGGCCGAGGTGGCCGCCGCCAGCGGCTTTGCCGACCAGAGCCACCTCACGCGCCTGTTCGCGCGCAGCTTTGGCACCACGCCCCACGCCTACCTGCGCGCCCACCGCTGAGGCGCTGCAATTTTGTTCAAGACGCGGGCCCGCGCGTGCGGCGATGCTGCGGACCTCTCCACTCCACAGCATGCCGCCGCTGTGCGGCTTCAAAGCGCCATGGGCATCGAATTCCTCATCACTTCCCTCGTCGTCGTCATCTCGCCCGGGCCGGGCGCCCTGCTGACCGTGGCGGCCGGGCTGTCGGGCGGCGCGCGGGCTGCGGCCGTCACGGCCCTGGGGTGCACGCTGGGCATCGTGCCGCACCTGCTGGCCGCAGTCACCGGCCTGGCCGCGCTGCTCCATGCCAGCGCCACCGCCTTCGACGTCCTGCGCTACGCGGGGGTGGCCTACCTGCTGTACATGGGCTGGGCCACCTGGCGCTCCCCTGCCGCGCTGGAGGTGCGCGCCGACGCGTCCGCGCGCTCCACCGGGGGACGCATCGCCGAGGCGATGCTCGTCAACCTGCTCAACCCCAAGCTGTCGCTGTTCTTCCTCACGTTCCTGCCGCAGTTCATCGCACCGGGCGAGACGCAGCCGGCAGAGCGCATGGCGCAGCTGTCACTGGTGTTCATGGCCATGACGCTGGTGGTGTTCCTGGGCTACGGCGTCTTTGCCGCGCGGCTTCGCGACCAGGTGCTGCAGCGCCCGAGCGTGCTGGTGTGGCTGAGGCGCTGCTTTGCCGCAGCGTTTGTGGCGCTTGGGGGAAAGCTGGCGCTGATGCAGCGCTAGCCAGGCGACCCTCCCCTGCTCACCAGGTGTCGACGAACCGGTGCCCCAGCGGCGCCACCTGGGCCGACGCCAGCCCGCGCGCCAGCCACGCACGCGTGTCGGCCGGGTCGATCACCGCGTCGATCTCCAGCGTGGCGGCCATGTGCATGGCCTCGCCGTTGGCGTAGGACTTGGCGAGCAGCTTGGCAAACAGCGCGTCGCGCTCGGCGCCCTCAGGCAGGGCCTCCAGCTCCTTGCGAAAACCCAGCCGCACGGCACCTTCGAGCCCCATGGCGCCGAACTCGCCCGTGGGCCACGCCACCGTGAACACGGGCGCATGGAAGCCACCGGCCGTCATGCCCATGGCGCCCAGGCCATAGCCCTTGCGCAGCACCACGCTGAAGGTGGGCACGCGCAGGCTGGCGGCGGTGACGAACAGGCGGCTCACGTGGCGCACCTGGGCCGTGGCTTCGACCTCGGGGCCGACCATGAAGCCGGGCGTGTCCACCAGGCTCACGAGGGGCAGGCCATGCGCGTTGCACAGCTGCATGAAGCGCGCGCCCTTGTCCGCCGCATCGGCATCGATGGCACCGCCCAGGTGTTGCGGGTTGTTAGCCAGCAGGCCCACAGGGCGGCCTTCGATGCGCGCCAGCGCCGTGTGGATACCCGCGCCAAAGCCGGTGCGCAGCAGCAGCATGCTGCCCTCGTCCACCAAGCCGGCCATTGCCGTGCGGGTGTCGTACACGCGCAGCCGATTCTCGGGCACCACGGCGCGCAGCAGGCGCTGGTCGGGCGCGGACCATTGCGATGTGCGGCCCTGGAAGAACGACAGGTAGTGGCGCGCGGCCTGCACCGCCCCGGCCTCGTCATCGACCAGCACGTCGATCACGCCGTTGGCATGCTGCACGCGGCTGGGGCCGATCTGCTCGGGCTTGAAGACGCCCAGGCCGCCACCTTCGATCATGGCCGGGCCGCCCATGCCGATGTTGCTGGCGCGTGTGGCGATGATCACATCGCTGCAGCCCAGCAGGGCGGCGTTGCCCGCAAAGCAGCGCCCCGCCGCGATGCCGATCACCGGCACCTGGCCCGACAGCGCGGCGTAGCTGGCGAAGGTGTGCACATGCAGGCCCGCCACAATGGGCATGTCGGTGTCGCCCGGGCGGCCACCGCCGCCTTCGGCAAACAGCACCACGGGCAGCTTCTGCGCTAGGGCGATGCCGAGCATGCGGTCGGTCTTGGCGTGGTTGCGTGCGCCCTGGGTACCTGCGAGCACGGTGGCATCGTAGGACATGACCACGGCGCGGGATTTCTCTTCGCCAAACAGTGCGCCGTTGATGCCGCCAATGCCCGTGACCATGCCGTCGGCGGGCGTGTTGGCAATCAGGTCTTCCTTGCTGCGGCGGCGCGCCTGCGCGGCGATGGCGAGGGCGCCATATTCGATGAAGCTGCCGTCGTCGCACAGGTCGGCAATGTTCTCGCGCGCGGAGCGGCCACCTTGCGCGTGGCGCTTGGCGATGGCCTCAGGCCGTGCGGCGTCGAGCGTGAAGGCGTGGCGGTTGATGACACGTTGCAGGTCGGCGCGGATGTGATCGGGGTCGTGTGCCGTGTGGTCCTGCAATCCTAGATTGGCCGCATCGTCCACAGCCTCCAGCACCAGCAATGGCTGGCCCTGCACCACGTAGCCGCCAGCTACAGCCAACAGTGCGCCCACGCGGCCCGCATGGGGCGCCAGCAGCACATGCTCCATCTTCATGGCTTCGAGCACAGCCAGCTCGGCGCCTGCGGCGACCACATCGCCCTCGGCCACGCTCAGCTGCACGAGGCGGGCGGGCATGGGAGCCAGCACGGCGCCTTCGGGTGCGTCGGAGGCGATCTGCAGGTCTTTTTGCCCTGTAGCGCTAGTCACATATTCCTTAGCAGCTATTTCTTTGGTAGCAGCCAGAAGCTCTGGCAGGACCGACTCCAGCCAGCGCGTGTGCACCTGCTGGCTCTCCATTTCTTGCCGCGCAGCCAGCGCCTGCAGCAGCGCCAGGTTGGTGGCCACGCCCTCGATGCGGCACTCGGCCAGCGCGCGCTGCGAGCGGCGCAGCGCGTCGGCAAAACGCGGGCTGCGCGTGTGCACGATGAGCTTGGCCAGCAGCGTGTCGTAGTGCGGCGAGGGCGTGGCGCCTGCGGCGCCGTGCGTGTCCAGGCGCACGCCTGGGCCTGCGGGCAGGTCAAAACGGCGCAGCGTGCCACTGCCAGGGGTGGCATTGCCCTGCGCGTCCAGCGTTTCGGCGTTGATGCGCCACTGAACCGCAAAGCCCAACACGGTGGGCGGTGCGGCAGGGTCGAGACCGATGTCCCGCAGCCTGCGGCCCGCCGCCAGCGCAATCTGCGCGTGCACCAGGTCCACGCCAGTGACTTCTTCGGTGATCGTGTGCTCCACCTGCAGGCGCGGGTTGCATTCGATGAAAACAAAGGGCAGGTCGGCGCTGGCCAGGTCCACCAAAAATTCGAAGGTGCCCAGGCCCTGGTAATCCACAGCGCGCGCCATGGACAGCGCAGCCGTGGTGATGCGCTCACGCAATGCGCCCGGCAGCGAGGGGCTGGGCGCGATCTCCACCACTTTCTGAAAGCGCCGCTGCAGCGTGCATTCGCGCTCGCCCAGGGCGATCACCTCGCGCCCGTCTCCCAGCACCTGCACCTCGATATGGCGGGCGTTGCCCATCAAGCGCTCGACGTACACGCCGTCCACACCAAAGGCGGCCTGCGCCTCGCTGCGGCAGCGCGCGTAGGCAGCGGGCAAGTCATCGGCCGACGCCACCGCGCGCATGCCGCGCCCGCCGCCACCGCCGATGGCCTTGATGACGATGCCCGCATGGGCGTGCTGCGCAAAGAAGGCCTGCGCCTCTTCCAGAGACACCGCCGCCTGCGTGCCGGGCATGAGCGGCACGCCGTGCTGCTGCGCCAGCGCACGGGCCTGCGCCTTGTCGCCGAACAGCGCCAGTTGCGCAGGCGTGGGGCCGATGAAGCGCAGCCCCGCTTCGTCGCAGGCACGGGCGAAGTCGGCCCGCTCGCTCAAGAAGCCGTAGCCCGGGTGCACGGCATCGCAGCCCTGCGCCTGGGCGATGGCGATGAGGCGCGCGCCGTCCAGGTAGGCGGCCGGGCCGGTGGCACCCAGCGCCACGGCCGCACTGGCCGCCTGCACATGGGAGCTGGCGGCGTCGTCGTCGGCATACACGGCCACGCTGGCTATGCCGAGGTCGTGCAGTGCGCGTACGGTGCGCAGTGCGATTTCGCCCCGGTTGGCAACCAGCACTTTGGTGAACAGAACAGAAGATGGCATGGGGCAGTTGCTCTATTTTTTATAGCTACCAGCGCATATTCAACCAGCGCCAGCGGTCAATTTGTTATTCAATCAATATCACGCAGCAGGCGGCGCAGCACCTTGCCCGCGCCCGTGGCGGGCAGCGCGTCGATGAAGCGCACCTCGCGCGGGGCCTTGTAGGGCGCCATGTTCTCGCGGCACCAGGCCACCAGGGCGGCGGCATCCACGTCCTGGCCGGGCTTCTTAACGATGAAGGCGCGCACCACCTCGCCCTTTTCCGCATCGGGCACGCCAATCACGGCGGCCTGGGCCACGGCAGGGTGTTTGATGAGCAGGGTCTCCACCTCTTCGGGGAACACGCTGTAGCCCGAGACCTTGATCATTTCCTTGAAGCGGCCGATGAAGGTGAGGTAGCCGTCCGCGTCGATTTGCCCCATGTCGCCGGTGTAGACCCAGCCGTCACGCAGCGTCTTGGCCGTGGCCTCGGGCTTGTTCCAGTAGCCCTTGAAGTTGCCGGGGCCGTGGATGGTGATCTCACCCACCTCGCCGGCAGCCAGCGGCGCGCCGGTGTCGGGGTTCACGATGCGGATCGTGTTGCCCGGCACGGGCTTGCCCTGTGTGCCCCAGCGGATCGCGTCCACCGGCATAGCGGTGTCCACGGTGTGGGTTTCGGACAGGCCATAGGCCGCCTCGTGAGAGATGCAATTGGGCGCGAACTGCTGCCACTGCAGGGCCAGTGCCTCGGTGAAGGTGATGCCAAAGCTGGTGACCGGGTTGCGGCGCAGCGCGCTCCAGTCCATGTCGCGCGCGCCCGGCACCTGCATCAGTGCGCCGTTCATGGGCGCGATGCTGTACCACCAAGTCACGCGGTGGCGCTCCAGCGCCTGGGCCACGCCCAACGGGTCAAAGCGGTACAGCAGCACGGCCGTGGCGCCGGTGTAGACCGGCAGGTTCACGCCCATCACCATGCCGGCGATGTGGTACAGCGGCGCCACGGCCAGCAGCGTTTCGTGCGGCGTCATGCCGTTGCAGTCGGCGGAGGCAGCGGTCTTGAAGGTGGCGTTGCCATAGCTCAGCATCGCGCCCTTGGGCAAGCCGGTGGTGCCCGAGGTGTAGGTCATGAGCGAGACATCGTCCATCGCCAGCGCCACGGGAGCAGGCCGCGCGCCGGTGCGCGTGGCGGCCAGGAAGTCTTCGCAGCCCGCCGGCACCGGGCCCATGGCGGCGCGCATGTTCAGCAGCTCGGCGGGCACGTCGATGCTGGGCGCGCCCTCGGGCAGCAGCTCCGCATAGCGCACCACAAACACATGCTGCAGCGCCGTCTTGGCGCGCACCTTGTCCACCACGGGCAGCAGCACATCGGCCGCGACGATCACCCGCGCCTGCAGGTCGGTGAGCTGGTATTCCAGCTCGTGCTCTTTGTTCAGCGGCCCGCAGGGGCAGACGATGGCGCCGATCTTCTGGATGCCGTAGTGCGCCATCACGTACTGGGGGCAGTTGTTCATGAACAGGGCCACGGGCTCGCCCTTCTGCACTCCCAGCGCCTGCAGGCGCGCGGCGAAGGCATCGCTGGCTGTGTCGAGCTGCGCCCAGGTGAGGGGCTGGCCGTACCAGAGGTAGGCGATGCGGTCGGGCGTTTCGCGCGCGTGGCGGCGCAGGTGTTCGTGCAGCGGCAGCTGCGGTGCGGCAGAAGGCATGGCGTTGTCTCCGAGGTGTCTGGAATCGCTGGTTCTTGGGGTTTTTGCTAGGTGCTCGCACCCGCCAGCGTCTTGCCAATATATACCGCTCGGTAGAACAATGCTACCCATGGGTATAACTCCAACGTCGCGCAAAGGACACCGATGAACCAGCAGCCCCCCGTGCAGGCCAGCGGCCGCCAGAAGGCCGCCACGGCCGGGTCGGACGAGAAGCGCGAACGCATCTTGCGCGCGGCCGAGGCGCTGTTCGATGCGCAGGGCTACGCCAACACCACCATCGAGCAGATCGTGCAGCAGCTGGGCGTGACCAAGCCCTTTGTGTACTACTACTTTCGCAACAAGCAGGAGATCTTCGAGACGCTATCGTGGGCGCCTGCCGTGGCGTGTTTCACTGCGATGGACTTTGCGGCGGACGATGACCGGCCTGCGCATGTGAAGGTGACGGAGGGCATCGAGCGGCTGATCCGCGCCACGCTGGAGCACCACCCGTCGGCCTTCTTCCCGTACCGCGAGCCGCAGGTGTACCGGCCCGAGTACCTGGCGGCGCAAAAGGACCTGGCGAACCACTTCTACGACCGGCTGTGCGCGCTGCTCGAACAGGGCCGCCAGGACGGCATGTTCGATTTCAACGACACCAAGATCACCGCCCTGGCCGCCTGCAGCCTGCCCGGCTTTCTCTACAACTGGTACCGCCCTGACGGCCGCCTGTCGCAAGACGAGGTGGCGCAGGAGCTGGCGCAGCTGGCCTGGCGTGTGCTGGGGCTGCGGCGAACCCGCAAGCGCAACTCAGCCTGACGCGCACCGCAGCACCCCTACACCAAGCACAACAACCACCGGAGACAAAACCCATGAAAACCGTGTTCCTCACTCCCCTGGCCGCTGCGGCGGCACTACTCATCGGCACACCCGCCAGCGCGCAGGAGACCTTCAAGGTCGCCTACATCGACCCGCTGTCGGGCCCGTTCGCCAACGTGGGCGAGCTGATGCTCACCCACACGCAATACGCCATCGAGGACATCAACGCCAAGGGCGGCGTGCTCAAGGGCACCAAGCTGCAGCTGCTGCAGTTCGACAGCAAGCTCTCGGCACAAGAGAGCCAGAGCGCGCTGCAGGCCGCCATCGACCAGGGCGCCAAGGCCATCGTGACGGGCGGCTCGGGCTCCTCCGTGGTCACGGCACTGGTGCAGGCGGCGGCGCGCCACAACCAGCGCAACCCGGGCAAGGAGATCCTGGTGCTGAACCACTCCTCCATCGACCCTGAGCTGACGGGCAAGGCGTGCAACTTCTGGCACTTCCAATTCGAGGCCAACACGGCCATGAAGATGAAGGCCATTGCCAACTACATCAAGAAGCAGCCGGACATCAAGAAGGTGTACCTGCTGAACCAGGACTACGCGCACGGCAAACAGTGGGCGCACTACGGCCGCGAGATGGTGGGTCTGGCGCGGCCGGATATCCAGTTCGTGGGCGAGGCACTTCACCCCATCGGCCGGGTGAAAGACTTTGCGCCCTACCTCGCCAAGGTCAAGAGCAGCGAGGCCGACTCGGTCATCACCGGCAACTGGGGTCAGGACATGACGCTGCTGCTGAAGGCCGCAGGCGATGCGGGCTACAACCTGCGCTACTTCAACCACAGCGCGGGCTCCATCCCGGGCACGGTGCTGGCGGTGTCGCAGGCCAAGCAAGGCCAGCTGACCTGGGTGGCCGAATGGCACCCCGGCCAGGCCGACACTCCCAAGGTGGATGCGCTGGCCAAGGCCTACAAGGCCAAGACGGGCAAGGATTTCCTCGCGCCGCGTATCGAGATGACGCCGCGCTTCCTGGCGGCCGCCATCAACAAGGCCCAGTCCACCGACCCGGTGAAGGTGGCCCACGCGCTGGAAGACCTGACGCTGGAATCGGTGGTGGGCCCCGTACGCATGCGGGGTGAGGACCACCAGCTGCTGCTGCCCCAGGTGGTCAACACCATTGCTCCGGTGGACGGCAAAGCCGTGAAGGTGGGCTGGGAAGGCACGAACTACGGCTTCCGCACCGATGCGGCCTACACCGGCAATGAGCTGGCGCAGGGCACGGACTGCAAGATGGCGAGACCCTGACACCACGGCGCATCAGCGCGCGGTAGACCCCACGGCGGCAGCTGCCACGGGCCGCCGCTACCATGGCCGGTCATTGCATTCATTGACCAGACCCACAAGGACCGCGCCCATGCCCGACTTTCGCAGCGACACCGTCACCCAGCCCACGCCAGCCATGCGCGAGGCCATGTTCAAGGCCCCGCTGGGCGACGATGTGTTTGCCGACGACCCTTCGGTGAACGCACTGCAGGACCACGCGGCCGAGCTGTTGGGTTTTGAGGCGGCGTTGTTCGCCCCCTCCGGCACGCAGACCAACCTGATCGCGCTGTGGGGCCACTGCCAGCGCGGCGACGAGGCCATCGTGGGCCAGAGCTGGCACACCTACCGCTGGGAAGCAGGCGGCATGGCCGTGCTGGGCTCCATCCAGCCCCAGCCGGTGGAGACACAGCCCGACGGCACCCTGCGCCTGGCCGACATCGCCGCCGCCATCAAGCCCGACGACCCGCACTTTGCCCGCACCCGCCTGGTGGTGCTGGAAAACACAACCGGTGGCCAGGTGCTGCCGCCCGCCTACATCGCCGAGGTCGCACAGTTGGCGCGCAGCCGGGGGCTGGCCATGCACCTGGACGGCGCACGCATGTTCAACGCGGCAACGGCCAATGCCGCGCGCAACGGCACCGATGTGTACGACGAAGCGCGCGCGCTGTGCAGCCACTTTGATTCTGCGTCGCTGTGCCTGAGCAAGGGCCTGGGCGCGCCCGTGGGCTCGCTGGTGCTGGGCTCGCGCGACTTCATCCGGCAGGCGCGCCGCACCCGCAAGATTTTGGGCGGTGGCATGCGGCAGGCGGGTGTGCTGGCGGCTGCCGGCCACTATGCGCTGCAGCACCATGTGCGGCGCCTGGCCGAAGACCACGCCCGCCTGGACCGTTTGGCACAAGGGCTGGCCGAAGCCAACCGCAGCCATCAGGCGCTACAAGGCAAGATCACCGTGCTGCCGTGGCAGACCAACATCCTCTTCACCGACCTGCATGCAGAGGTGGCGCCCGCATTCACCGCCTGGCTGGCGCAGCACGGCGTGCGTGTGACCAGCAGCCTGTATGGCGGCGCCACCCGGCTGCGCTGGGTGACGCACCTGGATGTGAGCGAGGCGGATGTGACGACAGCGCTGGACTGCGTGGGGAGCTTCAGGCTGCCAGGCTGAACCCGCTCAAGCGGCGGGGTAGGTCCGTCCACCAAACACCCCGGTGCCCACGCGCACCAGGGTGCTGCCCGCCTGGATGGCGGCGTCCAAGTCCGCCGTCATGCCCAAAGACAGGGTGTCGAAGTGTTCCAGGCCCGGCTCCCCCAGTGCAGCCACCTGATCAAAAAGTGCTCTGGCGCTCCTGTGGATTGCCAGTTGCGCTTCAAATTCAGGAGCATGGTCTGGAATACTCATGAGCCCCCGCACCACCAGCCGTGGCAGTTTTGCGACAGCGCGCAGCAGGTCCAGGGCCTCGGCCGGGGCCACCCCTGACTTGGTGGGGCCTCCGTCGATGTTGACCTGGATACATATCTGTAGCGGCGGCAGGTGATCGGGCCGCTGGGCCGACAGGCGCTCTGCGATCTTGAGCCGATCCACCGTGTGCACCCAGTCGAAGTCCTCGGCCACCGGGCGCGTCTTGTTGCTCTGAATGGGGCCAATGCAGTGCCACTGCAGCGCTGCGCCGGGCAAGGCCGCCCGCACGGCAGCGATCTTGTCCACGCCCTCCTGGATGTAGTTCTCGCCAAAGGCGCGCTGGCCAGCGGCCACTGCCTCCAGCACCGCATCGGCGCCAAAGGTTTTGGAAACGGCCAGCAGGCCCACCTGGGCCGGGTCGCGCCCGGCGGCCTGGCACGCCTGGGCGATCCTGCCCATAACCTGTTGGAGGTTGTTAGCAATCGTGGTCATAATGTTTGATAAGCGTACCAAACGATAGAGGGACTCCGTGGACATTACCCAATTGCTCGCGTTCAGCGTGAAGAACAAGGCCTCCGACCTGCACCTCTCCGCCGGTCTGCCGCCCATGATCCGGGTCCACGGCGACGTGCGGCGCATCAACGTCGATGCGCTGGACCACAAGACGGTGCACGCCATGGTGTACGACATCATGAGTGACGCGCAGCGCAAGACGTATGAAGAGTTCCTGGAGGTGGACTTTTCCTTCGAGATCGAAGGCCTGGCCCGCTTCCGCGTCAACGCCTTCAACCAGAACCGGGGCGCGGCCGCCGTGTTCCGGACGATTCCGAGCAAGATCCTGACGCTGGAGCAGCTCAACGCCCCAAAGATCTTTGGCGACCTGGCCTTGAAGCCACGGGGCCTGGTGCTGGTGACCGGCCCCACGGGCTCGGGCAAGTCCACCACGCTGGCCGCCATGGTCAACTACCTCAACGAATCCGAATACGGCCACATCCTCACGGTGGAAGACCCGATCGAATTCGTGCACGAGTCCAAGAAGTGCCTGATCAACCAGCGTGAAGTCGGCCCGATGACGCTGTCGTTCGCGGCGGCCCTGAAGTCCGCACTGCGCGAAGACCCGGACGCCATTCTGGTGGGCGAAATGCGCGACTTGGAAACCATCCGCCTGGCCATGACGGCTGCTGAAACGGGCCACTTGGTGTTCGGTACGCTGCACACCTCGAGCGCCGCCAAGACCATCGACCGGATCATCGACGTGTTCCCCGCCGAAGAAAAGGAAATGGTCCGTGCGATGTTGTCCGAATCGCTGCAGGCCGTGATCTCGCAAACGCTGTGCAAGACCAAGGACGGCTCCGGCCGGGTGGCTGCGCACGAGATCATGCTGGGCACCAGCGCCATCCGCAACCTGATCCGCGAGGCCAAGGTGGCGCAGATGTATTCCACCATCCAGACCAGCAACAGTGTGGGCATGCAGACGCTGGACCAGAACCTGACCGACCTCGTGCGCCGCAACATCATCAGTCCGGCCGAAGCACGCAGCAAGGCCAAGATCCCCGAGAACTTCCCCGGCTGAGCCCCCGACAGCACACCCCCATGAACGACTTTGCGGCCCCTGCAGGCGCCGCATACCGGAGCGCGATATGAAAGGCATTTTGAGCCTTCTGAAAATGAAAGCCCGCAGCGGCAAGCCATCGGACGACCACACGGATTCCGTGTTGTTTTCCACCGCGTTTGCGGGCCAGGGTGTGGACGACTCCATGCTGGTGCCATGGGAGGCGCGCGCCGTGGAAGTGGGCGCCAAGCGCCTGCCTACCAGCCGGGGCGGCAAACTGCTGCAAGGCCTGTGGGCCAAGGACAAGTACATGGCGCACCTGGACAAGGACGCTGTGGAGCGCATGGAGCGCTTTTTTGAATTTGCGGCCGTCCCGTCCAATCGCGACGTGATTCGCCAGGATGAGTACGGCAACTTCATGGTGGTGCTGCTCACCGGCACCATCGCCGTGGACCGCGTGCAGCCTTGGGGCGAACAATTGCGTCTGGCCGAGACACGCCCTGGGGACATCCTGGGCGAGATGTCGCTGCTGGACAGCGGCATCCGCTTTTCGGCCTGCACCACGCTGACCGACTGCGAGATCGCCGTGCTCTCCGCCGAGGCCATGGACGACATGATGACCAAGGATCCGCAACTGGCCGCCAGCCTGATTGCCCTGCTGGCGCGCAAGCTGTCGCTGCGCCTGCGCGTGGTGAGCGCACGCCTGAGCGACAACCAGAAATGATGCACCTATCCACGACACAAGATCGTCCGGCAGACGACCACCCCCGGGAGAACTTCTGATGGAACGCGATCAGGCCAGTAAATTCATCAATGACCTGCTCAAGCTGATGGTGAGCCGCAACGGCAGCGACTTGTTCATCACGGCAGAGTTTCCACCCGCCATCAAGGTCGATGGCAAGGTGACCAAGGTGTCGCCGCAACCCCTCACGTCCAACCACACGCTGACGCTGGCGCGCGCCATCATGAGCGACAAGCAGGTGGCGGACTTCGAGCGCACGAAAGAGTGCAACTTCGCCATATCGCCCGCCGGCATTGGGCGCTTCCGCGTCAACGCCTTCATCCAGCAAGGCAAGGTGGGCATGGTGCTGCGGACCATTCCGCTCACGCTGCCGACCATTGACGGCCTGGGCGTGCCGCAGGTGCTCAAGGAAGTGACGATGACCAAGCGTGGCCTGTGCATCCTGGTGGGTGCCACGGGCTCGGGCAAATCCACCACGCTGGCCGCCATGGTGGACTGGCGCAACGAGAACTCGTTCGGCCACATCATCACGGTGGAAGACCCTATCGAATTTGTGCACCCGCACAAGAACTGCGTGGTCACGCAGCGCGAAGTGGGCCTGGACACCGACAGCTGGGAAGCCGCCCTGAAGAACACGTTGCGGCAGGCGCCCGACGTGATCCTGATGGGCGAAATCCGCGACCGCGAGACCATGGAGCATGCGGTGGCGTTTGCCGAAACCGGGCACTTGTGCCTGGCCACGCTGCACGCCAACAGCGCCAACCAGGCGCTGGACCGGATCATCAACTTCTTCCCTGAAGAACGCCGCGCCCAGTTGCTGATGGACCTGTCGCTCAACCTGCGCGCCATGATCTCGCAGCGCCTGATCCCCAAGCAGGACGGCAAGGGCCGCGCTGCGGCGGTGGAGGTGATGCTCAACACCCCGCTGATCTCCGACCTGATCTTCAAGGGCGAGGTCTCCGAGATCAAGGAGATCATGAAGAAGAGCCGCAACCTGGGCATGCAGACCTTCGACCAGGCGTTGTTCGATGCCTACGAGGCCAACGTCATCAGCTACGAAGACGCGCTACGCAATGCCGACTCGCTCAACGACCTGCGCCTGCAGATCAAGCTCAACAGCCAGCGCGCCAAGTCGCCCGACCTGGCGCAGGGCACCGAGCATTTCGCGATCGTGTGACGCCAGAGCAAGCTCCGCACGCCTTCGCCCCGCTTCACCCGCCCTTCTGGGCGGGTTTTCGTTTTGACCCATACTTTCAGCTCATCACGCGATCACACCATGCCAAGCACCAATCCCCGCAATTACGACGCAACCCCTTCCCGCAAGGTCGCCTTTCTGGGCCTGGGCGTGATGGGCTACCCCATGGCTGGCCATCTGGCGCTGGCCGGTCATGAAGTCACGGTGTATAACCGCACCGCTACCAAATCCGTAGCATGGTGCGCAGAATATGCGGGCACCAAAGCCCCCAATCATGCAGCGACGCCCCGCGAGGCGGCCGCAGGCGCCGACATAGTGTTCTGCTGTGTGGGCAATGACGACGACCTGCGCTCTGTCACGCTGGGCGCGGACGGCGCCTTTGCAGGAATGAAGCCAGGCGCCATTTTTGTGGACCACACCACCGCATCGGCCGAGGTGGCGCGCGAGCTGTACGCTGCTGCCCAAGCCCTGGGCCTGCAGTTTGTGGATGCCCCCGTGTCGGGCGGCCAGGCGGGCGCACAGAACGGCATGCTCACGGTGATGTGCGGCGGTGATGCCGCTGCCTTCGAGGCCGCTCAGCGCGTGGCCATGGCGTTCTCGCGCGCCTTCACGCTGCTGGGCGCCAGCGGCTCGGGCCAGTTGGCCAAGATGGTCAACCAGATCTGCATCGCCGGGCTGGTGCAGGCCCTGTCAGAAGCCGTAGCGTTTGGCCAGAACGCCGGGCTGGACATGAAGCAGGTGCTGGACGTGATCGGCAAGGGCGCGGCCCAGAGCTGGCAGATGGACAACCGTGGCAAGACCATGGTGGACGGCAAGTTCGACTTCGGCTTTGCGGTGGACTGGATGCGAAAGGACCTGGGCCTGGTGCTGGATGAAGCCAAGCGCAACGGATCGCGCGTGCCCGTGACGGCGCTGGTGGACCAGTTCTACGCCGATGTGCAAAAGATGGGTGGCAACCGCTGGGATACGTCCAGCCTGATTCAGCGTTTGAAGTAACCCCGCAACCACCGGCGACGTGTGGCAGAGCAGCGGAGCGGCGGGCTCCCACGCTACACACCAATAAAAAAGTCCCAGACCACGCGCTGCGGTCTGGGACTTGGACCCTGCGGTCTGATGCTCGGCCTTAGCCGCCAGCCGGCTTGGTGTCCGTGGTGACTGGCGCAGGCTGCGGCGCGATGCGGCGCAGCTCTTCTTCTGAAACGATCTCGAACACGCGCACCACCTTGCGCACATCGGTCACGCCCCGGGCGATGTCCGTGGCGCGGTTGGCCTCACGCTGTGACACACGGCCCATCAGGTAAACGGTGTTGCGCTCCGTCACCACCTTGAAGGAGTTGGCCGAGATGTCCTGGGCGTCCACCAAGCTCGCGCGCACCTTGCCGGTGATGAAGGTGTCCGTGGACCGCTGGCTCAGCGTGGAAGGGGGCATCACGGCCAGATCGTTGACGACCGAGCGCACGTTTTCCACCTGCGACACCATCTGCTCCACCGCCTGGCGGTCCTGGGCCGTGGCGACTTCACCGGTCAGCAATGCCTGGCGGTTGTAGCTGGTCACATTGACGTGGGCCCGGTCGCCCAGGGTCTCGCGGATTCGATTGGCAGCGCGCAGCTCGATGCCTTCGTCTTCGATCTGGGTGCCGGCCGTGCGGCGGTCTACCGCCATCACGCCGCCGACCACGGCGCCGCCCACGATCAGGGGCGCGCAGGCCGATAGTGCCGCGGCCAGCGTGGCGGCAGTCAGGGCAGTGCCCACCACGCGGCGGGTGCGGTTCAGGGTTTTCGGGGTCATAGTGGAATCTCCTGTTCACCAAGTAACTGTGCGTCCACGCCGTCACTGAGGCAGTGCAGCACCAGCGTGTGGACTTCGCGCACGCGTGCAGCACGGTCGTGGGGCACGCTGATCAAAACGTCGGTCTCCCGCAGCATGGCGGCCAGCTTGCCACCGGTGCGGCCGGCCAGCACCACCACCGTCATGTCGCGCTCGTGCGCGGCCTCGGTGGCGGCCAGCAGGTTAGGGTCGTTGCCATGCACCGTCAGGGCCAGCAGCACATCACCCGCCTGGCCCAGGGCACGCACCTGGCGCGCAAACTGCTGGGTGGCATCGTGGCTGCCCGCAGCCGCCGTGAGCAGCGTGTTGTCAGAGGTGAGCGCCAACGCGGCCAGCTCGGGGCGTTCGCGTTCAAAGCCCGCCACGCAGAAGGCGGCAAACTGCTGCGCCTCGGCTGCCGATGGGCCATTGCCACAGGCCAGCACCTTGCCGCCGCTGGTCACGCAGGCCAGCACGGCCTGTACGGCAGCGGCAATAGGGTGGCTCAGGGTTTGCGCGGCCTGGTACTTCAGGTCGGCGCTGTCGATGAAATGCTGTTGGATGCGTTGCTCAAGCATGAGGGCCCGATGATACCTGCCGCGTGTTACAGCTTTTGTAGCAAAGGGTAGCCACCTGCATTGCGCTGGCGGCCAGCGGGTCGCATGCCGCTACTGCGCATCGAACGCTGCCTTGATCCACTGCACGCCCTCCTCCACCAGCACCACATCAAAACGGCAGGGCGGTGGCGACGGCAAGCGCATCAGGTAGTGCCGTGCGGCAAAGATGATGCGCTGCTGCTTGATCGCGCTGATGCTGGCCCCGGCGCCGCCAAAGCCGCAGTGCGTGCGGCTGCGCACCTCCACAAACACCAGGGTGCCGTCCCGGTCGCGCATCACCAGATCGATCTCGCCCCCACCGCGCCCAGGCGTCCGATAATTGCGCACCGCCAGTTGCAGGCCAGCCGCCTGCAGATGGGCCAAGGCCTGATCCTCTGCCGCATTGCCCCGATCGCGTGTGGTGGCTTTTTTGGCAACCCCTGGGGTGGCAGCGGCGGGTGGTCTTTTTCCAAGGAAATTCATTGAGCGCATCTTTCGCTTCAGCCCAGAGCGCGGCGCACGACGCCGCCGCTGCGCAGCATTATCCGCAGGGCGCGCTGTATGCAGTGGCCACGCCCATCGGCAACCTCGCCGACATCACCCTGCGGGCCCTGCACGTGCTGCAGCTGGCCGACACGGTGGCTTGCGAGGACACGCGCCACACGCAGTCCATGCTGCGCGCCTATGGCATTGACAAGAGCGCCAGCCAGTTGCTGGCCGTGCACCAGCACAACGAGGCCGAAGCCGCGCAGAACGTGGTGCACCGACTGCAGCAAGGCCAGCGCGTAGCCTATGTGAGCGACGCAGGCACTCCCGGCGTGAGCGACCCCGGCGCACGCCTGGTGGCTGCCGTGCAGGCCGCAGGCCTGCGCGCCGTACCGCTGCCGGGCGCGAGCAGCATCACCACCGCACTGAGCGTGGCGGGTGCCGTGGCCCACAGCACCGAGCATGGCGGGTTTGTGTTTGCAGGCTTCCTGCCCGTCAAGAACGCGGAGCGCGCCAACGTGATTGCCCAGCAGCTGGCCCACGAACCCCGGTGCGTGGTGCTGCTCGAAGCGCCGCACCGCATCGGCGAGCTGGCCCAGGCCCTGGCCGTGCTGGGCGAGCGCCCCGTCACCCTGGCGCGCGAGCTGACCAAGCAGTTTGAAGAAGTCACCACCCAACCCGCACAGGCGCTGACCGCGTGGCTGGATGGGTCACCCCAGCGCTCGCGCGGCGAGTTTGTGGTGCTGCTGCACCCGGTGCCCGTGGTCAGCGACGCGGGCGACAGCCACCGCGTGCTGCGCCTGTTGTTGGCCGAGCTGCCCCTGAAGACCGCCGTGCGCCTGGCCGCCGAGATCACGGGCGCATCGCGCAACGTGCTGTACGACACCGCGCTGGAGTGGAAGCGCGAAGACGGCGCGCAAGACTGACGCCAGGGGCTTCTGGGCGGCGTTTTGGGCATTTTCGGGCGGTTGCGCTAGTGCAACATGCCCCGACAGCTATCCAATTGATAGCAACCTGAAGTGCGTGACTACCGCGACACCGCCAGACCCGCAGCCACCCCGCCGAACAGATCGCCTTCCACCTGCGGGATCGCTGGAAACGCCGTGCGCAGCGCCTGCCGCAAGGGTCGCAGCGCTGACGAGCCCCCGGTCGGGTAGATCGCGTCCACCCCATCATCGTCCAGGCCCGCCAGTTGCAGGCAGTCGCGGGCGCAAGCCACCACCTGGTCCAGTGGCTGCGCCAGGGACTGAGCCAATCCGGGCGGCGTGACCGCAGCGCTGAGCCCGGCCTCCACCCAATCCAGCGGCATGGGCGCCTCGGCATCGGCCAGAGACGCAGCGATCTTCGCCTGCTCCACCGTGTTGGCCAGGCGGTGGCCCAGCCGCTCGTTCAGCACCCGCATCAGCCGGGCATGCAGAGCAGCGTCGGCATAGTCGGTGCGCAGGTTCTGCGCGTCGCGCAGCGCGCGCGGCGAATACAGCCACTGGATCAGGTGCCAGGTCGAGAGGTCAAAAAACACGCGGCTGGGCACCTCGCGCCCCGACGGGCCGATGTGGCGAAAGCCCAGCAGCGGCATGAGCAGGTCCAGGCTCAGGCGCCGGTCAAAGTCCGTGCCGCCGATGTGCACGCCGGTCGTGGCCAGTACGTCGCTGCTGCGATCGGCCCGAGCCATGCGCTCGGGGCCCAGGCGCACCACGGTGAAGTCCGAGGTGCCGCCGCCAATGTCCACCACCAGCACCAGCGACTCGCGGTCGATCCGCTGCTCGTAGTCCAGCGCGGCGGCGATGGGCTCGAACTGAAAACTCACGTTCTCGAACCCTGCCGACAGCGCGGCCTGGCGCAACGCGTCCTCGGCCTGCTGATCGCGCGCGGCGTCGCCATCCACAAAATGCACCGGCCGCCCCATCACCACCCGCGCGGGCAGGCCCCCCAGCGCGTCACGGGCCTTCTGCGCCAGCATCCGCAAGAAGAGCCCGATGATGTCCTGGTAGCTGACCATTTGGTTGTGTACCGCCGTCTTGTCCTGCAGCAGCGCGCTGCCCAGCAGGCTCTTGAGCGAGCGCATCAGCCGCCCTTCGGTGCCCGCCAGGTACTGCGCCACCGCATCGCGCCCAAAGTGAGTGCGTTGGTCTTCAGCGTTGAAGAACAGCGCCGTGGGCAGCGTAGGCGCATCCCCCTCCAGCGCCACCATTCGCGACAGGCTCGCCCCTTGCCGTACCGCCATCGCGGAATTGGAAGTGCCAAAGTCGATACCAAGCGTGACGTCCTGCAAAAGGGGCATGGGAGAAGTGGGGAGAGAGACAACAAGAAATGCAGCGCGCGGTGGCTGGCGGCAGGCACGGAGGACACGCACAGCAGGGCTGCAGGGTGCAACACAGGCTTTGCGGGCGTGACCCGCGTTGGCAGCACGCAATTGAAAAAGCCCTTGATTTTTGCAAATCAAGGGCTTTTGTTTGGTGGCCTGGGGCGGAATCGAACCACCGACACAAGGATTTTCAATCCTCTGCTCTACCGACTGAGCTACCGGGCCTGAGCCTCAAATTATAGCCAGAAAAAACAGCGTTTCTGGCAAAAGACACAAATTAATTGATCAGCCGCGCTTGCCGCGTCCCAGGTCCACGCCCAGCTGGCGCAGTTTGCGGTACAGGTGGGTGCGCTCCAGGCCCGTCTTTTCGGCCACGCGCGTCATGGAGCCGCCTTCACGGGCCAGGTGGAATTCGAAGTAGGCCTTCTCGAAACCGTCGCGCGCTTCGCGCAGGGGGCGGTCCAGGTCGAAGCCCTGGTGGGCGTGCGGGCCAGGGTCCACTCCGGCCATCACCGCCGAAACGGCGGGCAGCTGCGAAAAGGTCGGGTCAGCCGGGGCGGCTGCGGGCGCAGCGACCGCGGCCACGGGAGCGGCTTGGTGGGCGGCATTGCGGGCCAGTCCCTGCTCCACGGCCTTGAGCAGCTTTTGCAGGGTGATGGGCTTTTCGAGGAACGAGAAGGCGCCGATGCGCGTGGCCTCCACCGCCGTGTCGATGGTGGCGTGGCCACTCATCATGATGACCGGCATGGTGAGCACGCCGGCAGTGGCCCATTCCTTGAGCAGCGAGACGCCGTCGGTGTCGGGCATCCAGATGTCCAGCAGCACCAGGTCATAGCTGTTGCCTGCCCGGGCGGCTCGGGCCTGGGTCGCATTTTCTGCGAGGTCTACGCTGTGACCTTCGTCGTTCAGTATTTCCGACAGCAGATCACGAATGCCGAGCTCATCGTCGACCACCAGAATGTTTGCCATGTGTGTTGAAGCGCCTTGGGGAGGTACTGCGGGGCGGTGTTGTTATGACGCCACCGCTGGTTCAGGGGCGAATGATAACGACACTTGGGCGCCGCGCACCACGTCGTTTTCGGTGCGGTTGGACAGTTCGATGCGCGCTCCGTGCTCATCTGCGATCTTTTTGACCACGGCCAAACCGAGGCCAGTGCCACGCGGCTTGGTGGTGACATAGGGTTCGAACGCGCGCTGCAGGATGTGCGACGGAAAGCCCCCGCCGCTGTCCGACACAGTGAGCCGTACGCGCCGTGACGATTCGCTCCAGCGGGTGCTGATGCGCACCGGCGGCACGGGCTCAGAGGCCCCAGCGCGGGCCTGTTCGGTGGAGTCCTGGGCGTTCTGCAGCAGGTTGTGCACGACCTGGCGCAGTTGCTGCGCATCGCCCGCAATCAAGGGGCAGCGCGGGTCCAGCTCAGCCTCTACAGGCACGGTGGCGTTTTCTGCACCATATAAATGAAGCACGTCGGCGACCAGTGCGTTCAGGTCCAACGCATGCAGTTCGGCGGCAGGCAAGCGTGCGTAATCGCGGAACTCGTTGACCAGCCGTTTCATGGCATCGACCTGGTCCACGATGGTCTTGACGGACTTGGCGAGGATGGCCTGTTCAGCGTCCGGCAGCTTGCCCGACAGCTTCATTTCAAGCCGCTCAGCCGACAGCTGGATGGGGGTCAGCGGGTTCTTGATTTCGTGCGCCAGCCGGCGCGCCACCTCGCCCCAGGCCTGCGCACGCTGGGCCGAAACGATCTCCGAAATGTCGTCAAAAACCAACAGTCGGGTGGCATCGGGCAGCTCGGCGCCCCGTGCGACCAGGCTGGTGGCGTGTTGCCCGGCGCCGCCGGAGGAGGCATGCAACTCGAATGGCTGCTGCCAATGGTCCAGGCCGTGCCGTTCGTGGTCCCCCAGAAACGCGTCGAAATGGCCCTGGACCGACGCGGCAAACTCCGCCAAGCCCGGCACTTCAGACAGTGGCCTCCCTTCATAAGCGGCCATGGGGGCGCGCAGGATGCGGGTAGCACCCGGGTTGGAGGAGCGGATCAACCCTTGCGCGTCCAGCACGATGACGCCCGCCGTGAGGTTGTCCAGAATGGTCTGCAGGTTGGCGCGGGAGGCATCGACCTCGCCCATGCTCTGCTCCACCGCCTGGCGTGCATCCGCCAGTTGCTGGGTCATGAGCGCGAACGAGCGTGTGAGCCCCCCCAGCTCGTCCTTGCTTTGCAAAGCGGCCTTGGGACTCAGGTTGCCCGCCGCCACCTCGCGCACCCCTTCGGCCAGCACCAGCAGGGGCCGCGCCAGCTGGTTGCCCAGCAGCACCGCCAGCAGCACCGCACCAAACACGGCCAGAAACAGGCTCAACGTCAGCGTGCCCACATACATGCGCCGCAACCCGCCCCGGGCCAGCGCACGCTCCTGGTATTCGCGATTGGCTTCCTGCACGGCAATGGCATTGGCCACCAGCGCGGGCGGCAGGGGCAAGGTGGCCTGCAGGTAGCGCGGCTCCATCAACAGGCCCACGCTGGGGCTGCTGACCAGGGCCAGCACCTTGACCCGTGCGTTCTGCGCTGCGGCCGGGTCGGCAATGTCGTCCAGCCCTTCGATCTGCGCGGTGGCGCGCTGCTGGCGCGCCGTGCGCAGCAAGGCCGCGCCGGGCCGCTCGGGGTTCAGGCTGAACCGCGACTGCCCTGCGCTGGCGACCGCCTGGCCGGACGCGTTCCAGAGCACCACGTCGGTCGCGCCCAACTGGTCGCGAATGCGCTCCAACACCAGGCCCGCAGCGGCATCGGGCACCTGGGCCACCTGGGCACTGGCGTTGCGGGTTTTGGCGGCCATGTCCGTGGCCAGCGAGTCCAGAGACACACGGGCCAGATTGACGCCCGCGGACAGCGCCCCCTCCACCTTTACGTCGAACCAGCTTTCGATGGAGCGCGTGACGAACTGGTAAGACACTACATAGATCAGCAGCCCCGGCATGAGCCCCACCAGCGCAAAGATGGCTGCCAGCTTGACCAGCAGGCGGCTGCCAAAGCGCCCCTTGCGCAGGCGCAGGCCCAGGCGCACCGCCACCCAGCCCAGCACCAGCAGCAGCAGCAATGCCACAAACACGTTGACGCCAAACAGCCAGGCGTAGTTGCGCTCGTACAGCACGCGGTTGTTGGTGGCCAGCGTCAGCAAGAACAGCAGCACCAGACCGATGGCCGACATGATGGCCGCCCCGACGCCCACGGCCCAGCGCACTGCGCGGGACTGGCGGGCGGTGGCGTGGGTGGATGCCGAAACGCCGGTGGTCGGGGGGGAAGTGCTCACTTGGCAGGCTCTGCGCCCAGGCGCTGGCTGCGGGAGACCAGCAGGTTCCAGCCCGACCGGCCCACCGCGCCAATCTGGAAGGGACGGGGCAACTGTGAGATGTCGAGGCGGAAGCGGAAGTTCACCGTATGCACGGCATCAGACTCGATCACATCGCGTTCAGCAATCTTCCAGCGTGAAAACCGCTGAATCGACGACAGGGCGTCGGCGTAATTGTCAAAGTTCTGACCCAGCACCACCCCCAGCCCGCTGTTGGTGAAAGGCGTCGAAGAAATGTTCAGGCGCCATCGGCGGGTGAGTGGCTGGTAGCTCAGGCGGAAATACCGGGTGGTTTCGGCCACCTGCCGGTCCGACCAGTACCAGCGGTCGCGCAGCACCTGGGCATCGGCCACGAAGAACATGGGAATGCCTTTTTGCAAGGCGTCTTCGGCCAGCTCGGGCAGTTCAAATTGCAGGTTGGCACTCAGGTACAAGCCATCTTCCCCGCGCTCCAGGCGCAGGTCGCCCACCTCGGAGGAAGCGGCCTGCGCCGCCTCAGCCTGCGGCACTCCGCAGAGCACCGTCCCCCAAAACAGTACAAACCACGCGCACAGCCACCACCAGCGCACGCCCCGTGGCTCATTGCGCCGATTTTTGCAACAGTGCGTAAAAAAAGCCGTCGTGGTCACCGGTCAGATTGTCCGGGACAGCCCCGCCCTTGTCCGCGTTGCCGGGAATTAAATGACCCGGCGACGGCAGCAATTGCGCATCGGTGTTGTGTGCAAGAAACGTTTGCACCTGGGCATCGCCCTCTGCCCGGAAGACGGAACAGGTGCAATACAGCAGGCGTCCGCCGGGCCGCAACAGCGGCCACAGGGCCTTGAGCAGAGCCGCCTGCAGGGTCGCCAGCTGCGCGATGTCGGACTCACGGCGCAGCCAGCGCACATCCGGGTGGCGCCGCACGATGCCGGATGCTGTGCACGGTGCGTCGAGCAGGATGGCGTCGAACAGCACCCCGCCGCACTCTGACTGCCACCAGTCTTGCGGACGTGCCGCATCGGCCACCAGGACCTGGGCCGTCAGCCCGAGGCGCTCCAGGGTGTCGCCAATACGGGCGCTGCGCGTGGCATCGATCTCCAGCGCCGTGACCTGCAGGGGAGACTGCGGCCCCGCCATCTCCAGCAGGTGCGCTGTCTTGCCGCCAGGGGCGGCACAGGCGTCGAGCACGCGCAAGGGCTGACTCAGATCCAGCCCTTGCAGCAGCAAAGGAGCCGCCTGCTGGGCGGCGGCGTCCTGCACGGACACCCAGCCCTCCGCAAAGTGTGGCAGCGACTGAACGGGCACCGCCTGACGCAGCGCGACGCCATGCTGGCCCACCGCAATCGCTCCTAAACCAATAGCATCCAAGGCATGTAAATACTGCGCTACCGTGCATTTTTGTTCGTTGACCCGCAACACCATGGGTGCGTGGGCATTGTTGGCCTGCAGGATCTGCTCCCAGTGCTGGGGGTGGTCCCTGCGCAGGCGCTGCACCCACCAGGCCGGATGGTTCCAGCGCGCCACGGGGTCGTTGTCGGTGGCCGCCACAAGGGCGTCGCGCTCGCGCAGAAAGCGGCGCAGGCAGCCGTTGATGAACGAGGCCTGCGCGCGCGTGGCCGGGTGGTGCTTGGCCGCCTCCACCGCCTGGTTCACCAGGGTGAACGGTTCGTAGGGCGAGGCCTGTGGGTCCCAGCACAGCGCCAGCGCGCTGCACAGCAGGGCATCGGCGGCGGGTGCGGGCGCGCGGGCGGCCAGCTGTCGGCGCAGGGCCTCGGCCCGCCCGGCCTGGCGCAAGACCTGGAACAACAAGGCCTGCACGCCGGGGCGCAGCGCAGCATCCACCGCCGCCAGCGCTGTTGTGCCCGACTGCCCGCCACGGATCGCCTGCAAGGCACCTGCCACTGCCGTGAGCAACCGCCACAGGGGCACGGGGGCGCCTCCCGCAGAAGACGCTGGACCCGGCCTGTGTGCCTCAGAACCCGCCTGCGAAGATGGCCCGGAGGCTGGGCGCGCCGGACGCGGCGCATTGCCAGCAGCGCGGCGGGGGCGGTGGTGGGGAGGTGGAGTCATCGTGATCCTGACAACGGGTTACAGCGCACGGGCCGCCTTGAAGCCAAACACCCTGGCCAGCAGGCTGGCCGGAAACTGGGCGATGGCGGCGTTGTACTGCACCACGGCCTCGTTGAATACGCGAATCGCCTGTTCGTTTTGCACCGCATGTTCCTCCCAACGGACCTGCCAAACGGACAGGCCCACGGGAATAGCTCCTGGAGCCCCCGTACCAGCATCGACAGCCGAGGTCAGCGCTGTGGGTTGGACGGGGTCGGCCAGCAATTTCTGCAAGGCCGTGGCCCAGGTCGCGCGCAGCACCTCACGGGCAGCCGCCAACGCCGCCACCGCATCGCCCTGCAACGGGCGGGCGCGCGCTACAGCCAGCGAGGCACTGAATTGCGTCACGGCGCCCTGCAGCGCAGCCAGCTCTTGCGCCCCGGCATCGGCCAGCAAGCTACCGCGCTGTACTGTCTGCGCCGCCCCGAACTCGCCGAGCAAGGCCACCAGCCGCACCATGTGCGCGTCAAAACTGCCGAACGACTGCACGACAGCCGAGCGCAGGCGCATCAGACGGTTGTAGGCCCCCAGGGCCCAGAACAGAAAGACGGCAAAAGCAATCCAGAAAAGGGGCGACGACCACAGCATGCGCAGTTGCCGGAGCAGGTGCGGCTGCACCCGTCCCGGCCCGAAAAACAGAAGATTGAAACAAACGACGGACGGTGAAAAGACGCACGTCCATCAAAAACGCCCCCGGCCTGCCTGGGACAGGACGGGGGCGCTGTGGCGACCGCAGCAGGGCCTGGGGAAGGCCTTGCTGTTTGCTATCAGTCTGCCGCTGCGTCGGTGGCAGTGACGCTGCCACTGCCCACATCCGAGGCGTCCGACTGGGCTGCCATTTCGGCGGCTTCGGCTTCGGCGATGGCACGGCGCTCGGCGTCGTCCATGGCGTCCTTGGCCTTGCGTGCCTGGTGGTAAGCCAGACCCGTACCGGCAGGGATCAGACGGCCCACGATCACGTTTTCCTTCAGGCCGCGCAGTTCGTCCTTCTTGCCCATGATCGCGGCTTCGGTCAGCACGCGGGTCGTTTCCTGGAAGGAAGCAGCCGAGATGAACGAGTCGGTAGACAGCGATGCCTTCGTGATACCCAGCAGCAGGTTGCTGTAGGTCGCGGGGATCTTGCCCTCGGCCTGCAGTGCCTCGTTGGTATTGAGGATCTCGGAACGCTCGACCTGTTCGCCGGCAATGTAGTTCGACTCGCCGACGTTCTCGACCACGACGCGGCGCAGCATCTGGCGAACGATCACCTCGATGTGCTTGTCGTTGATCTTCACGCCCTGCAAGCGGTACACGTCCTGCACTTCATCGACGATGTAGCGCGAGAGTTCTTCGATACCCAGCAAACGCAGGATGTCTTGTGGGTCGGCCGGACCGTCCACAATCGATTCGCCCTTGTTGACCACCTGGCCTTCGTGCACCAGGATGTTCTTTTCCTTGGGCACGAGCTCTTCCCACACCTTGCCATCAGGGTCGGTGATCTGCAGGCGGACCTTGCCCTTGGTTTCCTTACCGAACGACACGGTACCGGTCATTTCGGCCAGCGTGCCCTTGTCCTTGGGCGTGCGGGCTTCGAACAGCTCGGCCACGCGGGGCAGACCGCCGGTGATGTCGCGGGTCTTCTGGCCTTCGACCGGAATACGCGCCAGCACTTCGCCGGGGCCCACGTCCTGACCGTCACGCACCTGGATCAGAGCGCCGACCTGGAAGCCAATGGTCACCGAGTGGTCGGTGCCAGGGATCTTCACTTCGTTGCCCTGGGCGTCGATCAGCTTCACCTGAGGACGCACCACCTTGGCGGCACCACGGCGCTTCGGATCGATCACCACCAGCGTGGACAGACCGGTCACTTCGTCGACCTGCTTGGCCACCGTCAGGCCTTCTTCGACGTTCTCGAACTTGGTCTGACCGGCGAACTCGGTGATGATGGGGCGCGTCAGCGGATCCCAGTTGGCCAGGATCGTGCCGGCCTTGATCTGCTGGTCGGCCTTCACCGTCAGCGTCGCACCGTAAGGCACCTTGTGGCGCTCGCGCTCGCGGCCATGCTCGTCCTGGATGATGATTTCACCCGAACGCGCAATCACCACCAGCTCGCCCTTGGTGTTGCTCACGTAGCGCATCGTGGCGTTGAAGCCGATCACGCCGTTGGACTTGGCTTCCACGCTCGACGCGATGGCAGCACGCGAAGCGGCACCACCGATGTGGAACGTACGCATGGTCAGCTGCGTGCCGGGCTCGCCGATGGACTGGGCGGCGATCACACCCACGGCTTCGCCGAGGTTGATCAGGCCACCGCGGCCCAGGTCGCGGCCGTAGCACTTGGCGCACAGGCCGTAGCGGGTTTCGCAGGTCAGGGCCGTGCGCACCTTCACTTCGTCCACGCCAGCAGCTTCCAGCTCTTCGATCAGGTCTTCGTCCAGCATCACGCCAGCTTCGACCAGCACCGAGCGGTTCTCGGGGTGCAGCACGTCTTCGGCCGCCGTACGGCCCAAGATACGTTCACGCAGCGATTCGATCACTTCACCGCCTTCGACGATGGCGCGCATCAGCGAACCATTGGCTGTGCCGCAATCCTCTTCGGTCACGACCAGATCCTGCGTCACGTCCACCAGACGGCGGGTGAGGTAACCGGAGTTGGCGGTCTTCAGCGCCGTGTCGGCCAGACCCTTACGGGCACCGTGGGTGGAGATGAAGTACTCCAGCACGTTCAGACCTTCGCGGAAGTTCGCGGTGATAGGCGTCTCGATGATCGAGCCGTCTGGCTTGGCCATCAGACCCCGCATACCGGCCACCTGACGGATCTGGGCGGCAGAGCCGCGGGCACCGGAGTCGGCCATCATGTAGATGGAGTTGAAGGACTCCTGGTCCACTTCCTTGCCGTGGCGGTCGGTGACCTTCTGCTTGGACAGCTGGGCCATCATCACCTTGGACACTTCGTCGCCGGCCTTGCCCCAGATGTCCACCACCTTGTTGTAGCGCTCGCCAGCCGTGACCAGACCGGACACGTACTGCTGCTCGATCTCCTTCACTTCCTTCTCGGAGCGCTCGATGATGCCGGCCTTTTGAGGCGGCACCAGCATGTCGTCGATGGCGATGGAGATACCGGCGCGCGTGGCCAGACGGAAGCCGTTTTGCAGCAGCTTGTCGGCAAACACCACGGTTTCCTTCAGACCGCACTTGCGGAAGGACACGTTGATCAGGCGCGAGATTTCCTTCTTCTTGAGCGCCTTGTTCATGTTGGAGAACGGCAGGCCCTTGGGCAGGATCTCGGACAGCAGTGCGCGGCCCACGGTGGTTTCCACCAGCGAGGTCGAGGGCACGAATTCGCCCGTGGCCTTGTCCTTTGTCCACTCGGTCATGCGCACCGTGATCTTGGCAGCCAGTTCGACCTGGCCGGCGTCCAGCGCACGCTGTACTTCACCGGTGTCCGCGAACACCAGGCCTTCGCCCTTGCCGTTGATACGGTCACGGGTGGCGTAGTACAGGCCCAGCACCACGTCCTGCGAAGGCACGATGGAGGGTTCGCCCGAAGCAGGGAACAGCACGTTGTTGGAGGCCAGCATCAGCGTGCGGGCTTCCATCTGCGCTTCCACCGACAGCGGGACGTGCACAGCCATCTGGTCACCGTCGAAGTCGGCGTTGAAGGCCGCGCAAACGAGGGGGTGCAGCTGGATGGCCTTGCCTTCGATCAGGATGGGCTCAAAGGCCTGGATGCCCAAACGGTGCAGCGTAGGCGCACGGTTCAGCATCACGGGATGTTCCTTGATGACCTCTTCCAGGATGTCCCACACCACCGGCGTGCCGGATTCGACTTCCTTCTTGGCGGCCTTGATCGTCGTCGCGATGCCCATGGCTTCCAGGCGCGAGAAGATGAAGGGCTTGAACAGCTCCAGGGCCATCAGCTTGGGCAGGCCGCACTGGTGCAGCTTGAGCGTAGGGCCCACGGTGATCACGGAACGACCCGAGTAGTCCACGCGCTTGCCCAGCAGGTTCTGGCGGAAACGGCCGGACTTGCCCTTGATCATGTCGGCCAGCGACTTCAGGGCGCGCTTGTTGGCGCCCGTCATGGCCTTGCCACGGCGGCCGTTGTCCAGCAGCGAGTCCACGGCTTCCTGCAGCATCCGCTTTTCGTTGCGGGCGATGATTTCAGGGGCCTTCAGCTCCAGCAGGCGGCGCAGACGCGAGTTGCGGTTGATGACGCGGCGGTACAGGTCGTTCAGGTCGGAGGTCGCGAAGCGGCCGCCGTCCAGCGGCACCAGCGGACGCAGGTCCGGTGGCAGCACGGGCAGCACGTCCAGCACCATCCATTCGGGCTTGATGCCCGACTTCTTGAATGCTTCCAGGACCTTCAGGCGCTTGGCGTTCTTCTTGACCTTGACTTCGGAGCCGGTCAGGTCGCCGCGCAGGCGTTCGATCGACAGGTCGATGTCGATGGATTCGAGCAGGTCCTTGATGCCTTCGGCGCCCATCTTGGCGATGAACTCGTCGCCGTATTCCTTGCGCTTGGCGTCGTAGTCGTCCTCGGACATGATGCTGAACTTCTTCAGCGGGGTCATGCCGGGGTCGGTCACCACGTAGGCTTCGAAGTACAGCACGCGTTCGATGTCGCGCAGCGTCATGTCCAGCACCAGGCCCAGGCGCGATGGCAGCGACTTCAGGAACCAGATGTGGGCGCAGGGCGCGGCCAGGTCGATGTGGCCCATGCGCTCGCGGCGCACCTTGGTCTGCGTGACTTCAACGCCGCACTTCTCGCAGATCACACCGCGGTGCTTGAGGCGCTTGTACTTGCCGCACAGGCACTCGTAGTCCTTGATGGGACCAAAGATCTTGGCGCAGAACAGGCCGTCGCGCTCGGGCTTGAACGTACGGTAGTTGATGGTCTCGGGCTTCTTCACTTCGCCGAAAGACCACGAACGGATCTTCTCGGGCGAAGCCATGCCGATGCGGATGGCATCGAAGTGCTCATCCGGCGTGAATTGCTTGAACAGGTCGAGTAGCGATTTCATAGTGACTCTTTCCTTTTCCGCTTAGGAGCGTTCCAGCTCGATGTCCAGGCCCAGCGAACGGATTTCCTTGACCAGCACGTTGAACGATTCCGGCATGCCGGCCTCAATGGCGTGTTCGCCCTTGACGATGGATTCGTACACCTTGGTACGGCCCACCACGTCGTCGGACTTCACGGTCAGCATTTCCTGCAGCACGTAGGCGGCGCCGTAAGCTTCCAGCGCCCACACTTCCATTTCCCCGAAACGCTGGCCACCGAACTGGGCCTTACCGCCCAGAGGTTGCTGCGTCACGAGCGAGTACGGACCGGTCGAGCGGGCGTGCATCTTGTCGTCCACCAAGTGGTGCAGCTTCAGGTAATGCATGTAGCCGATGGTGGTCGGGCGCTCGAAGCGCTCGCCCGTACGGCCGTCATACAGATACGCCTGGGTGCGCGACTCGGTCAGGCCCTTGCGCTCCTTGATGTCGTCCGGGTAGGCGATCTTGAGCATGTCCTTGATTTCTTCTTCCGAAGCACCGTCGAACACGGGAGTGGCATAAGGCACGCCATTGGTCAGGTTCTCGGCCATGGCCATCAGCTCGTCGTCGCTGAGCTGCGACAGATCTTCCTTGCGGCCTCGGGAGTTGTAGACCTCCTCCAGGAACTTGCGCAGTTCGGCGGCCTTGGCCTGCTCCTGGAGCATGTTGCCAATGCGCTGACCGATGCCCTTGCCGGCCCAGCCCAGGTGAACTTCCAGCACCTGACCGATGTTCATCCGCGAGGGCACGCCCAGCGGGTTCAGAACGATGTCGGCTGGCGTACCGTCGGCCATGTAAGGCATGTCTTCGACCGGGACGATCTTGGATACCACACCCTTGTTACCGTGGCGGCCGGCCATCTTGTCACCGGGCTGCAGGCGGCGCTTGACGGCCAGGTACACCTTGACCATCTTGAGCACGCCCGCTGGCAGCTCGTCGCCTTGGGTGAGCTTCTTGCGCTTTTCTTCAAAAGCCAGGTCGAAGCTGTGGCGGGTTTGCTCCAGCGCGTTCTTGATGGATTCGAGCTGTGTGGCCACTTCGTCTTCCGCTGGGCGGATGTCGAACCAGTGGAACTTCTCGACAGAGGCCAAGTAAGCCTTGTCGATCTTCGTGCCCTTGGCCAGCTTTTGCGGGCCACCGTTGGCCACGCGGCCGGTCAGCAGTTTTTCGATACGGTCGAACGCGTCGGCCTCCACGATGCGCAGCTGGTCGTTCAGGTCCAGGCGGAAGCGCTTGAGTTCGTCGTCAATGATCTGCTGGGCGCGCTTGTCGCGCTGGATGCCTTCACGGGTGAAGACCTGCACGTCGATCACGGTGCCCGACGAGCCTTGGTCCACACGCAGCGAGGTGTCCTTCACGTCCGAAGCCTTCTCGCCGAAGATGGCGCGCAGCAGCTTCTCTTCAGGCGTGAGCGTGGTTTCACCCTTGGGCGTGACCTTGCCGACCAGCGTATCGCCGGGCTGCACTTCGGCCCCCACGTAGATGATGCCGGACTCGTCCAGACGGTTCAGTTGCTGCTCGGACAGGTTCGGAATGTCGCGCGTGATTTCTTCAGCGCCCAGCTTCGTGTCACGGGCCATGACCACGAGTTCCTCGATGTGGATCGAGGTGTAGCGGTCTTCCGCCACCACGCGCTCACTGATCAAGATCGAGTCTTCGAAGTTGTAGCCGTTCCAAGGCATGAACGCGATCAGCATGTTCTGGCCGATGGCGATTTCGCCGAAGTCCGTCGATGCGCCGTCGGCGATCACGTCCCCCTTGACCAGCATGTCGCCCTTTTTGACGATGGGACGCTGGTGGATGTTCGTGTTCTGGTTGGAACGCTGGTACTTGATCAGGTTGTAGATGTCCACACCGACTTCACCGGCCACGGCTTCGTCGTCATTCACGCGCACCACGATACGGGTGGCATCCACGTAGTCCACCACACCGCCGCGGGTAGCAGTCACCACGGTGCCCGAGTCCACTGCAGCCACGCGCTCGATGCCCGTGCCCACCAGCGGCTTTTCAGGACGCAGCACAGGCACTGCCTGGCGCGACATGTTGGCGCCCATCAACGCGCGGTTCGCGTCGTCGTGCTCCAGGAAGGGCACCAGCGAGGCAGCCACCGACACGATCTGCGCGGGCGACACGTCCATGTACTGCACACGGTCTGCACCGCACAGGATGGACTCACCCTTTTCACGGGCGGAGACCAGTTCGCCCGTCAGGCGGCCGTCCTTGTCGAGCTGCGCATTGGCCTGCGCGATCACGTACTTGCCTTCTTCGATCGCCGACAGATAGTCGATGTCGTTGGTCACCTTGCCATCCACCACGCGACGGTACGGGGTTTCGATGAAACCGTACTCGTTCAGGCGGGCATACAGAGCCAGCGAGTTGATCAGACCAATGTTGGGGCCTTCCGGCGTTTCGATAGGGCAGACGCGACCGTAGTGGGTCACGTGCACGTCACGCACTTCGAAACCTGCGCGTTCGCGGGTCAGACCACCTGGGCCCAGAGCGGACACACGGCGCTTGTGCGTGATTTCGGCCAGCGGGTTGGTCTGGTCCATGAACTGCGACAGCTGCGAAGCCCCGAAGAATTCCTTCAGGGCGGCCGAGATCGGCTTGCTGTTGATCAGGTCGTGGGGCATCAGTGGCTCTTGCTCGGCCTGGCCCAGACGCTCCTTCACGGCCTTTTCGATACGTGCCAGGCCTGTGCGGTACTGGTTTTCAGCCAGTTCGCCCACGCAACGCACGCGGCGGTTGCCCAGGTGATCGATGTCATCGACTTCGCCATTGCCGTTACGCAGATCCACCAGAATCTTGACCACGGCCAGGATGTCTTCGTTGGACAGCACCATGGGGCCGGTGGATTCGTCGCGGCCGATCTTGGCGTTGAACTTCATGCGGCCCACGCGCGACAGGTCGTACGTGTCGGGGTTGTAGAACAGGCGCTGGAACAGGGCCTGCACGGCGTCTTCGGTCGGTGGCTCGCCAGGGCGCATCATGCGGTAGATGGCCACGCGGGCAGCGAACTCATCCACGGTTTCATCGATGCGCAGGGTCTGCGAGATGTAAGCGCCTTGGTCCAGTTCGTTCGTGTAGATGACCTGCAGGTCTTGCACACCAGCAGAACGCAGCTTCTTGAGCAGCGCTTCGGTCAACTCTTCGTTGGCCTTGGCAATGATTTCACCGGTGTCGGCGTCCACAATGTTGCGGGCGACCACACGGCCGATCAGGAAGTCTTCAGGCACGCTGATGTGCGTGGTGCCAGACTGTTCCAGTTCGCGGGTGTGACGGGCGGTGACACGCTTGTCCTTAGCTACCACCACCTTGCCGGACTTGTCGGTGATGTCGAAGCGCGCGACTTCGCCACGCAGACGCTCGGGCACAAACTCCATCTGCGCGCCGCTGTCCATCAGGCGGAAGTTGTCGTTGACGAAGAAGTTCGCCAAGATGGACTCGGGGTTCAGGCCAATGGCCTTGAGCAGGATCGTGACCGGCATCTTGCGACGACGGTCCACGCGGAAGTACAGGATGTCCTTGGGGTCGAACTCGAAGTCGAGCCAGGAACCACGGTAGGGAATGATGCGTGCCGAGAACAGCAGCTTGCCCGAGCTGTGGGTCTTGCCCTTGTCATGCTCGAAGAACACGCCCGGCGAGCGGTGCAGCTGGGACACGATCACACGCTCGGTACCGTTGATGATGAACGAGCCCTTGTCGGTCATCAAAGGCACCTCGCCCATGTAGACCTCTTGCTCCTTCACTTCCTTGACCACCTTGGACTGCGACGTCGAAGACTCGCGGTCATAGATGATCAGCTGCACCTTGGCGCGCACGGCCGAGGCGAAGGTCAGACCACGGGTCTGGCATTCGCGCACGTCAAAAGCCGGCTTGGCCAGGTTGTATTCAATGAACTTCATCTCCACAAAACCGTTGTGGGAGACGATCGGGAAGGCAGCGTCGAATGCAGCCTGAAGGCCTTCGATGGTTCTTTTCTGGGGCGCTGTATCTGCCTGCAGGAAAGCGGTGTATGCGTCCTTCTGCATCTGCAGCAGATAAGGAACTTCGAGCACGCTATCGCGGGTGCCGAAACTTTTGCGAATTCGCTTGCGTTCGGTGTAGGAATAGGCCATGAGATCTCCGGGCAAAGACATGAGTCCTGGGTCTTCGACGACTGACCCACAAGGCGAGTGGTCCTTGTGGGCTTGGCGGTTGGCCACTACCAACCATGGCGGACGGTGATGCGTTGCACATCACCCGAACCAAGGCGTCTTCTGCTGTCGGGATTGTCAGAAGACACTCGAAAGCCGCGTTGAGAACGGGGCTTGCGGGTGCGCTCTGAAAGCACCAAAGGCTGGAGGCCCTTTGAGGAGCACTCCAGCCCTTGAGCAAGACCGAATTACTTGAGTTCGGCCTTGGCGCCGGCTTCCACCAGCTTCTTGACGGCTGCTTCGGCGTCGGCCTTGGCAATGCCTTCCTTGACGTTCTTGGGAGCGCCGTCCACCAGGTCCTTGGCTTCCTTGAGGCCCAGACCGGTGATTTCGCGCACTGCCTTGATGACGGACACCTTGTTGGCGCCAGCATCGGTCAGCACCACGTTGAATTCCGTCTTTTCTTCAGCAGCAGCTGCGCCGCCGCCGCCGCCAGCGGCAGCAGGAGCAGCCATGGCTGCAGCGCTCACGCCAAACTTCTCTTCAATGGCCTTCACCAGGTCATTGAGTTCCAGGACCGTCATGCTGTCCAGCGCGGTCAAAAATGCGTCTTTATCGAATGCCATTTTGATTTCCTAACAATTGTGTTGGTTGACTGCCCAGCTATCAAGCTGCTGCAGGTTCGGCGGCCGGTGCGGCTGCGCCTTCGCCTTTTTTCGCCGCCAGCGCGCCCAGCACAACGGCCGTACGCGACATGGGGGACATAAGCAAGCCACAAATCTGAGCCAGCAAAACTTCCTTGGAAGGAATGTTGGCCAGTTGCTTCACGCCATTGACGTCCAGGGCCTTACCACCGAAAGCGCCACCGCGAATCACCAACTTGTCGTTGGTCTTCGCAAAGTCGGACACCACTTTCGCGGCGGCCACAGCGTCTTCGGAGAAGCCATAGATCAGGGGACCCGTCATCTGGTCGGCCACCACGTCAAACTGGCTGCCTGCCACAGCACGGCGGGCCAGGGTGTTCTTCAGAACACTCAGGCTCACACCCTTGCTGCGAGCATCGACGCGCAGTTTGGTCATGTCGGCGACCGTGATGCCACGGTATTCCGCAATCACAAGCGTTTGAGCTTTAGCGGCGAGGCTGGTCACTTCACTGATGACCGCTTCTTTCTCACTGCGATTAAGACTCAAGGTCTACTCCTTAAATTGCGCATTCGGATTTGCACCCTTTTGCGCGCTCTTGTTGCAGCGACCAACTGTTTCGGAACGGATTCCATCTGCAGCGGGATCGCCATCTGCGTTGGCCCCAAGGAGGGATTAAGTGCGGCTAACCACACACCAACGGTCTTGGATGGCCTGCAGGCAGTTGTTACACCACCCACAGCCCACCACATCAGGCCCTTTGAAAGACCTGAAGATTTCTTATCGCAATTACGCTGCGATGGATTGCGTATCCACGCGGACGCCAACGCCCATCGTGGAGGACACAGCGACCTTACGCAGGTACAGACCCTTGCTCGAAGCTGGCTTGGCCTTGTTCAGTGCGTCGATCAGTGCAGCCAAGTTGCCTTGCAGTTTTTCGTTGTCGAACGAACGGCGACCGATGGTACTGTGCACGATACCGGCCTTGTCCACACGGAACTGCACTTGACCAGCCTTGGCGTTCTTCACGGCCGTAGCGACGTCAGGAGTCACGGTGCCCACCTTGGGGTTAGGCATCAGGCCACGGGGGCCCAGGATCTGGCCCAGGGTACCCACGACGCGCATAGCGTCAGGAGCAGCGATCACCACGTCGAAAGGCATGTCGCCAGCCTTGACCATGGCGGCCAGGTCGTCCATGCCCACAACGTCAGCACCTGCGGCCTTGGCTTCTTCAGCCTTGGCGCCTTGTGCAAACACGGCCACGCGGGTCGTCTTGCCAGTGCCGTTGGGCAGCACCACAGCGCCACGCACCACTTGGTCCGACTTCTTGGCATCAATGCCCAGCTGCACCGCCACGTCGATGGATTCATCGAACTTGGCCGTTGCGGCTTCTTTCACCAGCGCCACTGCGTCTGCAAAAGCGTACAGCTTGGTGCTGTCAACCTTGCCCTGCAGGGCCTTTTGCTTTTTCGTCAACTTGGCCATTTACAAACCCTCCACCGTCACGCCCATCGAGCGTGCGGAACCAGCCAGCGTACGGACAGCAGCGTCAACGTTCGCGGCGTTCATGTCCTTCATCTTGGTCTTGGCGATTTCTTCGAGCTGTTCGCGCGTGATCTTGCCGACCTTGGTCTTCAGGGCATTGGAAGAACCCTTTTCGAGCTTGATGGCCTTCTTGATCAGAGTCGTCGCAGGCGGCGTCTTGATGATGAAGGTAAAGCTCTTGTCTGCAAACGCCGTGATGACCACGGGCAATGGCAGGCCTGGCTCCACACCTTGGGTCTGCGCATTGAATGCCTTGCAGAACTCCATGATGTTGAGGCCACGCTGACCCAGTGCTGGGCCGATAGGTGGGGATGGATTGGCCTTACCAGCTGGAACTTGCAGCTTGATAAAACCGACGATTTTTTTCGCCATGTTTTACTCCTGACGGGTCATAACGCTTGTGTTGCACCGAGCAACCACCAGCTCCCCGGGGTTAACGACTCACTGTGACGATGTCCGCACCGAGCCGAAAAGTGCGGCATCCAAAAATTTTGTCCAGATCACCGAGGTCGAACGCCTCAATGATCACGGGACTTATGTCTTTTCGACCTGTCCGAATTCCAGCTCCACAGGGGTAGAGCGGCCAAAGATCATCACGGAAACGCGCACACGGCTCTTTTCGTAATTGACTTCTTCCACGGAACCATTGAAGTCTGTGAAAGGGCCTTCCTTGACGCGCACCAACTCGCCCACCATGAACTCGATCTTGTGGCGCGGCTTGTCGGTGCCTTCCTGCATCTGGCTGACGATCTTTTGCACTTCGTCTTCCGAGATGGGCGCCGGACGGTTCTTGGCCCCACCCACAAAACCCGTCACCTTGTTGGTGTGCTTCACCAAGTGCCAAGTGTCGTCATCCATCACCATCTCAACGAACACATAGCCAGGGAACAAGCGACGCTCCGTCGTCTTGCGCTGGCCGTTTTTCATTTCGACGACTTCTTCGGTCGGCACCAGAATGCGGCCGAATTTGTCTTGCATGCCAGAGCGGCCGATCCGCTCCTGAATATTGCGCTCCACCGCCTTTTCCATGCCCGAATAGGCATGAACGATGTACCAGCGCAAGTCGGGATTGGCCGAGGCAGAAGCGCCTGCAGGAGCCTGTGCTCCCGTGATTTCCGCAGCGGTCGTCATGACTTTCTCCAACCCAAAATCAAGTCGTACAAGACCCATTCCAGCGTCTTGTCCGTGAACCACAGGAAAAGCGCCATGATCACCACAAAGGCGAACACATAGGCCGTCATCTGCAAGGTTTCCTTGCGGGTGGGCCAGACCACCTTTTTCACTTCGCGCCATGCATCCTTGGCAAACGCGACAAACTGACGCCCGGATTCCGACAGCAGAAACACTGCCGCCGCCGCAACCAGTCCGACGATCAGCGCAGCCCACTGCACGACAGCACCCTGCTTGCCCAACAAATAAAAGCCCGCAACAGATGCAATGACCAAAGCCACCACCGCTGCGAGCTTGGCCTTGTCTGCGCCTGTATTGACAGTTTCAACCTGTGAAGTGGCCATCTTTGAGTATTTCCTGCTTCCGATTCACGGCATCACTTAAGACACCGAAGCCCGCCAGGTTCTGGCGGGCTTGTTGGGGGCCACATTCAAGTGGCAGGGGCAGTAGGAATCGAACCTACAACCTTCGGTTTTGGAGACCGACGCTCTGCCAATTGAGCTATACCCCTGTATACCTTGCTTGATTAAGCAATGATCTTGGCCACGACGCCAGCGCCCACGGTGCGGCCGCCTTCGCGGATAGCGAAGCGCAGACCTTCTTCCATGGCGATGGGGTTGATCAGCTTCACAGTGATCGACACGTTGTCACCAGGCATGACCATTTCCTTGTCGGCTGGCAGCTCGATGGCGCCCGTCACGTCGGTCGTGCGGAAGTAGAACTGGGGACGGTAGTTGTTGAAGAAAGGAG
>NZ_JBMDJM010000029.1:0-24909 GCF_057809195.1 Acidovorax sp. FG42 | reverse complement strand
CCCGTGCGTACGGCATGGGGGCTTTGTGAAAAAGCTGTGCAAATGCAAAAGGCCGCGGCCCTGTGAGGGGCCCCGGCCTTTTTGTTTGAGCGTAAGCCTTTTGGAGCGGAGATCAAGTGACCAGCTTCGCAGAGGCCATTACTGGCGAGTTGCTACGCCGTCGATAGGCAATACTGCGCCCCCGCTTATAGGAGTATGGCGGTGTACGTCTGGAGCGTTGTCACCGCGACAGAAACAAAAAAACCCGGCAATGCCGGGTTTTTTGTGCCGCAAAAGAGTGCTCGCGAAAGCTTACTTCTTCTGGCGGAACTTGCGCAGTGCGGCAATCTGGGCAGCCATGACGGCCAGCTCGGACTGGGCCTTGGCCAGATCGATGTCGCTCTTGGCGTTCTTGAGCGCTTCTTCGGCTGCAGACTTGGCCGCGTTGGCCTTCTCGTCGTCCAGATCCTTGCCACGAATGGCGGTGTCCGACAACACGGTCACGCAGTTGGGTTGCACTTCCAGAATGCCACCGGCCACGAAAACGAACTCTTCGCCACCGTCAGCCATTTCGATGCGCACCGAGCCCGGCTTGATGCGGGTGATCAGCGGGGTGTGGCGGGGGTAGATGCCCAACTCGCCAGCTTCGCCGGGCAGAGCGACAAAGCGCGCTTCACCGGAGAAGATGGACTCTTCGGCACTGACCACATCAACGTGGATGGTGTTCATCATTGCTCCTAGGAAAAGGTGGGTTGCTTGATTGCAGAAGGCCGGGTCGCCACGGGCTGCCCGGCCGACGGCTCATCAGGCCACCTTCTTGGCCTTTTCGAAGGCTTCGTCAATGGTGCCCACCATGTAGAACGCTTGCTCTGGCAGGTGATCGCATTCGCCGTTCACGATCATCTTGAAACCACGGATGGTTTCGGCCAGGGGAACGTACTTGCCTGGGGAGCCCGTGAACACTTCGGCCACGTGGAAAGGCTGCGACAGGAAACGCTGGATCTTGCGAGCGCGGGCCACAGCCAGCTTGTCTTCAGGCGCCAGTTCGTCCATGCCCAGAATGGCGATGATGTCGCGCAGTTCCTTGTAGCGCTGCAGCGTACCCTGCACGGCGCGGGCCGTGGTGTAGTGGTCTTCGCCCACCACGTTCGGGTCCAGCTGGCGGCTGGTGGAGTCCAGCGGATCCACGGCGGGGTAGATACCCAGCGAGGCGATGTCACGCGAAAGCACCACGGTGGAGTCCAAGTGGGCGAACGTCGTGGCTGGCGAGGGGTCGGTCAAGTCATCGGCTGGCACGTATACGGCCTGGATGGAGGTGATCGAACCGACCTTGGTGGACGTAATACGCTCTTGCAGGCGGCCCATTTCTTCGGCCAGGGTAGGCTGGTAGCCCACGGCGGAAGGCATACGGCCCAGCAGAGCGGACACTTCAGTACCGGCCAGCGTGTAGCGGTAGATGTTGTCCACGAAGAACAGCACGTCACGGCCTTCGTCACGGAAAGATTCCGCAATGGTCAGACCGGTCAGGGCCACGCGCAGACGGTTGCCTGGAGGCTCGTTCATCTGGCCGTACACCATGGCCACTTTGGACTCGCCCAGGTTCTCCAGATTCACCACGCCGGAATCGGCCATTTCGTGATAGAAGTCGTTCCCTTCGCGGGTACGCTCGCCCACACCAGCGAACACCGACAGACCCGAGTGGGCCTTGGCGATGTTGTTGATGAGTTCCATCATGTTCACGGTCTTGCCCACACCGGCGCCACCGAACAGACCCACCTTACCGCCCTTGGCGAACGGGCACACCAGGTCAATCACCTTGATGCCGGTTTCCAGCAGTTCTTGCGAGGGCGACAGTTCGTCGTACGCAGGTGCCTTGCGGTGGATCGAAGCTGTCAGCTCCTGGCCCACGGGACCACGTTCGTCGATGGGGTTGCCCAGCACGTCCATGATGCGGCCCAGCGTCGCCTTGCCCACGGGCACGGTGATGGGGTTGCCGGTGTTGGTCACCATGATGCCGCGGCGCAGGCCGTCGGAGGAACCCAGGGCGATGGTACGCACCACGCCGTCACCCAGCTGCTGCTGCACTTCCAGCGTCAGGGCAGAGCCTTCCAGCTTCAGGGCGTCGTAAACCTTGGGCATCTGGTCGCGTGGGAACTCAACGTCCACCACGGCGCCGATACATTGAACAATCTTGCCTTGCACTTGAGCCATTTTTCGCTCCAATAAAGTAGTTTGTTGAGCTGCTTACACAGCAGCGGCGCCAGCCACGATTTCCGAAAGTTCTTTCGTGATCGCTGCCTGGCGCGTCTTGTTGTAGACCAGCTTCAACTCGCCAATGACGCTGCCGGCGTTGTCGGTGGCAGCCTTCATGGCCACCATGCGCGCCGACTGCTCGGACGCCATGTTTTCCGCAACCGCCTGGTAAATCAGGGACTCGACATAACGGACCAGCAGCTCGTCGATGACGCTTTGCGCATCGGGCTCATAGATGTAGTCCCAGCCGTGTTCCGTCTTCTCAGCCTGCATCTGCTCGGAGGACAGGGGGAGCAGCTGCTCCACCACCGATTCCTGCTTCATGGTGTTGATGAACTTGGTGTAGCTCAGGTACACCGCGTTGATCTTGCCTTCTGCGTATGCATCGAGCAGCACCTTCACCGGGCCAATCAGCTTGTCCAGGTGGGGGGTGTCGCCCAGGCCCGTCACGTGCGAAACCACCTTGGCGCCCACACGGTTCAGGAAACCCAGGCCCTTGTTGCCAATCGCCACGGCTTCGGTCGAGACGCCAGCACCCTGCAGTTCACGCAGCTTGGTCGTCACGGCACGCAACACGTTGGTGTTCATGCCGCCGCACAGGCCCTTGTCCGTGGTGATGACGATCACACCGGCGGTTTTGGCATCGTTCACTTTCATGAACGGGTGCACGTACTCCGGGTTGGCCTTGCCGAGGTTGGCTGCAATGTTGCGGATCTTCTCGCTGTATGGGCGGGCAGCCCGCATCCGGTCCTGCGCCTTGCGCATTTTGGATGCGGCCACCATTTCCATGGCTTTGGTGATCTTCTTGGTGTTTTCCACCGATTTGATCTTGCCGCGTATTTCCTTGCCTGCTGCCATGATGGCTCCTCGTCCGGTTTAAGCGAACGACTTCTTGAACGCGGCGATCGCTGCGGTCAATTCGGCTTCTGCATCCTTGTCCATGGCCTTGGCCTGTTCCAGCTTGGCCAACAAAGCGGCGTGGCTGGTCTTCAGGAACTGGTGCAGGCCGTGTTCGAAGTCGAGCACCTTCTTGACATCGATGTCGTCCATGAAGCCCTTGTTCACAGCGAACAGCGTGGCAGCCATCAGCGAGATGGACAACGGGCTGTACTGTGCCTGCTTCAGCAGTTCGGTCACGCGGGCACCGCGGTCCAGCTGCTTGCGGGTGGCTTCGTCCAGGTCGGAAGCGAACTGCGCGAACGCAGCCAGTTCACGGTACTGGGCCAGGTCGGTACGGATACCGCCGGACAGGTTCTTCACCAGCTTGGTCTGGGCAGCACCACCCACGCGCGACACCGAGATACCGGCGTTGATGGCGGGACGGATACCGGCGTTGAACAGGCTGGTTTCCAAGAAGATCTGGCCGTCGGTGATCGAGATCACGTTGGTAGGCACGAAAGCGGACACGTCGCCAGCTTGCGTTTCAATGATCGGCAGTGCCGTCAGCGAACCGGTCTTGCCCTTGACTTCACCCTTGGTGAAGGCTTCGACGTAGTCGGCGTTCACGCGGGCTGCGCGCTCCAGCAGACGGCTGTGGAGATAGAACACGTCGCCAGGATAGGCTTCGCGGCCTGGTGGGCGGCGCAGCAGCAGCGACACTTGGCGGTAGGCCACAGCTTGCTTGGACAGGTCGTCGTACACGATCAAGGCGTCTTGGCCGCGGTCGCGGAAGTATTCGCCCATCGTGCAACCCGAGTAGGCCGACACGTACTGCATGGCAGCCGATTCGGAAGCCGATGCGGCCACCACAATCGTGTACTCCATGGCACCGGCTTGTTCCAGAGCGCGCACCACGTTCTTGATCGACGATGCCTTCTGACCGATGGCGACGTAGATACAGGTCACGCCTTGGCCCTTCTGGGCGATGATGGCGTCGATGGCCACGGCGGTCTTGCCGGTCTGGCGGTCACCGATGATCAGCTCGCGCTGGCCACGACCCACGGGCACCATCGAGTCGATGGACTTCAGGCCGGTCTGCAGGGGCTGGTCCACGGACTTACGGGCGATCACACCAGGAGCAACCTTTTCGATCACGTCGGTGAGCTTGGCGTTGATGGGGCCCTTGCCGTCGATGGGCTGGCCCAGGGCGTTCACCACGCGGCCGACCAGTTCGGGGCCCACGGGCACTTCCAGAATACGGCCCGTGCACTTGACGGTGTCGCCTTCGGAGATGTGCTCGTACTCGCCCAGAATCACGGCGCCGACGGAGTCGCGCTCGAGGTTCAGCGCCAAACCGTAGGAAGGCTGGCCGTCCTTGGTCGCGGGGAACTCGAGCATTTCGCCCTGCATCACGTCCGACAGGCCATGAACGCGCACGATACCGTCAGACACGGACACCACGGTACCCTGGTTGCGGATATCGCTGCTGGCGGCCAGACCTTCGATGCGGCTCTTGATGAGTTCAGAAATTTCTGCGGGATTGAGTTGCATGACTCTTTCCTTCTTTCTTTGGTTCGCTGTCCTCGTCGCGCGTTACGCAACGAGGGCCGCTTTCATTTGTTCAAGACGGGCCTTGACCGAAGTGTCCAGCACCTCGTCACCCACCACTACGCGAATACCACCGATCAGGGACTCATCCAGCTGTACAGCGAGATTGAGCTTACGGCCGAAGCGCTTTTCCAGCGCTGCGCTGACCTCGGACAGTGCAGCACTGTCCATCGGAAATGCGCTGTACACGACGGCATCCGAGGAGCCGTTGCGACGATTCACGAGGGCACGAAACTGCGCAGCCACTTCCGGGAGCGCATCAATGCGTCCGTTGTCGATGACTGTGCGCAGGAAATTTTTGGCCATATCCGGCAGGGCCGAGCGGGCGACCCCGGTGAATACGGCGAACACCTGGTCTGCCGTCACCTTGGGGTTGTCCGCCAACTGACGCAGCTGGGGGTTGGCGGCAATCGCCGCCAGTTCGTCCATCCAGGCAGCGGTGCTGCCCAGATCGACGCCCGCGCCCGCAGTGGCAGCCTTGAACAAGGCATCGGCGTAAGGGCGAGCAATGGTGGCGAGTTCAGCCATGTGTGTCCCCTTACAGCTCGGTCTTCAGGCGGTTGAGCAGGTCGGCATGGACGCCAGCATTGACTTCCTTGCGGAGAATCTGCTCGGCACCCTTGACGGCCAGCGCTGCCACCTGCTCACGCAGGGCTTCGCGGGCTTGGACCGTCTGCTGCTCGGCTTCGGCGCGGGCTGCAGCAACAATCTTGTTGCCTTCCTCTGTGGCGCGGGCCTTGGCTTCTTCGATGATGGCCTGGGCACGACGGTCGGCGTCCGCAAGACGCGAGGCCGTTTCGTTGCGCGCCTGTGACAGTTCCTTTTCAACGCGCTGGTTGGCAGCGGTCAGTTCGGATTTGGCACGGTCGGCAGCTGCGAGGCCATCGGCGATTTTCTGGGCTCGTTCATCCAACGCCTTCGCGATCGGAGGCCACACGAATTTCATCGTGAACCACACGAGGATCAGGAAGACGATGGCCTGAATGAACAGGGTCGCATTGATACTCACGGCAACACCTTTCTAAAGTGGCGTTGAACGGGATTTACTTGGGCAGGTTGGCCAAGAGCGTGGAAACGAAGGGGTTGGCGAAAGCGAACAGCAGGGCGATAGCCACACCGATCAGGAACGCAGCGTCGATCAGACCAGCCAAGATGAACATCTTGGTTTGCAGTTCGTTGATCAGTTCAGGCTGACGTGCCGACGATTCGAGGAACTTGCCACCCATCAGGGCGATGCCGATGGAAGCGCCGATAGCGCCCAGACCAACGATCAGACCACAAGCCAGAGCGACGAGACCGAGAATGTTTTCCATGATGACTCCTGAGTTAAAAAAGAAAAGTTAAGGAAAGAAAAAACGAAAGGGAAACTTAGTGCGCGTTGTGCGCCTGACCAAGGTAGATCAGCGCGAGCATCATGAAGATGAATGCTTGCAGCGAGATCACCAAAATGTGGAACAGCGTCCAGATGGTGCCAGCGATGACGTGGCCCACAGGCAGCAGCACACCCGACAGCGACAGGGCCGCAGCACCACCCATGAGGGCGATGAGCATGAACACCAGCTCGCCAGCGTACATGTTGCCAAACAACCGCATGCCGTGGGACACGGTGTTGGCGACATATTCAATGATCTGCATGAGCAGATTCACCACGCCCAGGATCAGGGCGAAGATAGGATTCTTGCTGGTGCCGAAAGGAGCCGACACCAGTTCGTGTGCCCAGCCGCCAGCACCCTTGATCTTGACGCTGTACCAGAAGCGCAGGATCAGGATGGCAAAGGCGAGGCCCAGCGTGGTAGACAGGTCAGCCGTAGGCACGACACGCAGATAGGCATGGTGAGGATCGTGGCCGGCGGCGCCATAGATTTGCGCCCATATGGCGGGCAGCAGATCCACAGGCAGCATGTCCATGAAGTTCATCAAGAAGATCCAGACGAACACCGTCAGACCCAGGGGAGCGATGAACTTGCGGCTTTCAGCGTTGTGAATGTTCGCCTTGGCCTGGTTGTCCACCATCTCGACCAGCATCTCGACCGCTGCCTGGAAGCGTCCAGGCACACCAGAGGTTGCCTTACGGGCAGCTGACCACAGAATCAAAAGGGTGAGAGCACCCAGAACCAAACCGACGATGATCGAGTCATAGTTGATGACAGTGAAATCAACAATCTTGGTCTGGTTGACGTTTTGAAGATGCTGCAGGTGGTGAACGATGTATTCACTTGCAGTCGGAGCGTGCGCTTCTGCGGCCATCGGACAACTCTTCTCTCTATCAATCGGTTTTTCGGACACCAGGCCGCACCCACAGTGCCACCCAGTACGTTTTCATTGCGACCACCATGCCAATCAGCAAGGCAATCCAGCTCAAGCCCGGCACCAGCCGAGGTGCCGCCGCCAGCAGCGCCACCGTCAACATGATCTTGGCGATTTCCCACCCAAAGAACCCCACCATGGCAGCCCGCGGATTGGTTGACGCCTTGTGGCGCAACACACCGCGGGCAAACAGTGCAGCCGGAGCCACCACTGCCAGGGCACCGTAGGCTGCAGACCAACCCACCACCGCCCTGCCCGTCAGAACCCAGGCCACCAGGGCCACCAGCATTCCGACCAGCGCCTGACCTGCCACCACCTTCCACACCGAGAGGGGCGGATGGCGACTGCGCCACTGCTGCGCCTCTTGGGCCGTCAGGGGCTTGAAGTCAGATTCTTCAGCCTCAGTTTCAGTCTCTGGCGGGATTGTTTTCATTGATGAATGACGCCCGCGTTACAGACCGCAACTTTTACAAAGCCTCTAATTATAAGTAAAAACCCATGGCACCAGACAAAAACCCGCAAACGCGTCGGCGGGTTGCGTGTGTGCCCGACCCGTTGTGGTGACGTGCCAACGGCACTGGCGCTCACAAAACGGCCTCGCCATGCACCGATCTGGCGCACGCCGAAAGGGCAGCGCGAAGAGCCGAACGCGCCTGTGGCTCACAATGACAGTGCGTCGCCAGCTATCGAAACCGCAGCACCCCACTCACCGCGAAATCACCATGACATCCTCCAATCCGCCGCCCGCCAACGGCCTCGATACCCAGGCCGCCGATCCACGCAAAGACTCGCTGATCGAATACCCCTCCAAGTTCCCGATCAAAGTCATGGGCGCCAAGGTGGACGGCTTCGTGCATGCCGTGACCGAAATGGCGCGCCAGTTCGACCCTACCTTCGACGCTGCCACCATTGAACTGCGCGACAGCCGCGCGGGCAATTACCTCGGAGTAACCATCACCATCACGGCGACCAGCCGCGAGCAACTGGACGACCTGTACCGCGCGCTGTCCTCGCACCCGCTGGTGAAAGTGGTGCTGTAACCGCCCCCCTGCAGATTGCGCCATGACGATTGACATCCGCCTGCTCGGCCGCGTGGACTACGCCAGCACCGTGCAGGCCATGCAGGACTACACAGCCACTCGGACGCCGACAGACGCTGACACGCTCTGGATTTGTGAGCATCCACCGCTTTACACCCAGGGCATTGCAGGCAAAAGCGACCATGTGCTAGACCCGGGCGAGATCCCCGTCATCGCCACCAACCGGGGCGGACAGGTGACCTTCCACGGCCCCGGTCAGGTGGTCGCCTACCCGCTGATCGATCTGCAACGCGCGGGCTATTTCGTCAAGGAATACGTCTACCGTGTCGAAGAGGCCGTGATCCGCACGCTGGCGCACTTCGGCATCACAGGTCACCGGGTTGCCGGTGCACCCGGCATTTACGTGCGTCTGGATGACCCGCACAGCCACGCCATGCTGCCCCAACGCCCCCAAAAACGCACGGGCGCCGAGGCACCCACGCCCGACTTCGAAGGCTTGGGCAAGATTGCCGCGCTGGGCATCAAGGTCAGCCGCCACTGCACTTACCACGGCGTAGCGCTGAACGTGAACATGGACCTGGAGCCTTACGACCGCATCAACCCTTGCGGTTACGCAGGATTGAAAACGGTGGACCTTTCTACAATCGGGGTCCACACCACCTGGGAAGAAGCCGCGCAGGTGCTGGGCCAGCAGCTCAGCATCCGGTTGGCGCCCTGAACTCTGCCTACAGCCATGAGCACCCCTGAAGTCGTCCGCGAAGCGCAATCCACTGAAGCCTACAACCCGCTGGCCAAGCAAAAGGCTGCGGCCAAGCTGTCGCGTATTCCGATCAAGGTGGAGCAAGGCGAAGTGCTCAAGAAGCCCGAGTGGATCCGCGTGAAGGCCGGCAGCCCCACCACCCGCTTCTACGAGATCAAGGACATCCTGCGCGAGCACAAGCTCCACACGGTGTGCGAAGAAGCCTCGTGCCCCAATATCGGCGAATGCTTTGGCAAGGGCACGGCCACCTTCATGATCATGGGCGACAAGTGCACGCGCCGCTGCCCGTTCTGCGACGTGGGCCATGGCCGCCCCGACCCGCTCGACAAGGACGAGCCGCTGAACCTGGCCAAGACCATCGCTGCGCTCAAGCTCAAGTACGTGGTGATCACCAGCGTGGACCGCGACGACCTGCGCGACGGCGGCAGCGGCCACTTTGTGGAATGCATCCAGAACATCCGCGAGCTGTCGCCCCAAACGCAGATCGAAATCCTGGTGCCCGACTTCCGTGGCCGCGATGACCGCGCGCTCGAAATCCTCAAGGCAGCCCCCCCGGATGTGATGAACCACAACCTGGAAACCGCGCCCCGCCTGTACAAGGAAGCGCGTCCCGGTTCGGACTACCAGTTCAGCCTGAACCTGCTGAAAAAGTTCAAGGCGCTGCACCCCAATGTGCCCACCAAGAGCGGCATCATGGTGGGTCTGGGCGAGACGGACGAAGAGATCCTGCAGGTGATGCGCGACATGCGCGAGCACAACATCGACATGCTGACCATCGGCCAGTATCTGGCGCCCAGCAACAGCCACTTGCCCGTGCGCCGCTACGTGCATCCCGACACCTTCAAGATGTTCGAGGAAGAGGCCTACAAGATGGGCTTCAGCCACGCGGCCGTGGGCGCCATGGTGCGCTCCAGCTACCACGCAGACCAGCAGGCGCACGCAGCTGGCGTGTAAGTAAGCCCGCAGGGACTGTCCGGTCCGCAGGTCTCGCCCATGGGCCCGAATGGTCTGCTCTCGTTGCGACACTACGGCGCCTCGCCGGGCAGCCACAGCCATGACCATTTCCAGATTCTGCTGGGACTCTCCGGAGCGCTGGACCTGGAGGTGGCGGGCCGTGGCGTGCGCGTGGAGCCCGGTGGCGGCTGCGTGATCGCCCCGGGCGACCGGCACGACTTTGAATCCACCCGCGGCAGCATCTGCCTGGTGCTCGACAGCGCCCACCCGGACTGGGCGCAGTGCGCCAGCCCACGCCGCGCGACCACGCCGCCCTCCGACGCGTTGCCCTTGGCCCATTACCTGGCCAGCGCTTTGCGGCAAGGCCGCCCGCTGGCGCAAACCCATGGCCCCGCCCTGCTGCTGGAAGCATGGCTCACCGCCACCCGCCCCGATGCAGCAGCACCCAGCCCCACGCGCGGGCGCACCATCGACTGGGCCGCGCTGCAGCAGTGGGCCGCGCAGCAGTGGCACCGGGAACTGACCGTGGCCGACCTGGCTGCGCAGGTGCACCTGAGCCCCAGCCAGTTTGCCGCCCGCTGTCGGGACGACCACGGCATGGGCGCCATGGCCTGGCTGCGCGGCTTGCGCCTGGCGCAGGCCCGGGTGCTGCGCAGCACGGGCATGGCGGTGGCTGAAGTGGCTCAGCGCACGGGATACCGCTCGCCTTCAGCCCTCACTGCAGCCTTGCGCCGGGCCGAGCACAACGCCTAAGGGCTCGCGACGGCAGGCAGAACCCTTCAAAAACCTCGGCGCGCGACGACACACCGGTGTTGCGCGACGATGCACCACAGCAGGCGCGCGTAAGCTCGGCGCCATGCAAGCCAACCTTTATGCCCTGGGCGCTATTGCGCTATGGGCTTCTCTCGCCTCGCTGGGGGTGTCCCTCACCCACATTCCGCCCTTCCTGCTCACGGGCATCGCGCTCATCATCGGCAGCGTGCCCGCATGGCCCTTTGTGCTGCGCGATCCGTCGCAGTGGCGCATTCCGCTGCGCACGCTGGCCTTGGGCGTGTATGGCCTGTTTGCGTACCACTTTCTGCTGTTCATCGCGCTGCGCCACGCGCCGCCAGTGGAGGCCAACCTCGTCAACTACCTGTGGCCGCTGTTCATCGTGGTGCTCTCGCCGGTGGTGCTGCCGGGCGTGGCACTGCGCCTGCCGCATGTGCTGGCGGCGCTGCTGGGGTTTGGGGGCGCGGCCATCGCCATTGCAGGCGGACGCGAGTTGAGCGGTACGCTGGCCTGGGGCTATCTGCCCGCGCTGGCCGCCGCCTTCATCTGGGCCACCTATTCGCTCATGACCAAGCGCGTGGCGGCATTCCCCACCACGGCCATTGGCCTGTTCGGACTGGTGTCTGGCGTGCTGTCGCTGCTGTGCCATGGGGTGCTGGAGCCCGCCGTGGCGCTGCAGCCGCGCGACTGGGGGCTGCTGGCGGTGCTGGGCCTGGGGCCGCTGGGGGCTTCGTTCTTTATGTGGGACAAGGCGCTCAAGCTGGGGGACGCACGGCACATCGGCATCCTGAGCTACATCACGCCGCTGGCCTCCACGGCGCTGCTGATTTTGGTGAGCGGCCGCACCTTCACCTGGAGCATTGCACTGGCCACCGCCATGATCATCAGCGCAGCGGTGATGGGAATGCGGGCGCGCTGACGGGTGAAGGATCAACGCCCCCCGGGATAGCAAAAAATAGGATAACAAGCCGATAGTGCTAGTGAAATATGCCTTAGCAGCTATCAATTTTGAAGTGACTACTGCGTCCCAGGGCGTCAGCCTTTGAGCAGCACGGCGGGCTCGTCGCCGTCCAGTACCTGCTGGGCCCAGGGGGCGAGCTTGCGCGTGTCGGCGCGCAGCACCTCCTGTTTGACAGCCAGGATCTGCGCCGGGTGCATGGAAAAGCTGCGCAGGCCCAGTCCCAGCAGCAGGCGCGTCATGGTCACGTCGCCCGCCGTTTCGCCGCACACACACACGCTTTTGCCCTGGCGCTCGCCCTCGGCGATCACGTCGCCCACTAGGCGCAGCACGGCGGGGTGCAACGGGTCGTAGAGGTGCGCCACGGCCTCGTCGGCACGGTCGATGGCCAGGGTGTACTGGATCAGATCGTTGGTGCCGATGGACAAGAAGTCGAAGTATTTGAGGAAGGTGCGCACCATGAGCGCCGCGGCGGGCACCTCGATCATCGCGCCCAGCTGCACCGGGCCGTAGGGCTCGCCACGCGCGTCAAGCTCACCCCGGGCCAGATCGACCTGAGCGAGCGTCTGCTGAATCTCGTGCGTGTGCGCGAGCATGGGGAACAGCAGGTTGACCTTGCCATGCGCCGCTGCGCGCAGCACGGCGCGCAGCTGGGTGCGGAACATGGCCGGGTCGGCCAGGCTCCAGCGGATGGCGCGCAGACCCAGGGCCGGGTTCAGGTAGTTGTCCTTGTGGCTCTTGTGGTCCAGCGGCTTGTCCGCGCCCACATCGATGGTGCGGATGGTGACGGGCAGGCCCTGCATGCCGTCAATGGCCTCGCAGTAGGCGCGGTACTGCTCGTCCTCGCCGGGCAGGTTGCCCGTTTTGCCCATGAACAGGAATTCGCTGCGGAACAGGCCCACGCCCACGGCCCCGGCGCGCACGGCAGCGGCGGCGTCGCCAGGCTGCTCAATGTTGGCCAGCAACTCGATCTTGTGGCCGTTGAGGGTGATGGCAGGGGTATGGCGCAGCCGTGCCAGCCGCTCGCGCTCCAGCTCGACCTGGCGCTGGCGAAAGCCATATTCGGCCAGGATGATGGGCGATGGGTCAACGATCATCACGCCCGCGTCGCCGTCGATGATGACCCAGTCGTCCTGCCGCACCAGCTGGCTGGCCGCGCGCGCACCCACCACGGCGGGGATGTCCATGCTGCGCGCGACGATGGCCGTGTGGCTGGTCTTGCCGCCCACATCGGTCACAAACCCAGCGAACACGCTTTGCTTGAACTGCAGCATGTCGGCGGGCGAAAGGTCGTGCGCCACCAGCACCAGGGGCACGTCCACCGTGTCGTCCAGCAGCAGGTCTTGCTGCAGACCCAGTTGCTTGTGCCGGCGCGGGCTGCTGGCCGGAGGCGCCACGGGGCTGGCTACGCCCTTCATGTGGCGCAGGATGCGCTCGACCACCTGCTCCAGGTCCGCCTTGCGCTCGCGCAGGTACTCGTCCTCCATCTCGTCGAACTGGCGCGCAATCACCTCAAGCTGGGTGGTGAGCGCCCACTCGGCGTTGTACAGGCGCTCGGTAATCCAGTGTTTCACGCCGCCCGTGAGTGCTTCGTCCTGCAGCAGCATCAGGTGCACATCCAGCAACGCGGTCAGCTCGTGCGGCGCGTCGGCGGGCATGTCGGTCTGCAGACGCTGCAGCTCCTCGACCACGGCGTTGCGGCCCTGGCGCACCCGCTCGATCTCGCCTTCGACCTGGGAGGGCTCGACAAAGTAGTGCGCCACATCCACCCGGCTGGACGCCACCAGCACGGCCCGGCCAATGGCAATGCCGCGTGCAACTGCGAGGCCGTGGACGGAGAAGGTCATGGTGGTGTGATCAAAGGTTCGACGGGGTCACGACACGGGCGAGGTAGGCAGGCTTATTCACCCTCGCCAAATTTGTCGGCGATGAGTACCAGCAGGGCGTCCATGGCCTCCTGTTCGCGGTCGCCGTTGGTTTCCAGCTCCACTTCAGAGCCCAGCCCGGCGGCCAGCATCATCACGCCCATGATGCTCTTGGCGTTGATGCGGCGCTCCCCCTTGCTCATGAAAACGTCACACGGGAAGCTGCCGGCCAGCTTGGTGAGCTTGGCCGATGCGCGGGCGTGCAGGCCCAATTTATTGCTGATGGTCGTACGGGTCTTGATCATGTCGGTTACGGCGGTTCTGGTTCTGCGGCGCGGAAATGGCCACCTGCATCACCCCTTGGGTACCTCCCACCACGGCACGGCTCACCACGGAATCGAGCGGCTCGGCCCGGTAGCTCACGGCGCGCAGCAGCATGGGCAAATTGACGCCCGTCACCAGGCGCGAGCGCACGCCATCGACCAGGCGCTGCGCCACATTGCAGGGCGTGGCGCCGAACACATCGGTCAGCACCAGGGTGGTGTCGGTGCCCAGCTGGTCCAGCATGATGCGCGCCTGGGCCAGCGATTCTTCGGGGGGCTGGTTGGGCTGCACGTCGAGCGCAGCCACGCTGCTGCCGCAGTCGGCAAACACGTGCAGCGCACATTCGCGCAGCGCATGGGCCAGTGGGGCGTGGGCAATGATGAGGATGCTGGTGGGGCTCATGGTCACGACTTACGCCACGCGGGTATCAACGAAGGGCAGGTCATGAAGAGGCCGCCGGTGGTTGCATCGATGGTTGCGCAAGTGTTCATGGTGTGGGGGTTATCAGCACATTATGGCGCCGCCCCCGAAGCAGGAACCATGCGTAGGCGCTGACGTTGCATGCCAGGTACACCGCCATGGCCGCCTGGAACGCCGGCACGGTGGCCAGCCCCGCGGCTGCAAAGGCGTCCACCGCCAGCCCGATGCCCCACTGCACCACAAACACGCCCACAAAAATCACGAGGTTGTAGGCCGACAGCGCCCGCCCTGCCAGCGCCTGCGGAAACGCCATGGCCACGGCGGGCTGCGACAGCGACACGAAGGTGCACGACACGCAGAACAACGCCCAGGCGCCACCCCCGGCCTGGGGCCCCGCCAGGATGATGCCCAGCAGCACCACCGAGCACAGCGGAAGGCCCATGGCCATCAGCCGGTCGGCACCAAACCCCTTGCGCAGCAGCCAGGGGTTGACCATGCCCCAGGTCCAGAAGGTGCATAACATGGACACGTTGATCCAGAACAGGCCCGTCGCCGACTCCAGGGCGGTGTAGCCCGCCACGCGCTGCATCCACGGCCCGGCCCACAACGTCTGCATGGCCACCATGCCGCCGTAGCAGAAGAACCCCAGCGGCGCGAGGCGCTGGAAATAAGGGTGCCGCCACACCACGCCATAGCCCTGGGGCAAGGCCTCTGCGGCGCCGGAATCGGCCTTCGCCTGCCCCGCCAAACCCCAGCCTGGCACCCACAGGGCAATCACCACCATCGACAACGCGATCAATACCGCCAGCCCCCAGAACAGCGGGCGCCAGCCCACCAGCGGCAACGCCCATTGCACCGGCAGCGTGGATGCCACCATGCCCAGCGAGCCCGTCATCAACATCCACGAGTTCGCCCGCATCTGCGCCACCGGCTCCAGCCACCGGCGGTAGCCAGTGAGCGGCGCCATCAGGCAGGCGCTGACGCCCGCGCCGCACAACACCCGACCGGCGAGCAGACCCGAAAACCCCGTGGCCGCCGAAAACACCAGGCTGCCCACCACGGCCACGCCCAGGAAGCCCAGTGCGACCCTCTTGGGGCCGTGGCGGTCCAGCCAGGTCCCCAACGGCAGCTGCGTGGCCGAGAAGCCCAGAAAGTACCCGCCCGCCAGCAGCCCCAGGTCCCGCGCCTGCAGCGAGAACTCCTGAGCCAGCGTGGGCGCCAGAGTGGCCGTGACAGCACGCACCAGCGCCGACAGAAAGTAGGCAAAGGCAAACGCCAGAAAGACGATGACGGCCACCCGCCGTGGCAACACGCCGCCGCTCATGGCAGCACCAGGCCAGCGAAGAACTGGTCGGCCACCTCCGGCCGGGGCTTCGCGGTGTAGACGACGGCGTGGTACAGCCGCACCTGCGGCCCTGCCGCGCGTGCAAACCACACGGCCTGCGCGACCACCGCGCTGCCATCGGGACGCTGCCCCTGTGCCACGGTACGCACCGACTGTGGCAGGGGCAAGGTGCCGCGCGGCGCGTAGGGTACGTCTTTGGCGCCCGCTTCGGCCCCTGCCCCCAGGCGCGCCAGCATGGCAGCCCGCCAGTGGGTGAGCGCTGCGCCCACCTGGGCAGGGTCTGCCAACGCGGCATGGGACACAGCAAAGGTGGCGCCATCGGCGTCACAGCCCACCATGGACAGCTCCACCGGTGCACCGGCCAGCTCCACCGTGCGGGTGGCCTGGTCGGGCTTGCACGGCAGGGTGATGGTCAGGTCCGCTTCGGGCAGCGGCACTGTGCGCCAATTCAGTGCGGGGCTGCAACCCGCAATCAGCAGGGCGGCGGCCCCGGTCAATGTCCATTTCATCGGGGCATTATCGGCAGAGTCCCCGATGTCGGCCCTGCCCTGCGTTCTGCAGCGAACTTTTGCGGGAAAGTCGAGTCCAGCCTTGGTGTGGCGGGCGCCGCTCGCGCCGCGAGCGGGCCACTCCGGCACAATGTGGGGTGGGGCACCGGCCCCGTGTTTCTTTTGGGATGGGTGGTGAAGTCATGGCGATCAAGCATTGGGCAGCAGGTGTGGCGGTGGCAGCGTTTGCCGCTGTGGGCGCCTATGTGTACCTGGACACAGGCCGCGCCGAAGCGCCTGCATCGACCTTCGTGCTGCTGGACGGCTCCAGCAAATCCACCGCCGACCTGAAAGGCAAGGTCACCCTGGTCAACTTCTGGGCCACGAGCTGCACCACCTGCGTGGCCGAGATGCCCGAGATCATTGCGACTTACAACAAGTACAACAGCAAGGGTTTTGACACCCTGGCCGTGGCCATGAGCTACGACCCGCCCAGCTACGTGGTGAACTTTGCCGAGACACGCAAGCTGCCCTTCCAGGTGGCTATCGACAACACCGGCAAAGTGGCCAAGGCCTGGGGCGATGTGCAACTGACGCCTTCCACCTTCATCGTGAACAAGCGGGGCGAGATCGTGAAGACCTATGTGGGCGCCCCCAATTTCCCGGAGCTGCACCAGCTGATCGAGAAGCTGCTGGCAGAAACCTGAGCTGCGCGGCGGACACACCGCCCTCACACGAACCACAGCCCGTTCAGGGCATAAAAAAGGCCAATTTCGAGAGAAATTGGCCTTTTGCGCTAGTGGATCATGCCCTGCATGCTACGTAAAACATAGCAAGGCATCTCCTCACCGTCTGTTTTACTTCGCGCGGAAGCTGTCGTGGCAGGCCTTGCAAGTGCCTGCAGTGGCCCCAAAGGCGGTCTTGAGGTTGTCCAGGTTGCCCGTCTTGGCGGCGGCGGCAAGTTTCACGGTCTCGGCTTCCAGCTTCTCGGAATGTTCCTTGAACTTGGCCTGCTCGGTCCAGATTTCTGGCAGCGCCTTGGTGGGCGCGCCCTTGTCGGTGCCGGGGCCAAAGCCGGCCCATGGCAGCTTGGCCATCTGCGCCACGATGTCGGCATTCTCCTGCGCCACCTTGGCATCGAACGGCGCGCGGCCGTTGGCCATGGCGCCCAGACGTCCGAAATGCTGGCCCATCACGAACAGCGCGCTCTGGCGGTATTTGATGGCGTCTTCGGCTTTGGCAAATTGGGCGGAGGCGGGGGCGGACAGGGTCAGGGCCACAGCCGCCAGGGTCAACGCAGCAAATGCTTTCATCGGAACTTCCTTTTTCGTGGGTGGAACAGAATGGTGCCTTCCAAGCCTGCGCAGTATGCCGGTTTGGGCGCTGTTGTGCTGTGGCGGGGTGGTTACAGCCCGGGCCGCCCTGTCGCACAATGCCGCTGGCATCTCCGCCCCCATCACTCTGGCGCAAAGCCCTGACCACCATGCCGCAGCACACCGTACGCATCTGGGACCTTCCAACCCGCATTTTTCACTGGGCGCTGGCCGCCTGCATCGTGGGACTGGTCATCACGGCCAATGTGGGGGGAAACGCCATGGTCTGGCATTTCCGCCTGGGCTACACGGTGCTGGCGCTGCTGGTGTTCCGGCTGGTCTGGGGCTTGGTGGGGGGGCGCTGGTCGCGTTTTTCGGCATTTCTGTACTCGCCCGCGCGGCTGTTGCAGTACCTGCGTGGCGCGCCCCACCCGGAGGACGGCATTGGACACAGCCCGCTGGGCGCGCTGGCCGTGTTCGTGCTGCTGGCCGTGCTGGTAGCCCAGGTGGGCACCGGCCTGCTGAGCGACGATGAGATCGCCTTCGCCGGGCCCCTGACCCAATATGTCTCCAACGCCGTCGTGGGGTTGGCCACGAACTACCACAAGGACATCGGTCAGTTCCTGGTGCTGTCGCTGGTGGGCCTGCATGTGCTGGCCATCATCTTCTATGTGCGCGTGCGCAAGCAGCAGCTCATCCGCCCCATGCTGGACGGCGACAAGACGCTGCCCGAGGCGGCAGCACCGTCGCGGGATGACGCCCTCAGTCGCATCGCAGCCTTGGTGGTGTTGGTCCTGAGCGCTGGCGTGGCGTGGTGGGTGTCGTCGCTGGCGGCGCCGGCGTTCTGAACGAAGTCGCTACACTGGCGGCTCTTTCGTTTGCATGCCTTGCGCTTTGGACAAGCCCTCCATCTCCCTGAGAACCCCCTCCTCGCCCGCCGAGTGGGATGCGGTCCGAGACATCTTTCGCGAGTACGCCAGCACACTCGGTGTTGACTTGTGCTTTCAGGACTTTGAGTCCGAACTGGCACAACTGCCGGGCGACTACGCCGAACCCCGTGGCGCCCTGCTGATCGCCGAAGTGGAAGGCGCCTTGGCAGGCTGTTGTGCCCTGCGCCCGCTGGACAACGCCGATTACCCCAACGCCAGCGAGATGAAGCGGCTGTATGTGCGCAAGGCGTTCCGTGGCTTTGGCCTGGGCCGCGAGCTGGCCGAAGCCATGCTGGACCGGGCGCGGCAGGCCGGTTACGCCTGCGTGTTGCTCGACACCCTGGACGATATGGAGTCAGCCCGCGCGCTGTACACCGATCTGGGCTTTGAAGAAATCCCGCCCTACTATCACAACCCCATACCCGGGGCGCATTACCTCAAGGTCGATATTTTTTGACCATTTGAGGCGCTAGCGCAGGATTTACATACGCTAGCAGCTATCGATTCAATAGCAATCAGTGGCGCGTCACGCCGCCTTGGCCTGGGCCAGCAGGGTGTCAGCGTCGCTCACTTCAAACTTGCCTGGCGCTTCGACGTTGAGCGTCACCACCTTGCCATCGCGCACCAGCATCGAATAGCGGTTGCTGCGCAGGCCCATGCCCTTGGAGGTCAGGTCCAGAGTCAGGCCCGTGGCTTGTGCGAAGGCGGCGCTGCCGTCGCCCAGCATGCGCACCTTGCCATCGGTCTTCTGGTCGCGGGCCCAGGCACCCATCACGAACGCGTCGTTCACGCTCACACACCAGATCTCGTCTACACCGGCCGCCTTGAACTCGGCAGCCTTCTCCACATAGCCGGGCACATGCTTGGCCGAGCAGGTGGGCGTGAAGGCACCAGGCAGGGCAAACAGCGCAATCGTCTTGCCGGCCGTGGCCTTGTCGACCGCTACGGGGTTCGGACCGATGCTGCAGCCTTCACCCTCGACTTCGGAATATTCCATCAGCGTGGCCGCGGGCAGGGTGTCACCGACTTTGATCATTGTTTTCTCCTTGGGATGTTGGGATGGGGGTGTTGAAACCCGAGAACGCCATGCCTTGCAAAACTCCTCCTGGACACGGCCTGTGCACCGTTCGCATCAAAAGAAGGCCCACAAAGCAAAACGACCCACATTGTGGGTCGTTTTGAAGGGCTTTGCCGCCCAGGGGTTTGCGCCCCTGGAGCAGGCTTGGAAAGCTGATTACAGCAGACCGGCCTTTTGCACCAAGCGGGTAGCCACCCAGTTCTTGGTCTTGGAGAGCGGACGGCTCTCGGTGATTTCGATCACGTCGCCCAGCTTGTACTCGCCCTTTTCGTCGTGGGCGTGGTACTTGCTCGACTTCGCAACGATCTTGCCGTAGAGCTCGTGCTTCACACGACGCTCGACCAGCACGGTCACAGTCTTTTGACGCTTGTCGCTGACCACCTTGCCAATCAAGGTGCGCTTGAGGGATTTTTTAGGTTCCGTCATATGGGCTCCTTACTTGGCGGCTTGCTTTTCAGCAAGGATGGTCTTGGCACGTGCGATATCACGGCGGGTGGTGCGCAGCGTGTTGGTGTTACCCAGTTGCTGCGTAGCCTTTTGCATGCGCAGGCCGAAGTGGGCTTTTTGCAGCGCCTTGATTTCGGCTTCGATGCCAGCAACGTCTTTTTGGCGCAGTTCAGTAGCTTTGGTCATTTTCATGGTCTCCTGAATTACGCGCCGAGGTGACGGCTGACGAACGTGGTGCGCAGCGGCAGCTTGGCGGCAGCCAGGCGGAACGCTTCGCGGGCCAGTTCTTCGGGCACACCAACGATTTCGAACACGATCTTGCCGGGCTGGATTTCAGCCACGTAGTACTCGGGGTTGCCCTTACCGTTACCCATACGCACTTCTGCGGGCTTGGTAGAGATTGGCTTGTCCGGGAACACGCGGATCCAGATACGGCCGCCACGCTTGACGTGACGGGAAATCGCACGGCGTGCAGCTTCGATCTGGCGGGCCGTCAGACGGCCACGATCGGTGCACTTCAGACCGAAATCACCGAAGGCAACGGAGGCACCCCGCGTTGCGACGCCAGTGTTACGGCCCTTTTGCTCCTTGCGGTATTTACGGCGAGCAGGTTGCAGCATCTTTATTCTCCTTTACCGTCCGCTGCTGTAGCGGGCGCGGCGACCTTGCGTACGCGCTTAACGGCATTGTTATCAGCGCCACCAGCTTCCGCTGGCTTGTCGCTGCCGTCGGCCGGAGCGGTGTTGCCACCGACAGGACGACGTGGGCCACGGCCGGCGCCTGGACGGTCGCCACCTGGGCGGCCATCACGGCGTGGACCGCGTGGGCGGCGCTCTTCGTCTGGACGAGGCGTTTCCACGGCTGGCAGGTCGTTACGACCCAGCGTGTCACCCTTGTAGACCCAGACCTTGACGCCGATCACACCGTAGGTGGTCTTGGCTTCAGAGGTGCCGTAGTCGATGTCCGCACGCAGCGTGTGAAGTGGCACGCGGCCTTCACGGTACCACTCGCAGCGAGCGATTTCGATACCGTTCAGACGACCGGACGACATGATCTTGATGCCCTGGGCACCCAGACGCATGGCGTTCTGCATGGCGCGCTTCATGGCGCGGCGGAACATGATGCGCTTTTCGAGCTGTTGCGTGATGCTGTCGGCGATCAGCTTGGCATCGATTTCAGGCTTGCGCACTTCTTCGATGTTCACTGCGACGGGCACGCCCAGACGCGACGCGAGTTCCTTCTTCAGGTTCTCGATGTCTTCGCCCTTCTTGCCGATCACCACACCAGGACGTGCCGAGTAAATGGTGATGCGGGCGTTCTTGGCAGGACGCTCGATCAGGATGCGCGACACAGCCGCGTTCTTGAGCTTGGCCTTCAGGTACTCACGCACCTTGATGTCTTCGGCCAGCATGCCCGCGAAGTCGCGGTTGCTGGCGTACCAACGGCTGGACCAGTTGCGGCTGACCGCAAGGCGGAAGCCGGTAGGATGGATTTTCTGTCCCATAGTCTTCCCGAGCCTTTAGTTGCCAACCGTCACGTACACATGGCACGTGGGCTTGCTGATGCGGTTGCCGCGGCCTTTGGCGCGCGCGGTGAAGCGCTTGAGCGTGGTGCCTTGTTCGACGTAGATGGTCTTGACCTTCAGTTCGTCGATGTCAGCGCCATCGTTGTGTTCGGCGTTGGCGATGGCCGACTCCAGAACCTTCTTGACGATTCCCGCAGCTTTTTTCTGCGTGAAGTTCAGGATGTTCAGAGCCTGGTCCACTTTCTTGCCGCGGATCAGATCGGCGACCAGACGGCCCTTGTCGACCGACAGACGGACGCCCCGGAGGACTGCACGTGTTTCAGACATGGTCGTTCCTTACTTCTTCGCTTTTTTGTCAGCGGGGTGACCCTTGAAGGTGCGCGTCAGGGCGAATTCGCCCAGCTTGTGGCCCACCATCTGGTCGGTGACATAGACCGGCACGTGTTGCTTGCCGTTGTGCACGGCGATGGTCAGACCGATGAACTCGGGCAGAACCATGGAGCGACGCGACCAGGTCTTGACTGGTTTCTTGTCCTTGGTGGCAACGGCCTTTTCGACCTTGGCCAGCAAGTGATGGTCAACAAATGGACCCTTTTTGAGAGAGCGAGTCATCTGTTACCCCTTACTTCTTGCGACGCGACACGATCATGATCTGTGTGCGCTTGTTGTTACGGGTGCGATAACCCTTGGTCAGATTGCCCCAAGGATCGACTGCATGGCGGCCTTCGCCGGTGCGGCCTTCGCCACCACCGTGAGGGTGATCCACCGGGTTCATGGCCACGCCGCGAACCGTAGGACGAATACCCATCCAGCGCTTCACACCGGCCTTGCCCAGTTGGCGCAGGCTGTGTTCTTCGTTGGCCACTTCACCAATGGTGGCGCGGCATTCGATGTGGATCTTGCGCACTTCGCCGGAACGCATACGCACCTGGGCGTACACGCCTTCACGGGCGAGCAGCGTTGCCGAAGCACCCGCCGAGCGGGCGATTTGAGCACCGGCACCGGGCTTGAGCTCGATGCAGTGGATGGTCGAACCCACGGGGATGTTGCGGATAGGCAGCGTGTTGCCAGCGCGGATCGGGGCTTCCGAACCCGACAGCAGGGTTGCGCCCACTTCCAGGTTGCGGGGAGCGATGATGTAGCGACGCTCGCCGTCGGCATAGCACACCAGAGCGATGTGGGCCGTACGGTTGGGGTCGTACTCGATGCGCTCAACCTTGGCCGGAATGCCGTCCTTGTTGCGCTTGAAGTCCACCACACGGTAGTGGTGCTTGTGGCCACCGCCCTTGTGACGGGTGGTGATGTGACCGTTGTTGTTACGGCCGGCCTTCTGGAATTGTGGCTCCAGCAGGGGGGCGTAAGCTTCACCCTTGTACAGGTGGTCACGCGTGACCTTCACCACGGCACGTTGGCCGGGCGAGGTAGGTTTCATCTTAACGACAGCCATGATTACGCGGCCTCCCCGGAGAGGTTCAGCTCTTGACCTGGCTGCAGCGTGACGTATGCCTTGCGAACATTGTCGCGGCGGCCGACAGTCTTGCCGAAACGCTTGGTCTTGCCTTTGGTGTTCACCACAGAAACGCCCTTGACTTCCACCTTGAACATCAATTCCACAGCGGCCTTGATTTCGGGCTTGGTAGCGTTCTGCAGCACCTTGAACGTCACTGCATTGGACTTCTCGGCAACCATGGTGGCCTTTTCGGACACGATGGGAGCGACCAGAACTTGCATCAGACGACCTTCGTCAAACTTGAGTGTGCTCATGCGAACATCTCCTTGAGTTTGTCGATTGCACCCTTGGTGACGAGCACTTTCTTGAAACGCACCAGCGACACGGGATCGGCGTAACGGGGCTCAACGACGAGCACGTTCACCAGATTGCGCGAGGCCAGGTACAGGTTTTCGTCCACTTCGTCGGCAATCACCATCACCGATTGCAGGTTCATCGCCTTGAACTTGTCGGCCAGGACCTTGGTCTTGGGGGAGTCAAGCTTCAGCGAGTCGACCACAGCCAGACGACCTTCGCGGGCCAGCTGCGACAAGATGGCAGACATACCGGCGCGGTACATCTTCTTGTTGATCTTCTGCGTGAAATTTTCGTCAGGCATGTTCGGGAAAATCCGACCGCCCCCGCGCCACAGTGGAGAGGAAGTCATACCTGCACGTGCGTTACCCGTACCCTTTTGCTTGAAAGGCTTCTTGGTCGAGTGACGGACTTGCTCGCGGTCCTTCTGGGCGCGAGTGCCTTGGCGTGCGTTGGCCTGGTAGGCCACCACGATCTGGTGCACCAGATCTTCGTTGTATTCACGACCGAACACGGTTTCGGGAACATCCAGCTTGGATGCGCCTTGGCCTTGGTCATTCAGGAGTTCGAGCTGCATTAGTTCGCTCCTTTGGAGGCTTTGGCCTTGATGGCGGGACGCACGGTCACGAACCCACCCTTGGAGCCCGGAATCGCGCCCTTGATCAAGAGCAGTTGACGCGCTTCGTCGATGCGGATGACATCGAGGTTTTGCGTGGTCTTGGTGACATCGCCGAGGTGGCCCGTCATGCGCTTGCCGGGGAACACGCGACCGGGGTCTTGTGCCATACCGATCGAGCCAGGCACATTGTGCGAACGGCTGTTACCGTGCGACGCGCGCTGCGAGCTCATGTTGTGACGCTTGATGGTACCGGCGTAGCCCTTACCGATGGAGGTGCCTTGCACGTCGACTTTTTGGCCCACGGCAAACACATCAGCCACCGGCACTGCAGCACCTGCGGCGTACTTGCCGGCGGTTTCTGCGGTCACGCGGAATTCCTGGATGATTTCACCGGCTTCCACACCTGCCTTAGCAAGGTGGCCGGCTTCTGGCTTGGTCACGCGCGATGCTTTGCGCGAACCGAACGTGACCTGCAGGGCCACGTAGCCATCGTTCTCTTGGGTTTTGACCTGGGTAACGCGGTTGTTGGACACATCCACCACCGTGACAGGCACTGCGTCCCCATCATCGGTGAACAGACGCATCATGCCCACTTTGCGACCCAGCAACCCGAGGGAGTTGCTCAGACTCATTTGTTTCTCCAAAACTTCCACCGCCGCAACTTCAATTGGCCACGGCGTTGCACTCGCGTGCATGAAAGAGGGTTATTAAAACTCCACCCACCGACGCACGAAAACGCACGCAAATTAGGCGAAGCCCTAAAGTATAACGCGAACCGCTTTTTCAAGCAAGTTCGCGTTATGTCAGTCACCACAAGGCGGAGGAGTCCGCCTTGCAGCAGCTACGGCTACATCACTGCAGCTTGATTTCGACGTCCACGCCAGCGGGCAGGTCGAGCTTCATCAGGGCGTCCACGGTCTTGTCCGTAGGGTCCACGATGTCCATCAGACGCTGGTGCGTGCGGATTTCGAGCTGGTCGCGGCTGGTCTTGTTGACGTGGGGCGAACGCAGGATGTCGAAACGCTTCATGCGCGTCGGCAGGGGCACGGGACCCTTGACGATGGCGCCGGTGCGCTTGGCGGTGTCAACGATCTCGGCAGCGGACTGGTCGATCAGCTTGTAATCAAACGCCTTCAGGCGGATGCGGATTTTTTGCTTGGACATGGCAAGTTCCTTTTCTGCTTATGAATTAAGCAATGATCTTGGCCACGACGCCAGCGCCCACGGTGCGGCCGCCTTCGCG
>NZ_JBMDJM010000028.1:0-41404 GCF_057809195.1 Acidovorax sp. FG42 | reverse complement strand
GCCAGCCTGGCAGCGCCCAAGACCGGCAGCGCAGCACCAGCGGCCCCAGCAGCCAGCGCCGCAGCCCCCAAACCGGCAGCGCCCAGCCCGGCACCGGCCAAGGCAGGAGGCAACGACGACGACTGGGAGAGCTTCTGACGAGGGCCAGACAGGCCCCTGGATGCAGAGTTCAGGTCAAAACGGCTGCAAGCGCAGGTGGAACATGCGCTGACAGCTATCAAAAAAGAAGTGAAGAAGCACGCAGAGGGGACACCTTCTGCGTGCTTTTTTACGTGGCACTTGGGAATGCGCCGCCCCTTCAGGTCCGGCAGGGGGCCGGTCCGTAGCCCCGTCAGCGGTGCGGGTTGGGATACACCAGATGCAGCCCTGGCAACTGCGGACGCTGGAAGGGTTGCCACACCACGCCCGGGCCGTGCGGCTGGCCCAGGCGGTCTGCCACAGCCCACCAGGCGCTTGGGTTCAGGCCGATGCCAAAGTGGCTGGCCACCACTTCGATGTTCTCGGTGTGCGGGTTGTGGTCGGCGGGCGCCTGGATGCTGCCGCGCCAGGCCACCACGCCGTCGGTGCGCGAGTAGATGCTGGTGGTGGGCACTGGGGGCGCCTCGGGCAGGTTGTAGTTCTCGGTTTCGCGCTCGATGCTGCGGCCGCTGGCGAACTGGTAGATGCGCCATGCGTTGGTAGAGGTGTGGGGCCCGGCAAAGGGCGTGCCCAGGGTCACCACGCAGCGCACCAGGTCGGGCATTTCCTTGGCTAGCTCGCGGGCGTAGATGCCGCCCAGGCTCCAGCCCACCAGGCTGACCTTGTTGCCGCTGGCATCCGCCGCTTGCTGCAACTGGGCCTTGGCGTTCTCCAGCACGCCTTCGCGGGGCCCCAGGTTCAGGCCCTGGCCCCAGCCCAGCGTGTTGTAGTTGCGCGATTCGAGGTAGCGGCGCAGGGGCAGGGTGGTGGTGTCACCCGCCGTGAGGCCCGGGAACACGATGACCGTGTGCCCATCCCCCAGCGGGGCGCGCTGCAGCACAGGCCAGGCAGGCAGCACGGCGCCAAACTCCCAGGGGGCCCGCAGCTCCAGGGCCAGCAGCGGCAGGCTCGGCGGTGGCATGTGGTCGGGGGCGGCGGATTTGCGGTCGGAGAAGAGGGGCATCGATTCGTCGTTCCAAAACGGCGCGTGCCAGGCAAGGCACACGGTTGGTGCGACGGTAGCAGTTTTTGCGCACCAGGGCGGGGCGCGAAATGGAGCAAGCTCTCCAATTGCACCGTCGTTAGCGGCCTCAGTCCCCTTGCATTGGCGTGGGGGATTCTCAAAAAATGTCACGAAATGAAACCTATGACTGCTATGCTTTGAATGGCTTTTGCGCATTTCGCGTTCTGGCGCCCCTCGCAGCCCCCTCCGCCTGAAAGCCCCGTGCCATGACCGCTTTTGTCGACTCCGCCGTCCCTGCCAACGCCCACTCTGCAACGCCAGGGCAGGTGTCCAGCGCGGCGGCCGCCGTGCGTGAATTCCTGACCTTCCGCCTGGGCGCGGAGGAATATGGCATCGACATCCTGCGGGTGCAGGAAATCCGCTCGTACGAACGGCCCACGCGCCTGGCGCATTCGCCCGACTTCATCAAAGGGGTGATCGACCTGCGCGGTCGCATCGTCCCCATCCTGGACCTGCGCGTGAAGCTGCAGTGCCCCGAAGCCAGCTACAACGACTTCACCGTCGTCATCATTCTGGACATCGGCTCCACCGTGGTGGGGGCAGTGGTGGACGCGGTGGCCGATGTGGTCTCGCTCACCCCCGACCTCATCAAGCCCACGCCCCAGTTCGAGCGGCAGGGCCATGTGGACCCCGCCTTTGTCACCGGCATTGCCAGCCTGGGCGAACGCATGCTGATCGTGATGGACATCGAGGCGTTGCTCAGCAGTGACGAAATAGGACTGGTGACAAAGGCTGCATAGAGCTAAGGTAGCCACAGGCAGAACACGCACAACGATCAACCCGAGGAGAAGAAGGATGAATCAGTTCAAGATTTCCACCCGGCTCGCGATAGCTTTTGGCGTCATGGTCCTCTTACTGGTTGCTTTAGGGGCTGTGAGTTTGGTGCGATCTGCCAGCCAGCGTGCCGAACTGACCGACGTGGTGGGTGTGCGCATACCCATCACCAAGGCGCTGGGTACGTTGGCCGATGGCGTGAACGTCCAGGCCACTCAGTATCGCAACTTGGTGATTTTCTCGAACGAGACGATCTTGAAGGCTTCGCGAGACCAGATCGTTGAAGCACGGGCCAGGGTGGCGGAGGCCTATCAGGTCCTCAACCGACTCATCGTGTCTGAAAAGGGCAAGGAAGCCTTGGCGCGAATGGAGCAGCAGCGTGCAGATTTCTTGAAAGTGGGAGACCAGTACCTGGCGCTGATCCAGCAAGCCCAAAAAGACGAAGCCATTAAATTGCTGGAAGAGCAGCTTCGTCCCGTGCAACTTGCCTATCAAGCAAGTATCAGGGAGCAAGTGGAGCTGCAGGCACAGTTCACCGTTGCAGCAGGGCAGCGTGCAGAGTCGCAAGCGGGCGCCCTGCAGCGCGATGTGCTGATTGCGGCCGCACTTGCCATCGGCATCGCAATCTTTCTGGCCATCACCATCATCCGCTCCATCACCCGCCCCCTGGCGCAGGCGGTGGAGGCGGCCGACCGCGTGGCCGGTGGCGACCTGAGCGGCCAGATCGTCGTGCAGTCCAAGGACGAAACCGGCCACCTGCTCAGCGCCCTGCAACGCATGCAGCAAAGCCTGGTCAACACCGTCAGCACGGTGCGCCAGAATGCCGAAGGCGTGGCCTCAGCCAGCGCGCAGATTGCCTCCGGCAACAACGACCTGAGCGCGCGCACAGAGCAGCAGGCCAGCGCGCTGGAAGAGACGGCAGCGTCGATGGAAGAACTGGGCTCCACCGTGCGCCAGAACGCCGACAACGCACGAGCTGCCAACCAACTGGCCGTCAGCGCCAGCACCGTGGCCGTCCAAGGCGGAGACGTTGTGGCCGAAGTCGTCGAGACCATGAAAGGCATCAACGCCAGCAGCAACAAGATTGCAGACATCATCAGCGTCATCGACGGCATCGCCTTCCAGACCAACATCCTGGCCCTCAACGCAGCCGTCGAAGCCGCCCGCGCTGGCGAACAAGGCCGGGGCTTTGCCGTGGTGGCCGGAGAAGTGCGCAACCTGGCAGGACGCAGCGCAGAAGCCGCCAAAGAAATCAAAGCCCTCATCACCGCCAGCGTAGAACGCGTGGAACAAGGCACCGCCTTGGTGGACAAAGCCGGAGCCACCATGACCGAAGTCGTCAGCGCCATCCGCCGCGTGACCGACATCATGGGAGAGATCAGCGCCGCCAGCAGCGAACAAAGCGCAGGTGTCGGCCAGGTCGGCGAAGCCGTCACCCAGATGGACCAGGCCACCCAGCAAAACGCCGCCCTGGTGGAAGAAATGGCCGCAGCTGCCAGCGCCCTGAACGCCCAGGCCGGCGAACTGGTCAACGCCGTGGCCGTGTTCAAGCTCGACGCCAACAGCACATCAAGCCACAGCCCGGCGCGCAGCAGCGCAGCCCCCGCTCGCGCTCCCATTGCAGCGCCCAGCTACAAAGCCCCGGCCCGCAGCAGCGTGGGCAGCAGCGCCAAGAGCAGCAGCAAACCCGCAGCCAGCCTGGCAGCGCCCAAGACCGGCAGCGCAGCACCAGCGGCCCCAGCAGCCAGCGCCGCAGCCCCCAAACCGGCAGCGCCCAGCCCGGCACCGGCCAAGGCAGGGGGTAACGACGACGACTGGGAGAGCTTCTGAGAAGGGCCAGACAGGCCCCTGGATGAAGAGTTCAGGTCAAAACGGCTGCAAGCGCAGGTGGAACATGCGCTGACAGCTATCAAAAAAGAAGTGAAGAAGCACGCAGAGGGGACACCTTCTGCGTGCTTTGTTACTTGATGGATGTGCGAGTGGCATCAGCGGCTGGTGAAGTTGGCTGGTTGCCAACCGGGGCCGTCGTCCCAGCCCCAACGATGCGACTCGTACGCAAACGTAACGGAAAGCGCTATGCTGGGCTTGACCGCCACGGCGCGCGGTCTTTGCATGGGTGGGCATTTCTTTTTGCGCCGTTCTCCCCAGGAGTTCCGCAATGGACCGTGGTTTCACCGCTGTGCGCACACGCTTGCGCACGCACCAGCCCCCGGCCGCTGACGCGGCCCGCCGGGCTTGGGTGCAAGGGGTTGCAATGCCCACTCTGGCACCACCAAGGCCGCCGCCCCGGGCCGCTCTGGCTGCTGTTGCCACTTGCTCTGTGCTCTTTTCCCACCGCTGGCGCGCAGCCAGCGGGGCTCAGCCGTGTGCATAGTTTCCCTCAGGAGTGTTGTCATGAACCAGTTCAAGATTTCCACCCGCCTGGCGGGTTTGCTTGCGGCCCTGTGTCTGCTGGTGCTGCTGGTGGGCGTGGCGGGGCTGTATGGCATGGGCAATTCCAATGCCGGGCTCAAGTCGGTCTACGACGACCGGGTGGTGCCACTCAAGCAGATCAAGGTGGTGGCGGACATGTATGCCGTCAACGTGGTGGACACAGCCCACAAGGTGCGCGACGGCGCGCTGACCCCTGCGCAAGGCCTGCAGTCCGTGGCCGACGCGCGCAAGGCCATCGATACCAACTGGAAGGCCTACCTCGCCACGCAGCTGGTGCCGGAGGAAACGCAACTGGTCGAGCGCTTCAAGCCGCTGCAGGCCAAGGCCGATGCGGCGACCGACGTGCTGGCGGGGCACTTCAAGTCGGGCGATGTGGCGGCGCTGACCGCGTTTGCTGCCAAGGAGATGTACCCCGCCATCGACCCGTTGCAGGCGGTGCTGGGCCAGCTGATGCAGGTGCAGCTGGACCGTGCCAAGGCCGAGTACGACAGCGCGGCTACCAGCTACCAGACCATTCGTGCGCTGGCAGTCACGGCGGTGGTGGCGGGCATCGCGCTGGCGGTGCTGATGGGCGGCGCCATGATCCGGCAGATTTCGCGCGCGCTGGGCGATGCGGTGCAGATCACCGACGCGGTGGCCCAGGGCGACCTGACCGTGGCGATCCACGCCCGGGGCAAGGACGAGATCGCCCATTTGCTCAGCGGCCTGACCACCATGCGTAACAACCTGGCGCATGTAGTGTCGGGCGTGCGCAGCAACGCCCAGGGGGTGGCGTCTGCCAGTGCCGAAATCGCCTCGGGCAACAACGACCTGTCGATCCGCACCGAACAGCAGGCCAGCGCACTGCAGGAGACCGCAGCGTCGATGGAGGAGCTGAGTTCCACCGTCAAACAAAACGCCGACAACGCGCGCCAGGCCAACCAGCTGGCGATGAGCGCATCCACCGTGGCGGGGCAGGGCGGTGACGTGGTGGCCGAGGTGGTGACCACCATGAAGGGCATCAACGACAGCAGCAGGAAGATCGCTGACATCATCTCGGTCATCGACGGCATCGCATTCCAGACCAACATCCTCGCGCTGAACGCGGCCGTGGAGGCCGCCCGCGCGGGCGAGCAGGGCCGGGGCTTTGCCGTGGTGGCGGGCGAGGTGCGCAACCTGGCCCAGCGCAGCGCCGAGGCAGCCAAGGAGATCAAGTCGCTCATCACAGCCAGCGTGGAGCGTGTGGAGCAGGGCTCGCAGCTGGTGGACAAGGCCGGCACCACCATGACCGAGGTGGTGGGCGCCATTCGCCGCGTGACGGACATCATGGGCGAGATCAGCGCGGCCAGCAGCGAGCAGAGCACCGGCGTGTCGCAGGTGGGTGAGGCCGTCACGCAGATGGACCAGGTCACCCAGCAGAACGCCGCGCTGGTGGAGGAAATGGCGGCGGCCGCCAGCAGTCTGAGCCATCAGGCGCAGGCCTTGGTGGGGGCGGTGGCCGTGTTCAAGCTCACGGCCGACCAGGCGCGTGCAGCGCAGCCGGGCGGCGGAGCCACCGGGGCGCAGCGCCCCGTGCACGCCGCACCGGCAGGCAAGCCTGCATCGACAGGCGCGCCCGTCAGGGAGACTTCTACTCTGCGGTCCACGGCCACGCCCGCACCTGCTGGCAAAAAAGCGTCTGCTGCTGCTGCGCCTTCTGCAGCCAAATCGGCCAGTGCGCCGCCCAAGCTGGCCCAGCCTGTTGCCGCAGGTGCGGAGGACGATTGGGAGAGCTTTTGATGTGGCGCAGGCAGCGGGGCCGGTTGTAAGGTTTTTGCCCCTTGTTGGGACATAAACTTCTTCATCAAAGCGGGCCAACCAAAGCGCCCGCTACTCAAGGCTCAGGGACCGCAGGCTGCGCATGGCTCGCCACGGGCGGTGCGTGCGTCTGATTGCGGTTCTCTCCGGGCAATGGGGCAGGGGTGTCCACCCTTGGCTGCCCCAGCGCGCCACACCACGGGCGCCTGTCCCTCTGCCGTCCCTGCCCACGCGTCATGCTTATAAATTGATAAAATCATTTTTATCAAAACAAATGATACAATTGGCGCCAATCCAGACCTTGCCATTGTCCTGACCGGGCACCCGTGCGTGAGCACGCCCCAGGCGACATGGCCCAAACGGCTGGCAAAAACCTACAAGTCCCACGAAAGAGTCCATGAACAACCTCAAAATCGGAGCACGCCTGAGCCTGGCCTTTGGCCTCATCCTGTTGATCACCGCCGCCATTGCTGCCACCGGCGTGTGGCGGCTGGCTGTACTCAAGGAGGCCAGCAGCCGCATCGCCACTGTCGAGATGGAGCGCAACGCACTCGCGCAGGAATGGAAGGCCGCCATTGACCTGAACTGGGTGCGGGCGTCGGCATCGCTCAAGGCCACGGACGCGGGCTACATCCAGTCGCTGACGGCCGACATGGCCGCCACGTCGCAGCGTGCCAGCGAGGCGCAGAAAAAGCTGGAAGCGCTGGTGGACGACCCGACCGAAAAGGCGCTGATGGAGCGCGTGGCTGTCACCCGCAAGGCCTATGTGGATGCCCGCGCCAAGCTGCTGGACCGCAAGAAGGCGGGCGAGGATGTGTTTGCGCTGGTGGACAGCGACCTCAAGCCGCTGGCCACCGCCTACCTGCAATCGCTGGCCGATGTGGCAGACAACACGCACAAGCAGCTCGATGACTTTGAAGGCGCCATCCTCCAGGACGCGGTGACCAGCCAATGGGTGCTGGCGCTGGCTGCGGTGGCATCGCTGGTGCTGGGGGCCTTGTTCGCGCTGTGGACCACGCGCTCCATCGTGGGGCCGGTGCAGCGGGCTGTGCACGCGGCCGACGAAATCAGCCATGGCAACCTGTCGGTCCACATTCCTGATCTGGGTGAAAGCCGCAATGAGATGGCGCACCTGCTGCGGTCGCTGAACGAGATGCAGCAGAACCTGTCGCGCATCGTGGGGCATGTGCGCTCGGGCTCCGAGAACGTGGCCACGGCATCGTCCGAGATCGCCCAAGGCAACAACGACCTGAGCGCGCGCACCGAGCAGCAGGCCAGCGCACTGCAGGAAACGGCGGCATCCATGGAGCAGCTCAATTCGACCGTGCGCCAGAACGCCGACAACGCCCGGCAGGCCAACCAGCTCGCGCAAAGTGCGTCCACCGTGGCCGTGCAGGGTGGCGAGGTGGTGAGCCAGGTGGTGGACACCATGAAGGGCATCCACGACAGCAGCAGCAAGATCGCCGACATCATCGGCGTGATCGATGGCATTGCCTTCCAGACCAACATCCTTGCGCTGAACGCGGCCGTCGAAGCAGCGCGTGCGGGCGAGCAGGGCCGGGGCTTTGCGGTGGTGGCGTCCGAGGTGCGCAGCCTGGCGGGCCGCTCGGCCGACGCAGCCAAGCAGATCAAGGCCCTGATCAACGACAGCGTGGAGCGCGTGACTGCGGGCACCACACTGGTCGATCAGGCCGGGGCAACGATGACCGAGGTGGTGGGCGCCATCAAGCGGGTGACGGACCTGATGGGCGAGATCAGCGCCGCCAGCTCCGAACAAAGCCAGGGCGTGGCCCAGGTGGGCGAGGCCGTCACGCAGATGGACCAGGTCACCCAGCAGAACGCCGCCCTGGTGGAGGAAATGGCCGCAGCCGCCAGCAGCCTCAACACCCAGGCGCAGGACCTGGTGAGCACGGTGGCGTTCTTCAAGCTGGGCGCCCAGGGTGCAGTGGCAACGTCGGCAGCCAGCGCTAGCCCGCAGCGTGCGTCATTTGCTCCAGCGGCGCGCGTGGGCACCGCACCGGCCTATGCACCGCTGCCGTCCCAGCGCGCTCTTGGCGCTGCTCCTGCGGGCAACGCGGGCGCTGCGCTGGGCATCAACCTGGACACTGCCATCCAGGCACACGCCAACTGGCGCGCCAAGTTGCGCACCGCCGTCACCCAGAAGGAGCGACTGGATGCGGACATCGTGGGCCGCGACGACTGCTGCGAACTGGGCCAATGGCTGCATGGCGCTGGCAGCTCGCAATACGGTGGCAAGCCGTCTTTTGTGAACCTGCTGGACGCACACCGCCAGTTCCACGAAGAGGCGGGCAAGGTGGCGCGCATGATCAACCAGGGTGCCTATGACCACGCAGAAAAGCAGCTCGCCAACGACACCGCGTTCTCCCGCGCTTCGCAAAAGGTCGCCACGGCGGTGATCCAGCTGGCCAAGGAACTGAAGGTGCGCCTGGCGGGCTCGTCCCAGGCGGCGGCGCCCCGGCCTGCGCAGCCTGCGGCCCTGGCCAGTGCGCCGCGCCCCAAGGTCACAAGTGCTGCGGGGGACGACGATTGGGAATCGTTCTGAGCCGTTGAGCCGCGCCGCCCCATGCGCTGTGCGGGCAAGGGGCGTGTGGCGAAGCCTTTGAACAGGTTCTTACGGCGCTTGCTTGAACGGCAGGCGCTGGTGCAGGGACTCCAGGTAGTTCTCCACCCCGGCCCCTTCGCGGTCCAGAAAACGCTGTACCGCCTCTGCAAACGCCGGGTGCGCCAGCCAGTGCGCGCTGGTGGCCTGCACGGGCAGCAGGGCGCGGGCCATCTTGTGTTCGCCCTGGGCGCCTCCCTCAAACCGCACGGCGCCGTGGGCGATGCACCACTGCAGCGGCTGGTAGTAACAGGCCTCGAAATGCAGACAGTCCACACGCTCCAGGGCTCCCCAGTAGCGGCCATAGGCCACCAGTCCGGTGCCTGGTTCAGAGCGTGAATCAGAGTCATTTGGGCCTGTAGCGCCAGATTCATATGCGCCGATAGCTATCAAACTGCTAGCAATAGGCCGCCCGTCCCGCTCTCCCACAAACAGCAGCCAGGCCTCCGGCATGTGCGCGGCCATGCGGGCAAAGAAGTCGCGCGTGAGGTAGGGTGGGTTGCCGTGCTCCAGGTAGGTGCGCTCGTAGCAGCGGTAGAAAAAGTCCCAGTCTGCAGTGCTGATGTCGGCCCCAAGCGACCAGCGGAAGGTCACCCCCGCATCGGCCACGCGGCGGCGCTCCTGGCGGATCTTTTTGCGCTTGTCCTGCGACAGGCTGGCCAGAAAGTGGTCAAAGTTCCGGTAGCGCGGGGGCTGCCCAGCCGTGGCCGCCTCCCCTTGCGCAGCAGCCAGTGTGGGTGGCTCGTTCTTCCAATGAAATTGCACGGTGTGCCGCAGCATCAGGTCTTGCTGCACGCTGGTCTGCACATCGTCATCGCTGGCAAACAGCACGTGCACGGACGACACGTCTTCTTGCTCGCACCACTGGCACACCGCCTGCACCAGCAGGGCCCGTGTAGCAGCATCGCGCGCCAGCAGGCGGCTGCCGGGCACAGGGGTGAAGGGCACGGCGATGACGGCCTTGGGATAGTAGGGCACGCCATGCTGCTCATAGGCGCTGGCCCAGGCCCAGTCGAAGACGTATTCGCCATACGAATGGCTTTTGAGGTACAGCGGGCAGGCGGCCACCAGGGTGTCGCCTTGCCACAGCGTCATGAAGCGGGGCGTCCATCCGGTGCGGGGCGTGGCGCTGCCGCTGCTTTCCAGCGCCGCCAGGTATTCATGCCGCATGAAGGGCGTGGGGTGGCTTTGCTGCGCCAGCAGGCGGTTCCAGGCCGCAGCGTCCACGTCCAGCGCGGAGGGGAGCACGCGGGCGATAATGTCAGCTTCAGCCATGCAGGCCCCTGTGATGCTCCCTTGATGGCGGGCCTGCAACGGCGGTATTCAACCCGGCCGCAGGGGCCGATTCCAGTTTCATGACGCTCTCCATTTGCACTGCGCAGCTCAACTTTGTTGTGGGCGACATGCCCGGCAACGCCCAAAAGATCATTGCGGCAGCCCGCGAAGCCTATGCCCAGGGCGCCCGGCTGCTGCTGACGCCGGAGCTGGCCATTTGCGGCTATGCGGCCGAAGACCTGTTCCTGCGCCCCGCCTTCATTGCGGCTTGCGATGATGCCGTGAAAACCGTGGCCCGCGAGACTGCGGGGTTGAAAGGCCTCGCTATCGTGCTGGGCCACCCGCAGGCCATGGCCCCTGGCGCGCAGGCCTTCAGCGTGTGCTTCAACGCCGCCAGCGTGGTGCGCGACGGCAAGATCGAGCAGACCTACGCCAAGCGCGAGCTGCCCAACTACCAGGTGTTTGATGAGCGGCGCTACTTTGTGCCGGGCAGCAAGCCCTGCGTGTTCGAGGTGGAGGGCGTGAAGGTGGGCGTGCTGGTGTGCGAAGACGCCTGGTTTGCCACCCCCGCGCGCGACACGGCCGCTGCCGGGGCGCAGCTGCTGGCGGTCATTAATGCGTCGCCTTTCCACCTGGGCAAGGGCACGGAGCGCGAGGCCACGATGCGCGCCCGTGTGGTCGAGACGGGCCTGCCGCTGGTCTACGCCCACCTGGTGGGTGGGCAGGATGAGGTGGTGTTCGAAGGCCGGTCGTTTGCGCTGGCGGCCGACGGTTCGGTGGCGGGCCGGGCGCCTGCTTTTGTGGAAAAACTGGTCTATGCGCTAGTGGAACCTGCCCAAGGCGCTATCAAAATTACAGCAGAGGTGGCCCCCGAGCGCACGCTGGAGGCCGACCTGTGGGACGCCCTGGTGCTGGGCGTGCGCGACTACGTGGGCAAGAACGGCTTCCCTGGCGCGTTGCTGGGGCTGTCGGGTGGCATTGACTCGGCGCTGGTGCTGGCGATTGCGGTAGACGCGCTCGGTGCCGACAAGGTCCGCACGGTGATGATGCCGTCGCCTTACACCGCCGACATCAGCTGGATCGACGCGCGCGACATGGCCACGCGCATGGGCGTGCGCTACGACGAGATCTCCATCAAGCCGCAGTTCGAGGCCTTCAAGGCCGCTTTGGCCACCGAGTTTGCCGGTTTGCCTGAAGACACCACCGAAGAAAACCTGCAGGCGCGCATCCGGGGCACGCTGCTGATGGCGCTGTCCAACAAGTTCGGCGCCATCGTGCTGACCACGGGCAACAAGAGCGAAATGTCCACCGGCTACTGCACGCTGTACGGCGACATGGCCGGCGGTTTTGCGGTGATCAAGGACGTGGCCAAAACCCGGGTGTTCGACTTGGCCCGCTGGCGCAATGCCAACGACCCGTATGGCACAGGCGCCAATCCCATTCCCGAGCGCATCATCACGCGCCCCCCCAGCGCTGAGCTGCGGCCCGACCAGAAAGACCAGGACAGCCTGCCGCCCTACGAGGTGCTGGACGCTATCGTGGCCCGCTACATGGAGAACGATGAGCCCATCGAATCCATCATTGCCAGCGGCTTTGAGCGCGCCGATGTGGAGCGCGTGACACGGCTCATCAAGCTCAACGAGTACAAACGCCGCCAGGCTCCCGTAGGGATTCGCGTCACGCGCCGCAGCTTCGGCAAGGACTGGCGTTACCCTATCACCAGCAAATTCAGGGCGTGACGCGTTCGCGCCGTGCCTTCAGCCCCCTTTTTTACATCCTCCAGGAGACCCGCCATGAAAATGATCACCGCCGTCATCAAGCCCTTCAAGCTCGAAGAAGTCCGCGAAGCCCTGGCCGAATGCGGCGTGACCGGCCTCACGGTCACCGAAGTGAAGGGTTTTGGCCGCCAGAAGGGCCACACCGAGCTGTACCGTGGCGCGGAATACGTGGTGGACTTTCTGCCCAAGGTGAAAGTCGAGGTTGTCGTGAAGTCCGAGGATGTGGACCGCTGCGTGGACGCCATCGTGAACGTGGCGCGCACGGGCAAGATCGGTGACGGCAAGATTTTTGTGACCGCTGTGGAGCGCACGGTGCGCATCCGCACGGGCGATCTGGATGACGCTGCGGTCTGAGGTGGTCACCCTCTGAGCCGCTTGGCGCGTTCCACCTTTCCATAGGGGGCGCCATCCAGGAAGAGGCATCGCCTGTACAGCGGTGCCGCCCATGAGCTGCATTCGCTGGCGTGGGGCGCGCCAGCACAAGCCAGCGCCTGGCGGTCAGTCAGATCACTGAGCGCAGCGGGATCTGGCGGGCATTGGTGCCGGCCTGTTCCACCAGGGATTGCAGCAGCTCGCTGGCGTCACTGCCAGAGTGCAGCAGGCCCATCTGCCACTCGCCCATGAAGCCACTGGCCACGCTGGTCTGCAGAAAGCCCAACAGGCCGTCGTAGTAGCCCGCCACGTTCAGCAAGCCCAGCGGCTTGTCGTGGTAGCCCAGCTGGCGCCAGGTCCACACTTCAAACAGTTCTTCAAACGTGCCGATGCCCCCGGGCAGGGCCAGGAAGGCGTCGCTGCGCTCGGCCATCATGGCCTTGCGCTCGTGCATGGTCTGCACGATGTGCAGCTCGTCGCACTGTCGGTTGGCCAGTTCCTTGTCCACCAGCGCCTGCGGGATCACACCCACCACCCGGCCACCCGCCAACCGCGTGGCTTCGGCCACGGTGCCCATCAGGCCGCTGCGACCGCCGCCGTACACCAGTTGCCCGTGGTGCGCACCAATCCACTGGCCCACCGCTTGCGCAACCTGGGTATAGGCCGGGTTGTCACCGGGGCGCGAGCCGCAGTACACGCACACAGAAAAAGCGGGTTCAGCCATGGAAAAACCTCTGAAATAACGCGGCGGCCCAGATGCCGATGCACAGCAGCAAAGCCAGCAAAACTGCCGCACTGCCCATGTCCTTGGCACGCTTGGACAGGTCATGCCACTCGGGCCCGATGCGGTCGATGGCGGTTTCGATGCCGGTGTTGAGCAGTTCCACAATCATCACGATGACCACGGAGCCCGCCAGCAGGGCCACTTCCATCCAGTTGCGGCCCAGCCAGAGCGACAGCGGCAGCAGCACCATGGCCCCGATGGCCTCCTGGCGGAAGGCTTTCTCGTTCCAGCCGGCCCGCAGCCCTTCCAGGGAATAGCCCGCGGCATGCCAGATGCGGTTGAGGCCCGTGCGGGCCTTCTGAGGGTTGGCAGGGGCTGCGGATGGGGGAGAAGAGGGTTGCATGCGCTTATTTTTTGGGGATTTCGTAGTGCACCAGACGAGTGCCAGCCAGCGCGTCGTGCCAGAACTGCCGAGTGGGGTGGAAGCGGCTGAGCAGCGCCCAGATGGCCACCCAGCCCAGCACGATCACCGCAGACTCACCGCCCGACAGCGAAAACGGTGCAATCGCCGCCAGAGGCGGCAAAAACCACAGCCAGCTCAAGACATAGCGCAGCAAGGCACGCGGCTGGCTGATGGGTTGACCGGCGGTGCCGACGACGCGGATGTGCCAGGTTTTCTGCGCCAGGGTCTGTCCTTTGGCCCAGAACCAGGTGAAATAAATGCCGAACACCACGAACAGAAAGGCCTGCAGCGCGTGGCGGTTGTCCATCGCGTTCCGGGTTTGGCTCAACGTGCCGAACAGGTAGCCCGCAATGAAAACCACACCAAACATGAGCATGCCTTCATACAGCCAGCAAGCCATGCGCCGCCACAGATTGGGCGTAGGGGCGCCCGCGAGGGTGGTGCCGAAGGAGGCGGGGGCCGCCGCTTGCGGCGTGAGGGGAGGGGGAGAAGCGGACATTCCAGGTCAGGCCCGTCGGGCCGGGGGCAGGTTGCAAACCTACTGAGGATACAGGCCGGAGGTGTCAGGGGTCACCGGGGGAGGCGTTGGCGAGCTGGCGCCTTCCGTGCCGCTGCTACCCAGAGGGGGGAGCGCAGCAGGCACCGCGCTGGGGATCGCCACGGGGGCCGTTTCCACCCCGGCTGTGGAGGCCGCTGGCGCTGGGGGTGCCGGGGCAGCAACGGTTGCTGGTGCAGGCACGGGCGCTGCAACGCGGGGCGAATGGTCTACGACCGGTGGAATCTTGGGCGCGTTCGGCCGGTCAGGGCTGGCCTGGGTGGCGGCTGGCACCTGCACCAGCTTCTTGGGAGACACCGGGCGCAGGGCGGGAGCTGCACCATGCGGGTTGGGGGCTGCTTTGGAAGCCAGGGCCTTACGCTCTTCGTCCGACAGTGCCTGGTAGGCCTCCCACTGGGCTCGCTTGTCATCGCCGGCCAGGCGTTTGGTGACGGCGTAGTTCAGGCGCGCCTGGTTGCGTTGCTGGGCACTCAGGCTCGCCCAGTCGGTGATGCGGTCATGGAACTTGCGCTGTTCCTCTTCCGAAAGGTTGGGGTAGTTGGTGGCCAGATCGAGCCAGCGGCGTTTTTGGGCTTCGCTGATCAGCGCCCAGCGCTCTGCCAGCGGATACAGCGCCAGCTTTTGTGCTGTGTTGAGCGTGCCCCAGCCCGGTCCCGATTCGGTGGCGGGAGGCATGTTGACGGCAGATAAGTCCGCACGGGCATTGTTGGGGCGGGCCACAGCAGCCTCGGCGCCCGCCTGCAGCACAGTGCTCGGAGCCATTCGCATCTGCACCCATGCCTGCCAGCCACCCGCGGTGAAGGCGCCCAGAAGCGCCAATGCCAGCACAAAGGCTGGCAGCGTGGAGGGGGCTTCGGTGGGGCTTGGGTGCATGCAGTCCAGAGTCAGGCAGTCAGTTCGACTGCGCGGAAGTCTTGAGGAATTGTACGAAGCCTGGGTCCGAGTAGGCGGCAGGCGGCAGGTCGTCGGTCAGCAACGCGGCATCGACTTCGGCCACGTCATTGGCGGCGCGTTCGTCCTGGGCAATGTTGATGACCACCAGGCCCACCACCAAGGCCAGCAGCGGAACAGCCGAAACCAGGGCATTCCACCAGCCACCGCCTTCGCCGCCACGCCCCAGGGTGGCGGTGCTGCCTGTGTTGACCACTACGGCAGCCGGCGCCGTACGGCGCACCGGCACGGTGACCTTGCGTTTGGCCAAGGCCTGCATGCGCGAGGCACGCAGCCGCTCAGAAATGTCGTAAGGCAGAGCCTCGGTCCCGCTGGACAGTCGGGCCGTGACGCGCAGCGCGAAGCGCTCTGCGGCTGCTTCAGCTTGGGTCGATGGTGTCTGTGCAGTGTTATTCATGGCTCGATTCCTTTGGCCTTCAGTGCCTTGCTGAGGGTTTGTATGGCGCGAAAACAGTGGGTTTTGACACTGCCTTCAGAGCAGCCCATGGCGGCGGCTGTCTCTGCGACGTCCATTTCCTCCCAGTAACGCATCAGGAACGCTTCCCGTTGACGCGGAGGCAATTCGGCAATTTCTTCCTCAATGCCCTGGAATATCTGGGCGCGACGGGTCAGGTCTTCCGCGCTTTCGGCCTTGTCCCCGTCCTCTGTTCCTGAATACGCTTCGAGTAGATCAAAATCCGTGCCATCTTCGCCCGGGCCCTCGAAGTCGCTCATGCTCGAAAACAGTGCATTGCGCGTCTTCTGGCGCCGGAACCAGTCCAGGGTGCAGTTGGAAAGAATCCGCTGGAACAGCATGGGCAATTCGCTTGCCGGCTTGTCGCCGTAGTGCTCAGCCAGCTTGAGCATGCTGTCTTGCACAATGTCCAGCGCCGCTTCCTCGTTGCGAACGTGGTAGACCGAGCGCTTGAATGCGCGCTTTTCTACGCTTTTGAGGAAATCGGAGAGTTCTTGTTCGGTTGCCAAGACGGGTCAGCCCGGGAGGAGATCGACGCAAAAGTCCGCAGTTTTGCAACTGCATGGCGCCGTAAAACCACTGATTATCGCACCCGCCGGAGTTTTTTTCGGCGGCGCTGCATTTTGTGTGTGTTGCAGTGCGATAATTGAGGTTGCAATTCAAAAGGCAAACGGGTCACGGTCCGGCGCGGCAATCATCCCGCCCATGTCCTTGGCCTCAAGTCCCAAGCTGGCTTCACAAGAGCGCGTGCGAGGGGCACCCAAGGTTTTTCGTCAGAGAAATTCACAAAGGTTGATCGATCATGGAAATCTCCAAAGCTGAAATCTCTTCAGCAGCCGCTGCTTCGCAGGGCAACGCATCCCCCGCTTCCGCATCTCAGGACCTCATGGGTGCCGAGATCCTCATCAAGTCGCTTCAGGCCGAGAACGTCCAGTACATCTGGGGCTACCCCGGCGGTGCGGTCCTGTACATCTACGACGCGCTGTACAAGCAAGACACCATCCAGCACGTGCTGGTGCGCCACGAACAGGCGGCCGTGCATGCTGCGGACGGCTATGCCCGAGCCACAGGCGAGGTGGGCGTAGCGCTGGTGACATCTGGCCCCGGTCTGACCAATGCCGTGACCGGCATCGCCACCGCGTACATGGATTCGATCCCCATGGTGATCATCTCTGGCCAGGTGCCCACGCCCGCGATCGGGCTGGATGCCTTCCAGGAGTGCGACACGGTCGGCATCACCCGTCCCATCGTCAAGCACAACTTCCTCGTCAAGGACCCGCGCGATCTGGCCGCGACGATGAAGAAGGCCTTCCACATCGCACGCACTGGCCGCCCTGGCCCTGTGGTGGTGGACGTGCCCAAGGACGTGTCGTTCAAGAAAGTGCCATACACCGGCTACCCCCAGACGGTGGAAATGCGCTCCTACAACCCTGTGCGCAAAGGCCACGGTGGCCAGATCCGCAAGGCCCTGCAGCTACTGCTGGCGGCCAAGCGCCCCTATATTTACACCGGTGGCGGTGTGTTGCTGGGCAATGCCACCAACGAGCTGCGTACGCTGGTGGACATGCTGGGTTACCCCGTCACCAACACGCTGATGGGCCTCGGAGCCTATCCGGCCAGCGACCGCAAGTTCCTGGGCATGCTGGGCATGCACGGCACCATCGAAGCCAACAACGCCATGCAGAACTGCGACGTGCTACTGGCTGTGGGTGCCCGGTTTGACGACCGCGTGATCGGTAATCCTAAGCACTTCGCACAGAACGACCGCAAGATCATCCACGTTGATATCGATCCATCGAGCATCTCCAAGCGTGTGAAGGTGGACATCCCGATCGTCGGTGACGTGAAGGATGTGCTCACCGAGCTGATCTCCATGATCCGCGAGAGCAGCACCCGCCCCGACGCCGGTGCCCTGGCTGCTTGGTGGGACACCATCGAGGGCTGGCGCAAGCGTGAATGCCTGAAGTACAGCATGGGCAGCGGCGACGTGATCAAGCCCCAGTACGTGGTCGAAACGCTGTGGAACATGACCAAGGATGGTGATACCTACATCACATCCGACGTGGGCCAGCACCAGATGTGGGCGGCGCAGTACTACCGTTTTGACGAACCCCGTCGCTGGATCAACTCCGGTGGCCTGGGCACCATGGGTGTGGGTATTCCTTACGCCATGGGCATCAAGCTGGCCAAGCCGCAGTCCGAAGTGTTCTGTATCACCGGCGAAGGCTCGGTGCAGATGAACATCCAGGAACTGTCCACCTGCCTGCAGTACAACACGCCTATCAAGATCTGCTCGCTCAACAACCGCTACCTGGGCATGGTGCGCCAGTGGCAGGAGATTGAATACTCCGGCCGCTACAGCCACAGCTACATGGATGCGTTGCCCAACTTCGTGAAGCTGGCCGAGGCTTATGGCCACGTGGGCATGCTGATCGAGCGTCCTCAAGACGTGGAGCCGGCGCTGCGCGAGGCCCGCAAGCTCAAGGACCGCACGGTGTTCATGGACTTCCGTACCGACCCCACCGAGAACGTGTTCCCGATGGTGCAGGCCGGCAAGGGCATCACCGAAATGCTGCTGGGGTCGGAAGACCTTTAATTCAGCATCAAATCGGCCTCTGGCGCTTGTCCATAAAGCGCTTTCAGCTATCAAATAGATAGCATTCATTTTTTGACGAATCTATTGCCTGCCAAGCCTGTGCATTACCGTGCACGGGGGAGGGCAGCGAAAAGAGGAATCTCTTCACCATGAAACACATCATTGCTGTCTTGCTGGAAAACGAGCCTGGTGCTCTTTCCCGCGTCGTGGGCCTGTTCTCGGCCCGTGGCTACAACATCGAGTCGCTCACCGTGGCGCCCACCGAGGATGCATCGCTGTCGCGCATGACCATCCAGACCACAGGCTCCGACGATGTGATCGAACAGATCACCAAGCACCTGAACCGCCTCATTGAGGTCGTCAAGGTGGTCGATCTCACCGAAGGCGCCTACACCGAGCGCGAGCTCATGATGGTGAAGGTACGCGCGGTGGGCAAGGAGCGCGAGGAGATGAAGCGCATGGCCGACATCTTCCGTGGCCGCATCATCGACGTGACCGAGAAGAGCTACACCATCGAGCTGACGGGCGACCAGTCCAAGAACGACGCCTTCCTGCAGGCCATTGACCGCACCGCCATCCTCGAAACTGTCCGCACAGGCGCCAGCGGCATCGGCCGTGGCGAGCGCATTCTGCGCGTGTAAGACAATTCACCCCGTTTTTTCCCCATTTCAACCCCCAACAACGCATTTCAACCGGAGCGACCCATGAAAGTTTTCTACGACAAAGACACCGACCTGAGCCTGATCAAGGGCAAGACCGTGGCCATCATCGGCTACGGCTCGCAGGGCCATGCCCACGCACAAAACCTGAACGACAGCGGCGTGAAGGTTGTGGTCGGCCTGCGCAAGGGCGGTGCATCGTGGGACAAGGTTGGCAAGGCTGGCCTGACGGTGATGGAAGTCAACGACGCCGTGAAGGCCGCTGACGTGGTCATGATCCTGCTGCCCGATGAAGACATCGCAGCCGTCTACAAGAACAACGTCGAACCCAACATCAAGCAAGGCGCCTCGCTGGCCTTTGCCCATGGCTTCAACGTGCACTACAACCAGGTCGTGCCCCGCGCTGACCTGGACGTGTGGATGGTGGCCCCCAAGGCCCCAGGCCACACCGTGCGCAACACCTACACCCAAGGCGGCGGCGTGCCCCACCTGGTCGCTGTGCACCAGGATAAGTCCGGCAAGGCCCGTGACCTGGCCTTGAGCTACGCAGCTGCCAACGGCGGCGGCAAGGCCGGCATCATCGAGACCAACTTCAAGGAAGAAACCGAGACCGACCTGTTCGGCGAACAGGCCGTGCTGTGTGGCGGTGCCGTCGAGTTGATCAAGATGGGTTACGAAACCCTGGTCGAAGCTGGCTACGCTCCTGAAATGGCCTACTTCGAGTGCCTGCACGAGCTCAAGCTCATCGTGGACCTGATCTACGAAGGCGGCATTGCCAACATGAACTACTCGATCTCGAACAACGCCGAGTACGGCGAGTACGTGACCGGCCCTGAAGTGATCAACGAGCAGTCGCGCGCCGCCATGCGCAATGCCCTGAAGCGCATCCAGAACGGCGACTACGCCAAGATGTTCATCCAGGAAGGTCGCCTGAACTACCCATCGATGACGGCCCGCCGCCGCAACACGGCCGACCACAGCATCGAAAAGGTGGGAAGCCAGCTGCGCGCCATGATGCCCTGGATCGCCAAGAACAAGCTGGTCGACCAGACCCGCAACTGATACTTCCGAGCGAAGCATCCCAAGGCCACTTCGGTGGCCTTTTTCGTTGCCAGGCGGCCCATGCGCAGGCGCTACACTGCGGCCTTTGCCTTTTGCGCGCTGGACGGCCTGCTTCCCCGCAGCGGATGGCTTAACACTATAAATTTAATAGCTGCTTACGTAATTTGCGTGGGCACTGGAGGTCTGTTTGATGCATGACGGCAATGAGTCCACCGAGAACCCCGGTGTGATGGTGCGCAAAAGGCGCAAAGGCATCTACATCCTTCCCAACCTGTTCACGCTGGCGGCTCTATTTGGTGGCTTTTATTCCATCGTCATGGCGATGAATGGCCGCTTTGACCAAGCGGCCGTAGGCGTTTTCTGCGCCATGGTGCTCGACAGCCTTGACGGCCGCGTGGCCCGCATGACCAACACACAGAGTGCATTTGGCGAGCAGATGGATTCACTGTCGGACATGGTGTCTTTTGGCGCTGCGCCGGCCCTGATTGCTTATGAGTGGTCACTTCAGGGCCTGGGCCGCTGGGGCTGGATTGCCGCTTTTGTGTACTGTGCGTGTGCAGCGCTTCGCTTGGCTCGCTTCAACGTGAACACTGGCGTGGTGGACAAGCGCTACTTTCAGGGGTTGCCTTCGCCGGCGGCTGCGGCTCTGGTGGCGGGGTTCATCTGGTTGATGACCGAGCTGGGCGTGCGTCCAGGCGAAGACCATTGGCTGACCTGGAGTCAGGTGACATGGATCATGTTTGCCTTCACGTTGTATGCGGGACTCACCATGGTGACCAATGTGCCGTTCTACAGCTTCAAGGACGTGCAAATGAAAAAGAGCGTGCCCTTTGCAGCCATCGTGCTCATAGCGCTAGGCATTGCCGTCATCAATATCCATCCCCCCGTCGTGCTATTTGGCGTGTTTGTTTTTTATGGGCTGTCTGGTTACGCCGTGTATGCCTGGCGCAAGGCCAAGGGCCAGCACAGCAGCGTGATCAGCACCTCGACCGATGAGCCCGACGAGCGCGGGTTGCACAAGTGACCATCGCCTCCGCTGCCGCGCAGTTGTGCTACATTGCGTTGCATGAACAAGTTTGCACTGGCTCTACTGCTACCTCCCCACGGGCGGAGACAGTAGGCGCACGCGCACACTTTTTCCACAAAGGCCCGTATGCACCCGCAACGGGCCTTTTGTTTTGGGCGCCAGATTTTTGACGTTGCGGGTCCCCCCCACCGATACCAGGAGAACAACATGGCTGACAAACTGATCATTTTCGATACCACCTTGCGCGATGGCGAGCAGTCCCCCGGCGCCTCGATGACCAAAGACGAAAAGCTGCGCATTGCGCGCCAGCTGGAGCGTCTTAAGGTGGATGTGATCGAGGCTGGCTTTGCCGCCAGCTCCAACGGTGATTTCGAGGCGGTGCAGGTCATTGCCAACGCCATCAAGGACTCGACTATCTGCTCGCTCTCGCGCGCCAACGACCGCGACATCTCGCGGGCGGCCGAAGCGCTCAAAGGTGCCAACAGCGCGCGCATTCACACGTTCATTGCCACCAGCGCACTGCATATGGAGAAGAAGCTGCGCATGACGCCGGAGCAGGTGCTGGAGCAGGCCAAACAATCCGTGCGCTTTGCCCGTAATCTTGTTGCAGACATCGAGTTCAGCCCCGAAGACGGCTACCGCAGCGACCCAGACTTCCTCTGCCGCGTGCTCGAAGCGGTGATCGCCGAAGGCGCCACCACCATCAACGTGCCCGACACCGTGGGCTATGCCGTGCCCGAACTGTACGGCAACTTCATCAAGACGCTGCGCGAACGCATTCCCAACAGCGACAAGGCCATCTGGTCGGTGCATTGCCACAACGACCTGGGCATGGCGGTGGCCAACTCGCTGGCTGGCGTGAAGATCGGCGGTGCCCGCCAGATCGAGTGCACCATCAACGGCCTGGGCGAGCGCGCCGGCAACTGCTCGCTCGAAGAGGTGGTGATGGCGGTCAAAACCCGGCGCGATTATTTCGGCCTGGACCTCGGCATCGACACCCAGCACATCGTGGCCGCCAGCCGCATGGTCAGCCAGACCACCGGTTTCGTGGTGCAGCCCAACAAAGCTGTGGTGGGTGCCAATGCGTTCGCGCATGCCAGCGGCATCCACCAGGACGGCGTGCTCAAGGCCCGCGACACCTACGAAATCATGCGCGCCGAAGACGTGGGTTGGAGTGCCAACAAGATCGTGCTGGGCAAGCTCAGCGGCCGCAACGCTTTCAAGCAGCGCCTGCAGGAGCTGGGCGTGCAGCTCGACAGCGAAACCGAGATCAATGTGGCTTTTGCCAAGTTCAAGGAGCTGGCCGACCGCAAGAGCGAGATTTTTGACGAGGACATCCTCGCGCTGGTCAGCGACGAGAGCGTGACGGCTGAGAAGGAGCAATACGGCTTTGTCTCGTTGTTCCAGCAAAGCGAAACCGGCGAGCAGCCGCGTGCGCGCATCGTGTTCACGGTGGATGGGCAAGAGGTGCGCGGCGAGGCGGAGGGCAACGGCCCGGTTGATGCCTCGCTCAAGGCCATCGAATCGCACGTGAAGAGCGGTGCCGAGATGGTGCTGTATTCCGTCAACGCGATCAGTGGCTCCACCGAGAGCCAGGGCGAGGTCACTGTGCGGTTGCAGAACAGCGGGCGTGTCGTGAACGGGGTGGGCGCCGATCCGGACATCGTCGTGGCATCGGCGAAGGCCTATCTCAGTGCTTTGAACAAGTTACAAAGTAAAGCAGATCGCGTGGCCGCACAAGGCTGAATGATCTCTTTATAATTCACTCACTTTCTCGGAAAGTCGCGCAAGGTATTGATCTTGCGCGACTTTTTTTGATTCTGTACACTGCCCCATAATTCTTACCGTTTGGAGCACTTTGATGCACCATCGCCGCAACGCTGCAGTGAATCGATTTTTCCAGTGGGTGGGTTTCGCGCTCGTGAGCGCTGCCCTCATTTCGCCTGCCGCGCACGCGGCAGATGTCAAAAAACAAGGGACCAAAAAGCAGCAGGTCAGTGCAGCCAGCGCCAAGCGTACTGTCGCACAGCGCAAGGTGGCTGCCAGCGTCAAGCCTACCCGTGTCGCCGCCCGCACAGCCAAAGCACCCACCAAGGTAGCGTATGTGCCTGCCAAGCCTTCTTTTGGTCAGATGGCGGGCTTGCATGAAGTCAATGACCCGCTGGATCTCAAGTCCAGCGTGGCCTTGGTGGTAGACCAAGATACGCACGAGGTCTTGCTGCGCAAGAACGATCAGGCGGTGCTTCCGATTGCGTCGTTGACCAAGCTCATGACGGGTATGTTGATCTCCCAGGCCAAGTTGCCCATGGATGAGCCTGTCACGATCACCCAGGATGATGTGGATACCGAAAAGGGGAGCCGGTCTCGCCTGACAGTGGGCACGACGCTCACACGTGGCGAAATGCTGCACCTGGCGCTGATGTCCAGTGAGAACCGCGCCGCCCATGCGCTGGGCCGCACCTACCCGGGTGGCCTGGACGTTTTTGTGGCCCTGATGAACGCCAAGGCCAAGTCGCTGGGAATGAACGACACCCACTACGTCGAGCCCACCGGCCTGTCCAGCCGCAACCAGTCCAGTGCCCGCGACCTTGCGACGCTGGTGGGCGTGGCGCACGGAGACCCCTTGCTGCGCGAACTGTCAACATCGCCCGGCTTTGAGGTGGCCGTGGGGCACAAGACGCTGCAGTACAACAACACCAACGGACTCGTGAAGAACCCCACCTGGGATATCGGCCTGCAAAAGACCGGCTATATCTCCGAGGCGGGCCGTTGCCTGGTGATGCAGGCCCAAGTGGCAGGGCGCAAGTTGATCATGGTGTTCCTCGACTCTGCGGGTAAGTTCAGCCGACTGGGTGATGCTGAGCGGGTTCGTCGTTGGGTGGAATCCAACCCGGCGCTGGCAGCCCCTTTGCAGGCAGCACGCAGCACCAACGGCTGATCTGCTGAATGCACGGCATACGCCTGACAGGCTTGTTCTGTCAGGCGTTTTTATTTTGCGTTTGCGAGTCCTTGGTGGGTAGGCGCTTATCCGGGCAGTTGGAGGCCGGGATTGTGTGAGCCTCGTTGGTGCGAGGGCGCGTAGTCGTGACGGCCAGACGGCACTGGCTATTGAACCGGTTGCATCAATATATTCCCGATGCCTCGCTCAGAACGGCGTTGCCTAGCCCTGATTGGGGCGTCAGCGCAATTCGGTACGTTGGCTGGTGACTGGGGTGTGACTGGCTTCGATACTCGGTGGTGTATAGCCCAAGGCGAGCGAAATCTCATTCGCTGTAGCCTGCAGTTTGGGCAGCCAGCCTTCATCCAGACGATCCGCAGGGGCCGAAATGGAGAGGCCTGCAACCAGTTTGCCTTGGTCGTCATACACGCCGGCGGCCATACAGCGCACGCCCAACTCCAGCTCTTCGTTGTCGCGAGCAATACCGTACTGGCGGGCCTTGGCCAGTTCTCGCTCCAGCAACGGAAGCTGCGTGATGCTGTTGCGGGTGTGGCCTGCCAGACCGGTACGGGTGGCATAGGCGCGGACGCGCTGGGGGTCATCCAGCGCAAGGAAGAGCTTGCCTGTCGAGGTCAGGTGCAGAGGCGCTCTGCCGCCAATGGCGCGCACCACCTGCATACCCGACCGCTCGCTGTAGGCCCGCTCCACATACACAATCTCATCGCCCTGGCGCATGCTCAGGTTCACGGGCTGCTGGATCAGTTTGTGCAGCGCGCGCATGGGGGTGAGCGCCGCATCACGAACGCTCAGACGTGCCTTCACCAGATTGCCCAGCTCCAGCAGTCGCATGCCCAATCGGTAGCTGCCTGATTCGGGGCGGTCAACAAAACGGCCGATGGTCAGGTCGTTGAGAATGCGGTGGGTGGTGGAGGGATGCAGCCCGGTTTTTTCGCTGATCTCCTTGAGGGAAATCGCTTCTTCCCGGGAGGCCAGAACGTCGATCAGTGTGAACATGCGCTCAAGCACCTGAACGCTGGGTTTGGGAGAGATGCTGGGATCGGTTTTTTTCATGAGCGGCAATGGTGCGAAGGCCGCTGCATTTTATCTTGTGAAATGTGAACGCGTGTTCAGGGGCTCGCTTGCGCGGCGCCTGGGACCCGGCGCCAGGCCCCGTCGGTGCGGATTTCATGGGGCAGGAAGCGTGCCTTGTAGCTCATCTTGGGGCTGGTTTCGATCCAGTAACCCAGGTACACATGGGGCAGCCCCAGTGAATGGGCTTGCGCGATCTGCCACATGACGTTGTAGGTGCCATAGCTGCAATGGGGTTCAGGCTCGTAGAACGTGTACACGGCAGACAGGCCGTCATCGAGCACATCGAGGATGGAAACCATCTTGAGCGCGCCGGGTTCGCCGGACGCGTCGGTCTCGCGAAATTCCACCAACCTGGAGTTCACCCTGCTTTGCAGCAGAAATTGCGTGTATTGGTCGATGCTGTCATGGTCCATGCCGCCGCCCGCGTGGCGGCCGTTCTGGTAGCGCAGGTACAGCTGGTAGTGCTCGGGCACAAAACACAGCCGCAACACCCGGGCCTGCAGTTGGCCGTGGCGCGCAGCAGCGCGCCGTTGGCTGCGGTCGGGCTTGAACTCGTTGACAAGAACCCGCAGCGGGGTGCAGGCCTGGCAGCCATCGCAATAGGGGCGATACGTGAACATGCCGCTGCGGCGAAACCCCTTGGCGACCAGATCGGAGTAAAGGTCGCTCTGGATCAGGTGGCTGGGGGTGGCGACCTGCGACCGTGCCTGCCGGTCCGGCAGGTAACTGCAGGGGTAGGGCGCTGTCGCGTAAAACTGCAGGGTTTGCAGCGGAAGGTCGTTGAGTTGCGTCATGCCGGATCGGTCTTGGGTGGCAGCAGCTCGTCCCAGTATACGGGCTCAAATTGCCAGGTGACGGGGGGCTGCTGTCGCGCGCTGTCCACATGCCGCAGGAAATCGGCCCGGGGTATCTCCCGTCCGCCCAGGGAGGCCAGGTGCTGCGTGTTTTGCTGGCAGTCAATCAGGGTGATGCCATGACGGCGGCACAGGCAGACCAGGGCCGACAGGGCGATCTTGGAGGCGTCGGTTTCATGTGCAAACATGGACTCTCCGAACACCGCGCGACCCAGCGCCACGCAGTACAGGCCCCCGACGAGTTGCCCATCAACCCAGGTTTCCACGCTGTGGGCATGGCCTGCCAGATGCAGTTCGGTGTAGGCCTCGACCATCTCCGGAACGATCCAGGTGCCAGCCTGGCCTTCGCGTTCCTTGGTGGAGCAGGCGGTGATGACGTCCCGGAACGCGCTGTCGATGCGGATTTCGCAGTGCGCCGCCTGTCTGCGAAATGCCTGCAGCTTTTTGCTCAGCGAGCGGCGCAACCTGAACTCAGCCACTGGCAGCACCATGCGAGGATCAGGTGCCCACCACAGGATAGGCTGCCCGGGGCCATACCAGGGAAACGTGCCTTGTGCATATGCAGCGCACAGGCTGACCACATCCAGCGCGCCGCCTGCTGCCAGCAGGCCCGGCGCGGGATCGCCTTCCCCCCACGCAAGGGTCGGTGCGGGAAAGGGGGCGTGGGGTTCGAGCCAGGGCAGTTGCGGGGGCATGCTGGGTGCGCAAAGCCACCATTGTCTGGCATGCAGCGTTTGCCACGCCGCGGCAGGGATGGCGAAAAAAAAGCCCCGCACTTTGGAAGTGCAGGGCTTTTTTGATTGGCTCCTCGACCTGGGCTCGAACCAGGGACCTACGGATTAACAGTCCGGCGCTCTACCGACTGAGCTATCGAGGAACAAGACTTAGATTATATACACAAAATTGGGCCCGAATCGAAAAACAGCCCTGTCCATTCAAAAGCCCGTGCAGCGCCGTGGAGTCGTACTGCGCGTTATGCTGAACGGTATCCTGCCCAGCGAGCGGCTTGTGTTGCATCCAACTCCCTCACGATATGACCATCCACACCATCCTGAAAATGGGCGACACCCGCCTGCTGCGCGTGGCCCAGCCAGTGACCGCATTCGATACCGATGAATTGCACCAGCTGGTGCGCGACATGTTCGAAACCATGGCGTCGGTGAATGGGGCGGGGCTGGCCGCACCGCAGATCGGGGTGGATCTGCAACTGGTCATCTTTGGCTCCAACGACCGCAACCCGCGTTACCCGGACCGGCCGCTGGTGCCACCCACCGTCCTGCTCAACCCGGTGATCACGCCTCTGGGGACAGAAGAGGAGGAAGACTGGGAAGGGTGCCTCTCCGTGCCGGGTTTGCGTGGCAAGGTGCCCCGCTGGTCACGCATCCGCTACACAGGCTTTGACCTGTATGGCGATCCCATTGACCGCACGGTAGACGGCTTTCATGCACGTGTCGTACAACATGAGTGTGATCACCTGATCGGAAAGCTATACCCCATGCGGGTGCGTGATTTCACGCAGTTCGGATTCACCGAGGTGCTGTTCCCGGAGATCAGCGCCAACGAGGACGACTGAGCCTGACCCATACCCTTGGCCCACGCCCGCCGGGTCAGGACGACAGTTCCTGCAGCAGCTCGGTCTCGATCTGGATCTGGCGCGCGTTGTTCTGCAGCTCAGGGCCCTGGATGAGGAAGGTGTCTTCCACCCGTTCGCCCAAGGTGCTCACTTTGGCCAGTTGCACGCTCAGGTGATGCTGCGCCAGGATGCGGGCCACCAGATACAGCAGGCCTGCACGGTCGCTGGCAGAGATGGCCAGCAGCCAACGCTGCGCCTTTTCGTCGGGTCGCAGGGTCACGCGGGGCGCGACCGGGAAGCTCTTGACCCGGCGTGATACCCGCTTGCGGGTGGGCTCGGGCAGCGGGCCGCCTTCCTCGATCACGCGCATCAGGTCGCTCTCGACCATGTGGGTCAGCTCGCGGTAGTGCCCGGGCTGTTCAGACGCGGAAGAGGCTACAACCTGGAAGGTGTCGAGTGCATAGCCATTGTTGGCGGTGTGCACCCGCGCGTCGAGGATGCTGAAGCCCACGCGGTCGAAGTAGCCACAGATGCGCGCGAACAGGTCGGCCTGGTCGGCCGCGTAGACCATGACCTGCAAGCCATCGCCCGCCAGTGACTGCCGGGCGCGCACCACCGGTTTGGCCGCGCCCACGTGGCGCGACAGGTGGCGTGTGTGCCAGGCAATGTCGGCCGCGTCGTGGCGCATGAAATAGCTCACGTCGAGCGTGGCCCACAGCGCCTTGTGCGCTTCAAAGGGCAGGGCGTTGAGCGCCAGCAGCACCAGTGCCTCGCGTTTGCGGGCCTCGATCTCGGCGGCTGCGTCGGGCGCGCGGCCACCCAGGGTGCGCAGCGTGGCGCGGTACAGGTCTTCCAGCAGCTTGCCCTTCCAGGCGTTCCAGACCTTGGGGCTGGTGCCGCGGATGTCCGCCACGGTGAGCAGGTACATGGCTGTGAGGTTGCGCTCGTTGCCCACACGGTGCGCAAAGGCGCCGATCACATCCGGGTCGCTCAGGTCCTGCTTTTGCGCCACGGTGCTCATGGTCAGGTGCTCACGCACCAGAAACTCGATGAGCCGACCGTCTTCTCGGTCCACGCCGTGCTGGCGGCAAAAGCGCCGTACTTCTTCGGCGCCGATTTGTGAGTGGTCGCCGCCTCGCCCCTTGCCAATGTCGTGGAACAGGGCCGCCACGTAAAGAATCCACGGCTTGTCCCACCCTCCCGCCAGCTGCGAGCAGAACGGGTATTCGTGCGCATGCTCGGCCATGAAGAACCGGCGCACGTTGCGCAGCACCATCAGGATGTGCTGGTCCACCGTGTAGACGTGGAACAGGTCATGCTGCATCTGCCCCACGATGCGGCGAAACGGCCACAGGTAGCGCCCCAGCACCGAGGTCTGGTTCATCAGCCGCATGGCATGGGTGATGCCCGAGGGTTGCTGCAGGATGCGCATGAAGGCATCGCGGTTGACCGGGTCGCGCCGGAAGGCGCTGTCCATCACGCCGCGTGCGTTGTACAGCGCGCGCAGGGTACGCGCCGACAGGTCCTTGAGCCCGACCGTGGTCTGGTAGAGCAGAAAGGTTTCCAGGATCGCATGCGGGTCGCGGGTGTAGAGGTCGTCACTCGCCACTTCGATGAGGCCCGCCTTCTCGAAGAAGCGCTCGTTGATCGGACGCGGCTCGTGGGTCGATGGGTTCAGGCGCTCTTCGATGTTGAGCAGCAGGATCTGGCTGAGTTGCGACACCGCCTTGGCTGCCCAGTAGTAGCGGCGCATCAGGCTTTCGCTGGCCCGCATGGGCAGGCGCGAGCCGTCGGGTGCCTGCGAGCGGTAGCCGAACGACTCGGCCACGGCGGTCTGCAGGTCGAACACCAGCCGGTCTTCGTGCCGCCCGGCCGCTGCATGCAGGCGGGCACGGATCAGGCAGAGCAGCGCTTCGTTGCGCTCGATCTGGCGTACTTCGAAGGCCGTGGCCATGCCGCTGGCAGCCAGCTCCTTCCAGTTGCTGCCAAGACCGGCCGCCTGGGACACCCACAGGATCATCTGCAGGTCCCGCAGCCCGCCGGGCGACTCCTTGCAGTTGGGCTCCAGTGAATAGGGCGTGTTCTCGTACTTGGTGTGGCGCTGGCGCATCTCCAGGGTCTTGGCGACCAGAAACGCCTGGGGGTTCATCTGCGCGCGGTACTGGCGCTGGAATTCTGCAAACAGCGCGGCGCTGCCGCACACCAGCCGCGATTCGAGCAGCGAGGTCTGCACGGTGACATCGCGCGCGCTTTCGGCAAGGCATTCGGCCACCGTGCGCACGCTCGATCCGATCTCCAGGCCCGTGTCCCAGCAGCTACCGATGAAGCCTTCCAGCTTCGTGCGCAAGGCACTGCCGGCCTCGGGCGCCGTGCCGTCGGGCAGCAGCAGCAGAACATCGACATCGGAATAGGGGAACAACTGGTCGCGCCCAAATCCGCCGACGGCCACCAGGGCCATATCGTCGGGCAGCGCAGCACGCTGCCACAGGGTCTGCAGCAGGTTTCCCGCCAGCGACGACAGCTTGCGCAGCAGCACCCGAATGCCGCGCGTCGATGCGCCGGTGGATTGCACGGCAGCCAGCAGCGCGGCCTTGTCGCTGCGGTAGGCGTCGCGCAGGGCATGGAGTTCAGTCATGGTCGGTAAGTATCGTGGGAGGCCATGAAAAAGCCATGCAAGAGTTGTGCAAGCGGCAGCCAGCGGCGCGGGACCCGGTGGCCCCGCCGTCGCCTCAGGTCTTGGTGGCTGTCACAAAGGACGGCAGGGGGGGCGATCCAGCCGACAGCGTCATCACCTCATACCCCGTGGGTGTGACCAGCACCGTGTGCTCCCACTGGGCCGACAGGCTGTGGTCCTTGGTCACGATGGTCCAGCCGTCGTTGCCGTGTTCCTTCACCTCGCGGCGGCCCGCATTGATCATGGGCTCGATGGTGAAGACCATGCCGGGTACCAGCTCTTCGAGCGTGCCGGGCTTGCCATAGTGCAGCACCTGCGGCTCTTCATGGAACTTCTTGCCAATGCCGTGGCCGCAGAACTCGCGCACCACCGAGAAGCCGTGCCCTTCGGCAAACTTCTGGATTGCGTGGCCGATATCCCCCAGCCGTGCGCCGGGCTTGACCTGCACGATGCCATGCCACATGGCTTCAAAGGTCAGCGCCGACAGCCGCTTGGCGGCGATCGAGCATTCCCCGATCAGGAACATGCGGCTGTTGTCGCCATACCAGCCGTCCTTGGTGATCACGGTCACGTCCACATTGACGATGTCGCCCTTCTTGAGCGGCTTGTCGTTGGGAATGCCGTGGCACACCACATGGTTGACCGAGGTGCACAGCGAGGCCGGGTAGGGCGGGTAGCCCGGTGGCTGGTAGCCCACGGTGGCCGAGATGGTGCCCTGCTGGGCCATGCATTCGGCGCCCAGGCGGTCGATCTCTTTGGTGGTGATGCCGGGCTTGATGTGCGGCGTGATGTAGTCCAGCACTTCGGAGGCCAGGCGGCAGGCCACGCGCATGCCCTCGATGTCCTCGGCGCTTTTGATGGTGATGCTCATGCCGCAATTATCCCATCGGCCCCCCAGCCGCGCAGGCGGCCTGGGCTTGCCCGGTAAAATGGAGGGCTCCGGTGCTGGTTGCACGCTGGCGCCCGGAGCCACCCTCTACCCCTGACACCCCCCAACAGGCCGCTACCGTGACCTTGCACATGACCACGCTGGCGGGCGGCAACGCCCTCAGCACCTTCCGCGCCCAGCAACTTCAACCCGCCCTGGAGGCGATCCACCCCAAGATCAGTGGCATTGCAGCGCGTTTCGTGCATCTGGTCGCCACCGATGCGGCCCCCACGCCCGCCGAACAAGAACGTCTTGCCGCACTGCTGACCTACGGCGACCCCTACGCAGGCCCCGAAGACGGCGCTGTCCTCATCGTCACGCCCCGACTGGGCACGCTGTCGCCCTGGGCCTCCAAGGCCACCGACATCGCGCGCAACTGCGGCATCGCCATCCGCCGCGTGGAGCGCATCACCGAATACCGCATCAGTCTGAAATCCGGCCTGCTGGGCAAGACGCCCGAGCTGACCGCCGAGCAACTGGGCCAGATTGCCGCGCTGCTGCACGACCGCATGACCGAATCGGTGGTAGCCGACCGCAGCGCTGCCGCAGCCCTGTTCACCGAGCTGCAGCCCGCGCCCATGGAGCATGTGGATGTGCTGGCCGGTGGCCGCGCTGCCCTGGAGGCCGCCAACACCCGCTTCGGCCTGGCATTGGCCGATGATGAAATCGACTACCTCGTGACCGCCTTCACGGGCCTGAAGCGCAACCCCACCGATGTGGAGCTGATGATGTTCGCGCAGGCCAACAGCGAGCACTGCCGCCACAAGATCTTCAACGCCCAGTTCACCATCGACGGCGTGGCGCAGGACAAGAGCCTGTTCGGCATGATCCGCAACACGCACCAGCTGGCGCCCCAGCACACGGTGATTGCGTATTCGGACAACGCCTCGGTCATGGAAGGCCATCAGGTCGAGCGTTTTGTAGCAAAAATGGCCGCAAGCGCTAGTGAATCAAGCGCTAATAGCTATCAAAAAAGTAGCGTCACCCAGCATGTGCTGATGAAGGTGGAAACGCACAACCACCCCACGGCCATCTCGCCCTTCCCGGGAGCATCGACCGGCGCGGGCGGAGAGATCCGTGACGAAGGCGCCACCGGCCGGGGCTCCAAGCCCAAGGCGGGCCTGACGGGCTTCACCGTCTCCAAGCTCTGGGGCAGCACCGTGGGCAAGCCTGAGCACATTGCCAGCCCGCTGCAGATCATGGTCGAAGGGCCCCTGGGCGGCGCCGCGTTCAACAACGAGTTCGGCCGCCCCAACCTGAACGGCTACTTCCGCGAATACGAGCAGAACGTGGGCGGCGTGCAGCGCGGCTACCACAAGCCCATCATGATCGCGGGCGGCGTGGGCGTGATCGATGCCGAGCTGACGAAGAAGATTGAGTTTCCCGCCGGCTCGCTGCTGATTCAGTTGGGCGGCCCAGGCATGCGCATCGGCATGGGCGGCAGCGCTGCCAGCTCCATGGCCACCGGCACCAACGCCGCCGAGCTGGACTTTGACTCGGTGCAGCGCGGCAACCCCGAGATCGAGCGCCGTGCGCAAGAGGTCATCAACCACTGCTGGGCGCAGGGCGCGGCCAACCCCATCCTGGCTATCCATGACGTGGGCGCAGGTGGTTTGTCCAACGCCTTCCCTGAGCTGACCAACGACGCGGGCCGTGGCGCACGCTTTGACCTGCGTGCCGTGCAGCTCGAAGAGTCGGGCATGAGCCCGAAGGAAATCTGGAGCAACGAGTCGCAAGAGCGCTACGTGCTCGCGATTGCGCCCGAGTCGCTGCCCCTGTTCCAGGCATTCTGCGAACGCGAACGCTGCCCGTTTGCGGTGATCGGCACCGCCACCGAAGAGCGTCAGCTGGTGCTGCACGACCCCGCTGCGACGGCTGAAGACCAGAAGCTGCCCGTGGACATGCCCATGAACGTGCTGCTGGGCAAGCCGCCCAAGATGCACCGCGACGTGAAGACCGTGATACGCGAATTCGCACCCATGGACTTGACCGGCGTGCCGCTGCAAAAGGCCGTGATCGACGTGCTGGCCCACCCCACGGTGGCGTCCAAGCGTTTCCTCATCACCATCGGCGACCGCACCGTGGGCGGCCTCAGCCACCGCGACCAGATGGTCGGCCCCTGGCAGGTGCCCGTGGCCGATTGCGCCGTGACGCTGGCCGATTACAAGGGCTTTGCAGGCGAGGCCATGAGCATGGGCGAGCGCACCCCGCTGGCCGCCATCAACGCCCCTGCCTCTGGCCGTATGGCCGTGGCAGAAGCCATCACCAACCTGCTGGCCGCACCCATCGAGCTGCCGCGCGTGAAGCTGTCGGCCAACTGGATGGCCGCCTGTGGCGAACCCGGCGAAGACGCCGCGCTTTACGAAACCGTGAAGGCCGTGGGCATGGAGCTGTGCCCCGCGCTGGGCGTCTCCATCCCCGTGGGCAAGGACAGCCTGTCCATGCGCACGCAGTGGAGTGAAGGCGCGGACAAGAAGAAAGTCACATCCCCCGTCAGCCTGATCGTGAGCGCATTCGCTTCACTGTCCGACGTGCGCGGCACGCTCACACCCCAGCTCGACGCCACCGAGGCCGACACGACCCTGGTGCTGATCGACCTGGGCAAGGGCCAGAACCGCATGGGCGGCAGCATTCTGGGCCAGACGCTGGACCAGAGCGGCGATGTGGTGCCTGATGTGGACGACCCCAAAGACCTGGTCAACCTCGTCAACGCGGTGAACGCACTGCGCGCCAAGGGCCAGATCCTGGCCTACCACGACCGCAGCGACGGTGGCCTGCTGGCCGCAGTGGCAGAAATGGCGTTTGCAGGCCATGTGGGTGTGTCGCTCAATGTGGACCTGCTGGTGACCGAAGGCGACGGTATCAGCGACAGCCGCGCCGAAGTGGGCGATGCCAAAAACTGGTCGGGCCAGGTCAGCGCGCGCCGCGAAGAACTCACGCTCAAAGCCCTGTTCAACGAAGAACTGGGCGTGGTGCTGCAGGTCAAGACCAGCGAGCGCAATGAGGTGATGCAGACCCTGCGCGAGCACGGCCTGTCCAAGTTCAGCCACTTCATCGGCAAGACCCGCCCCGCCTCGTCGTCCATCGATGCGGGCAAGGGCGAGCTGCAGGTGTGGCGCGATGCCAAGGCCGTTTTCAGTGCCTCGCTGGCCGACCTGCACCAGGTGTGGGACGCCGTGAGCTGGAAGATCTGCCAGCAGCGCGACAACCCCGCCAACGCCGACGCCGAGCACGCGGCGGCAGGTGAGCCCACCGACCCGGGCATGCATGTGCACCTCACGTTCGACGCCGCTGACAATGTGGCCGCGCCGTATTTGAGCCTTGCCAAACCCAAGGTCGCCATCCTGCGTGAACAGGGCGTGAACTCGCACATCGAAATGGCCTACGCCTTCACCGAGGCGGGCTTTGAGGCCTACGACGTTCACATGACCGATCTGCAGACCGGCCGCGTCAAGCTCGAAGACTTCAAGGGCGTGGTCGCCTGCGGTGGCTTCAGCTACGGCGACACGCTGGGCGCGGGCATCGGCTGGGCGCGTTCGATCACCTTCAACCCCGTGCTGGCAGCCCAGTTCCAGGGCTTCTTTGGCCGCACGGACACGTTTGGTCTGGGCGTGTGCAATGGCTGCCAGATGTTTGCCGAGCTGGCCGACATCATCCCCGGCGCGCAAGACTGGCCGCGCTTCACCACCAACCAGAGCGAACGCTTCGAGGCCCGCCTGTCGCTGGTGGAAGTGCTCGAATCCCCCAGCCTGTTCTTGCAAGGCATGGCGGGCAGCCGTCTGCCGATCGCCGTGGCGCATGGTGAGGGCTATGCCAACTTCAAGTACCGTGGCAATGCCGACAAGGCCATCACCGCCATGCGCTACGTGGACAACCACGGCCGCGCCACGGAGCAGTACCCGTTCAACCCCAACGGCAGTGCGGGCGGCCTGACGGCCGTGACCACGGCTGACGGCCGCTTCACGGCCATGATGCCGCACCCCGAGCGCGTGTTCCGCAACGTGCAGATGAGCTGGACCAGCGAGGACAAGGCCCAGTACAGCGGCTGGATGCGCATCTGGCGCAACGCGCGCAAGTGGGTGGGGTGATGGGCTGAGGCACCCTGCGCTGCAGGGTGCTCATGCTTGATATCAGTAGCCGCTGAACACCGCAGGTTCAGCGGCTACAGTTTTCTTCAGGTGGGGTTCATGCCCTGTCGTCCATCTGAAGAAACACGCGCCCTCCGTCGATGCGCACGGGGTAACACTTCAATGGCTCGGTGACCGGTGCGCAGGTGGGGCTGCCATTGCGGACATCGAACTTCCCCTGGTGCAGGGGGCACTCGATTTCATGGCCGTCCAGAAAGCCATCGCACAGGCGCGCGTGCCCGTGGGTGCAGATGTTGTCGGTCGCAAACACACTGCCATCCACCTTGTACAGCGCAATGGTGTGCTCACCCACCTGCAACCCGATGACATCGTCGTCGGGTACTTCGGCTTCGCTGGCGGCGTCGATCCAGGATGATTCGTTCATGGTGGTTCAGATGGGGTAGATGATGGAGTTGGGGATCATTTCGCTGTCGTACACACAAAGGCGCGTCGCGAACTTGAGCCCTGCCGGGGTGCGTTCGATCACGTCGATGTACCGCCCCACGTTGAACACCGTGGACTCGCGCGAGAGCTTGGTGCGGAACACTGCGTAGTTCGCCTGGGCCTCGAAACGGTTCTCGCTCGCGGCAAGGACCACGGGCGCGCTGACCACATGGCGCTGGTAGTAGGGGTCGTGGAACAGCGTTTCGCGGATGCCGTAGACGCGGTCCTTGAGCATCCCTTTGCTTTCGAACAGCAGTGTTGCGAGGGGGAATCCGCGTTCGTGGTTCTCGCGGGGCACCAGCTTGTACGTGCAGTCCTCCGTGAAGAATTCGGGCCACAGGTCCCAGTCACCAGAGTCCACTGCCAGTGCGTACTCGGAGTACAGGCGCGAGATGGCCAGGTAATCATCAAAAGCAATGTGGGGCGTAGTGCTCATGGTCAGCCCTCCATCACTTCACGCCAGTAAGCGTACATGCCGCGGATGAGTGTTTCGGTCACCATGTGATCGGTGTTCTCCACCGTCTTTCCCCCCAACTCGGCCAGGGCGCGGTGGTAGGGCTTGCTTTCAAAACCTTCTTGCGAAAACTCGATCACCTCCCCGTCGTCGGCAGACACAAACCCCGCCGGGCCGAACAGGTTGGCCTGCCGCAGACGGCGCTGTGTCATCTCCGCGCTGTCGTCCTCAAACCCGAAGTGCGTCCATACGAAATCGAAGGCCCCGTGCCCGTCCGGCTGGATGTGCCGCGTGGAGACGCTGTTGACCTGCTGCTGAAAGATGACGCTGGGGAACACCGTCATCATGACCGCTGTGGGCCCGCCCCACCAGGGCTCGGGCACGATGTCCAGAAACCGCGCGTCGTGGAGCTGCATGCTCTCCTTGAAGCTGGACACCTGGGTGACCTGTTCGGCCTTTCCCGCTTGGCCCCGGGTGGAGATCATGGCGGCATGCCGGTGGCGTGCATCCATCTTCAGCTCGCTCTTGTTGTCTGCGCGCCAGAGGCCAAAGGTCACAAACCAGGTGTGCAGCAAGCCGGGGTGGTAGGGGTCCTTAATGTTCTCCTGCATGAGCTTCCAGTTGCCCGGAATGCGCTGGCGGTTGTAGCCCAGTATCGTCAGGCGCCGGCCGTTGAAGAGCCGGTCGAAGTACGACAGGATGTTCGGCCCCAGAAAGTCTTCCAGCGATTCCACATCGTGGTCGAAACTGGCAAACACCACGCCGCCCCGGGTGGCCACCTTGAGCTTGTTGAGGCCATGGTCCGCCGTCTGGAAATCTGCTGGCATGCCTCCGTTGATTTTTCCGTCCTGCTTGACGCCACGGCGAAAGGGCACCCCTTGCAGATCGCCTTGCAGCGTGTAGCTCCACTGGTGGTAGGGGCAGACAAAGTCCTTCTTGTTGCCATGGCGCTCGCGGCAGAACTGCATGCCGCGGTGGGCGCACACGTTCTCGACCACCTGGATGCCGCTCGCGTCGCGGACCATGATGACCGAGCGTTCTCCCACCGCCGTGCGCTTGAAGTCACCCACGTTCGGCACCTCGGCCTCCAGCCCGACATAGTTCCAGTGCTGCCGATAGAAGAAGCGCTCCAGCTCCTTCTTGTGCAGGTCTTCACCGGTGTAGGCCATGAACGGTATTCGGCTGCTGCCTTCGGTTTCCCATCGCATCTGGCTGGGAAAGACTTCCTTGGTGGGTGTGCTCATTGCTGTCTCCTGGGTTGTTTTGTGGGGCTCACGTGCCACTGGCATAAAACGCATCTGCGTACACCTGCTCTGGCAACACGCCCATTTGCCTTACCAGCAAGGCAGTGGCTTCGACCATGGGCGGTGCGCCGCAGAGGTAGGCGCGAAAGCCTTCCAGGCTGCGCCAGTCCCGGGCGATGGCGTCGGTGACCAGTCCGGTGCGATGCCCCTGTGCGGGACCGGACGCGACCACGATGTGCACCTGGAGCTGCGGGTGCTGGCGCTGCAGCGCTTGCAGCCATTCCGCGCCATAGATATCGCGCTCGGACCGCACGCCGAAGTACAGGTGGATGGGGTTGCCCATGCCGGCGGCAACCACGCCGCGAACGATGGACAAAATTGGCGCCAGCCCTGTGCCGCCCGCCACGCACAGCATGGGGCCTGTGTGTTGGTGGCGCAGGTATGCAGATCCCATCGGGCCGCTCACGCGCACCGTATCGCCCACGCGAAGCTCGTTCGCCACGTAGCCGGTGACACGGCCTTGCGGAACCAGCCGGATGTGGAACTCCAGCGTGTCGTCCAGTGCGGTGCCCGCCATGGAGTACGGCCGCACGTGCGCTGGCGTGAACTGCAGCTGCGCATACTGGCCGGGCGAAAAATCGAGTGCTTTTGCGGGCTGGAGAACCAGTCGCTTGATGTCGTGGGTGGGGTCTTCCATGGCCACCACCGTGGCCTTGATGATGCGTGCCGTGTGCACGACCACTTCGTCGGGTTCGGGGATCTCTACCGTACAGGGCTCCGTCACGAAGGTCTGGCAGGCCAGGACGTAGGAGTCTTGTGCCGCCAGTGGTTGCTGTACTTCGCGCCCTGAGTCGAGCACCTGTCCTGCCACGATCTTGCAGCGGCAGGTGCCACACCGCCCGGCCATGCAGCTGTGCGAAATCGGCACATCGTTGTTGCGCAACGCGTCCAGCAGATTGGTGCCAGGAGCGACATTGAGCGTGCGCTGCAAGGGGCGTACGTGGATTTCCATCGTCCGTTGTCTCGGGTGTTGTCTCTGATGTTTTATGGGTCGATCCCCGGAGAAGGGATCGATGGAGGCGATGATCAGATCGGCGAGAAAATCAGTCAACGCGATGATGTGAATGTTGAATATCATCAAAATCAATAATTGGCGAGGCAATCGATGGAGCTGAAGGACATTGATCTGAATCTTTTGGTGGTCTTCAACCAGCTCCTGGCCGAACGCAAGGTTTCCAAGGTGGCGGAGAACCTGGGCCTTGGCCAGCCTGCAGTGAGTAATGCGCTGGCGCGGCTGCGCAAGCTGTTTGACGATGATCTGTTCACCCGCACGGCCAGCGGCATGCAGCCCACGCCGTTTGCAGAACAACTGGCGGAATCGGTGGGGTATGCGCTGGGCATGATTCATGGAGCCGTGAACGCCAGAAACACGTTCGACCCGCGCACCAGCAAACGCAGCTTCACCGTCGGCATGACGGATATTGGCGAGATCTACTTTCTGCCGCCACTGATGCAGCGCATCGAAGAAGTCGCGCCCTCGGTCACCATCAGCACCGTGCGCAACACGGCCACCAACCTGAAGGACGCCATGGAGTCGGGCCAAGTGGACCTGGCCGTGGGCCTGCTGCCGCAGCTGAAGGCGGGCTTTTTTCAGCGCCGCCTGTTCGAGCAGAACTACGTCTGCATGTTTCGCAAAGGCCATCGGCTGGACCAGAAAAAGATCCGCCTGCAGGACTTCTTCGGCGCGGACCATGTGGCCATCGTGTCTGCGGGCACGGGCCATGGGCAGGTGGACGAGATACTGGACAACCACTCGCCGCAGCGGCAGGTGAAACTCAAAGTGCCCCACTTCGTCGCCGTGGGCCACATCTTGCAGTCCACCGATCTGGTGGCCACGGTGCCAGAGCGGCTGGCCGAGCGCATGGCCGCCCCCTTTGAGTTGCGGTACTTGGCACACCCCGTCAAGCTACCCAAAATCGCCATCAACATGTTCTGGCACGCCAAGTTCCACAAGGACCCGGCGAACCAGTGGCTGCGCTCGCTGGTTTTTGACCTCCATGCGGACGCTTCTACGGGCGCCAAGGCTTAGGGCAACGCTGAACAATTCCCTCGCGCACCGCGCACCCCTGCTTTGGGCGGTCTGCCGCGTTGCAAATCCTCGCGATAGCTACGGCTATCGCTGTGGTTTGCGCCTTGCATCCCATCCCAAATCAGGGCGCGCGCCACTGCGGGGACTTATTCAGCGTTGCCTTAGCACCATCCTTCTCGCGTTGGGTGAGGTGGGGCAGAGCGGGCACGTCGCCTGCGCTTTCCGTCTCTCCTACGCACACCTGGCGCCGCTGCTGGCGCTTGGAGTGTCTGTGCGTTGCTATAGTGCGGCGCACACCGGCGGCATGTTGGCCGCTTTTTTACGACCGATCCCAAGGACTCTTCATGGCCACTGGCAGCCTGCTTGCTTTGCTCGACGACATCGCCACCATCCTCGACGACGTGGCCTTGATGACCAAGGTGGCGGCCAAAAAGAGCGCTGCCATGGCCGACGATGTGTCGGTGATGACCAAGGTGGCCGCGCAGAAGACGGCGGGCGTGCTGGGGGATGACCTGGCGCTCAATGCCCAGCAGGTGACCGGCGTGCGCGCCGAGCGCGAGATTCCGGTGGTGTGGGCGGTGGCCAAGGGCTCGCTCATCAACAAGGTCATCCTGGTGCCTGCCGCGTTGCTGATCAGCGCCTTTGCGCCTTGGGCCGTGACGCCGCTGCTGATGGTGGGGGGCGCCTTTCTGTGCTTTGAAGGCTTTGAAAAGGTGGCGCACAAGCTGCTGCACGCGCAGCACGAGGACGAGGCCGAACGCGAGAGCCATGCCAAGGCCAATGCCAATCCGGCGGTCGACCTGGTAGCCTTTGAAAAGGACAAGATCAAGGGCGCCGTGCGCACCGACTTCATCCTGTCGGCCGAAATCATCGCGATCACCTTGGGCACCGTGGCCTCCGCGCCCTTTGTGCAGCAGTTGACCGTGCTGTCGGGCATCGCGGTCATCATGACCATTGGTGTGTATGGGCTGGTGGCGGGCATCGTCAAGCTGGACGACCTGGGCCTGTGGCTCAGCAACAAGGCCAGCAGCGCGGCGCGTGCCCTGGGCGCGGGCATTTTGCGCGCGGCGCCCTGGCTGATGAAGGGGCTGTCGGTTGCGGGCACCGCCGCCATGTTCCTGGTGGGCGGCGGTATTCTGGTGCACGGTGTGCCCGTGCTGCACCACGCGGTCGAGGCGATGGGCACGGCGGCGGCGCAATGGCCGGTGGGCGGGCTGTGGGCGGTGCTGGTGCCCAACCTGCTGAACGCTGTGGTCGGCATCGTGGCGGGTGGGCTGGTGCTGGCCGGGGTGACGCTGGTGCAGCGCCTGCGGGGCAAGTCCACAGCCCAATAGTGGGTATTCCTTGATCTAGGTCTAAGGGTTACTACCGAGGGCTTGAGGTAAGGCAAGGCCGGGTGGGGGCCGCAGCGGTTCAATGCATGCACGGGGGTCGTCCCCGTCCAACCGATGCGAAATACCATGAAAAAGAACCTGCTGGCTGTCGCCGTTCTCTGTGCCCTCTCTTCTGGCGCTGCCCTGGCGCAACAGGCTGAAGGCCCCTGGATGGTCCGTGCACGCGCGGTGCACCTGGACAGCGCCAACAAGGACAGCACGCCGCTGGGCCTGTCGGTCAACAACAAGACCATCCCTGAAGTGGATGTGACCTACTTCTTCAACAAGAACATCGCGGCCGAGCTGATCCTCACGGTGCCACAAAAGCACACGCTCAGCGCTGGTGGCGCCGCCATCGGCACCCTCAAGCACCTGCCACCCACACTGCTGGCGCAGTACCACTTTGACGCCCCTGGCTTCAAGCCCTATGTGGGCGCGGGCCTGAATTACACGCGCTTCTCCAGCGTGAACCTGCCCGCAGGCGTGAGCATTGACCGCAACAGTTTCGGTCCCGCGCTGCAAGTGGGCGTGGACATTCCGCTGGCAAAAAACCTGTACCTCAACTTCGACGTGAAGAAGGTTTTCATCAAGACCGACGTGAGCGCAGGCGGTGCCAAGCTGGGCACCTTCAAGGTGGACCCCGTTCTGGTGGGCGTGGGTCTGGGCTGGCGCTTCTAAGGGCACAGGGCCCAGGCGGGCCCTGCGTTCCTGACGATAAAGTTCTCCAAGGGTTTGAGAGCCTGTTTACGATCTACCAGGGGTCGCGCAGTGGTCTTTGCGGGATGGGATGCAAGGCACGGTGCGCCGCCAATAGCCCCGCTATTGGCAAGCGCCGCAACGCCGCAGACCGCCCGCAAAGACCACTGCCCGAAGGGTTGGAGCGAAATCGGGTG
>NZ_JBMDJM010000027.1:0-54864 GCF_057809195.1 Acidovorax sp. FG42 | reverse complement strand
AGGTTTGGATGGAAATCCCGGGGGTTAGTGGGTCACTTCTGCGTGGAAATCAACATGCTGGCGGTGAACAGCAGGCCACCATCGTCAAAGTGGTGGACTTTGACAAAGCAGAAAACAACGAGTGGCAGGTCGTCAACCAGTTCACCGTCCAGGGCCCGAAGCACAACTGCCGACCAGACGTGGTGGTGTTCCTCAATGGCCTGCCCCTGGTCGTCTTTGAGCTCAAGAACCCTGCCGACGAAAACGCCGACATCTGGATGGCGTTTGACCAGATTCAGAACTACAAGACTGACATCAAGGCGCTGTTCCACCACAACGCTTTCAACGTCATCTCCGATTTCTCCAACGCCCGGTTCGGGTCGTTGACTGCCAACAAGGAGCGGTTCCTGGGGTGGAGGACCATTGATGGCGTCGAAATCGACCCTCTGGGGAACCACCAGGAGCTTGAAACCCTGATTCGCGGGATGTTCAGAAAAGACCTTTTTCTGAAGTACCTACGCAACTTCATCCTGTTTGAGGAAGAGGGCGTCCTGGTCAAGAAGATTGCTGGCTACCACCAGTTCCATGCGGTGCTGGCTGTTGCCGAGAGCGTCATTCGGGCATCAGCGCCCGGCGGCAGTCGCAAGGGTGGCGTTGTTTGGCACACCCAAGGCGCGGGCAAGTCCATTGAGATGGTCTGCAGCACCTCGGTGCTGTTGATGGCACCGGAACTGCAGAATCCCACCATCGTCATCGTCACGGACCGGAATGACTTGGACGGTCAGTTGTTCGAGACCTTTTGCAAGAACTCGGACTTGATTCGGGAGATGCCCGTTCAGGCCGACAGCCGCGAAGAGCTGCGCAGGTTGTTGGACAGCCGGCCATCGGGCGGTGTCATCTTCACCACCATCCAAAAATTTGGGCTGGAGCCTGGTGAAACGGTTTTCCCCGCGTTGACCAAGCGCGAGAACATCGTTGTCATCTGCGATGAGGCGCACCGCAGCCAATACGGTTTCACAGCCCAAATCGAACAGAAAGATGGCTCCATCAAGTACGGCTACGCCAAGCACATGCGCGATGCGCTGCCGTTGGCCACGTTCGTCGCCTTCACCGGCACCCCGGTCAGCAGCATAGACAGGGACACTCGCGCCGTCTTCGGGGAATACGTGCACATCTACGACATCGAGCAGGCCGTGTCTGACGGCGCAACGGTGCCGGTGTACTACGAGAGCCGCTTGGTCAAGCTAGACCTCAAGCCCGAGGAGACGCCGCACATCGATGAGCAAGCCGAAGAGCTCAGCGAAGACGAGGAGGAGTCAGCGACTTCCGCCCGTTACCGCAAGTGGGCCGCGCTGGAAAAAATCGTCGCCGCGCAGCCGCGGTTGGCTCAAGTGGCTGAGGACTTGGTAGAGCACTTTGAGGAGCGCCAGAAGGTGCAGGACGGCAAGGCCATGGTAGTCGCCATGAGCCGGGAGGCCTGTGTGCACCTCTACGAGGAAATCATCAAAATTCGCCCTTCTTGGCACGATGAGGACCCGAACAAGGGCGCCATCAAAATCATGATGACGGGCACCTCAAGCGACAAGCAGCACCTGCGTGCTCACGTCTACCCCAAGGACATCCGCAAGAATATCGAGAAGCGGTTCAAGGACCCAGGCGACGAGCTCAAAATCGTCATCGTCCGCGATATGTGGCTGACCGGCTTTGATGCCCCGGTGGTAAACACGCTGTACGTGGATAAGCCGATGCGTGGCCACAACCTGATGCAAGCCATCGCGCGGGCCAACCGGGTTTTCAAAGACAAGCCTGGCGGGCTTGTGGTCGACTACATCGGCATTGCCAATGAGCTGAAGTCGGCCTTGTACGAGTACACGGCCAGCAAGGGCAAGGGGCGCCCAACGATTGACGCTTCCGAAGCGCTGGTTGTCTTTCTCGATGAAATGGACATCCTGCGCGCCCTCCTGCACGGCTGCGATTACGCCGACTTCCGCACCAAGGCCTTGGTGGTCTTGCCAAAGGCGGTCAACCACGTGCTCAAGCAAACGCACAAGGACAAGTCAAAGGAAGGCCGACGCATCTTTGCCGACCACGTACTGGCAGCCAGCAAGGCTTTCGCCCTGTGCTGCACCTTGGACGGTGCCGGCGAGCATCGCGAAGAGCTGGCCCTCTTCCAGGCCATCAAAGCCGTGCTGACCAAGGCCGACCCGAAGAAGGCCTTGAGTGATGAGGCCAAAGAGCATGCCATGCGCCAAATCATCTCGGGCGCTTTGGTGTCCGAGGACGTGGTGGACATCTTCGAGGTGGCCGGGCTGAAGAAGCCTGACATCAGCATCCTGTCGGACGAGTTCCTGGAAGACGTGCGGCACATGGAACACCGTAACCTGGCGGTGGAGCTGCTAGAACGCCTGCTCAAGAATGAAATCAAGGCGAAGTTCCGTACCAACGTGGTCAAGAAAAATAAGTTTTCTGACCTGCTGGAGGCGGCGCTCAACCGCTACAAGGCTCGCGCCATCGAAACCGCGCAAATCATCGAAGAGCTGATAGCAATGGCCAAGGAGTTCGAGAGAGAGGCCAAACGAGGCCAAGAACTCGGGCTAAACAGGGACGAGCTGGCCTTCTACGACGCGTTGGCGATGAACGAAGCCTCAGTGCGGGAGTTGGGCGACGCTGTGTTGAAGGAGATTGCGCAGGAACTGACGCGCAAGCTCAAGGCCAGTGCTACGGTGGACTGGTCCAAGCGAGACAGCGTCCGGGCGGCCATGGTGGTTAAGGTGCGCCATATCCTTGCCAACCACAAGTACCCGCCAGACAAAGCGCATGCGGCGGTTGACCTGGTCATGAAGCAGGCCGAAGTTCTGTCTGATGACTGGACCGCTTCGTGACTCGTCCAGGATTCCTCGCAAGTCGCGTCTGCACGCACCTCTGAGAAACGAAAAGGGAAGCGCTCATGGTTAACCACTGGTGCGAAGACCCATACTGGACTGAAGCCTCTGACCGCTTCGCTGAGTTACGTCGCCAGGGCCTATCAAAACTTGTTTTAGACCTAGATGCCGTTGAGTCAGAAATTTTCTCTGGTGACAGTCCTGCCTACCGAGCAATGGTCGCTATGGCGTCAGTGTGGCAGCACGAAAGTATGGACGGACACAAAGGCGCTCCGCGCATTGCTCTTGCACTTCTGTTGCTCTTGAGCGAAATGAGCAAGACAGTGGTTAGTAAAAAATCTATGCCGAAAATTATCTACGTACTAACTAATGAGGCTATGCCTGGACTCGTGAAAATCGGCCTTACCACTGACAGCGTTGAATCCCGTGTGACTAGCCTCAGCGCGACATCCGGCATACCTCTGCCGTTCGAATGCCATTTCGCAGCAGAGGTACCCGAACACATCAGCTTGGAAAAGGTAGAGAAGACACTGCACCAACTCTTTGCTGAGTACCGCATCAACCCCAAACGGGAATTCTTCAAAATTGAACCGGAGAAGGCAGTTCTAGCGTTGAGCTTAGGTAACTTCAAGGAAGTGACTCCAGGCAAAGTCGATGTTGACCCAGTCGAAGCTAAAGCAATGGAGAAGGCCAAAGAGCAGCGGCGCTCACGCATCAATCTCTCCGCGTTGGGGATTTATGTCGGGGACGTCCTGGTTTTATCGCGAGACGAAACCGTCACCGTGACCGTTCTAGATGGTGGGAAGGTCAACTATAGGGGTGAGACGCTTAGCCTCTCGGCAGCCGCTTTGAAGGCGCTGCAGGAAATGGGCTACAAGTCAACATCGGTTAGCGGGTCTGATTATTGGATGTTCGATGGCGAACTGCTTGATGAGCGCAGAGTCCGCCTGGAAGCGGCGAAGTTTGAAAACCCGTCGCAAGGGTGACCCACAATCAGCCGTGAACCTCGTGCCGAATATCCTTCGGCAACTGACGAAGGCGTCTAGCTCTGCCCGAGAAGCACCTGCAAGTGGTCCGTCCCAAGAAATAATCCATACCGCTTCAGCGGTGCACCAAGGGTTGAAAAGCAGGCTGACCCAGGCCGGCACTCTTCTCAATTCAACTGATTGAAACTCCTGAGCTTGGCCCGCATGTTTTCCTGTCGTGGTTGGCGTCCGCGCTGTAGAGGCAAGCAGAAGTAGGGCGTAGGGCATAAAGCATTCTCCATCGGTTGTTGATGGCTGAAGTTTCTTTTGACGGCTGCGGACCGGCCACGACAGGAGCACGACAGCGGGATGAAAAAGGGGCGCGGAAAAACGTAGCGGCTCTTCGCCGTGAGAAGCGCGAGGTACCAACGTTGGTAGGGAGGTTGCCCGCGCTGTGGTCGAGCCGAAGTCATGAAAGACCTTCTGCAAACGCGCCTTGAGTGAGCTTTCGTACCGCAGCACAGCCCAACATGGCTCGCTTTGGATAGTGTTCGCGCAGCGTGTTAACGGGAGGAGCCGTGAATGATGGGCAAGCAGTCCACGAACTCTAAATGGATGCGTCTTACCGGTTCCATTTTGGTTTCGTCTCCCGACATGATGGACAAGAGTTGCGTTGTCAGGGCGAGCACTGCATTTGAATTTCTCAATGCGTCGTAGAGCAGCTTGGGCGGGTATCCGCTGATACTCCTGCTCAATGGGTGAATACCGCCGTGATTGAAGCTGTTCAGTACCTTCCAAGACACGTCACGGTACTCTTTGAGCTGTCCGACGATGTGAGCTGGCGCATCGGGGCAAGTCTCAAGTTGCTTCAGCATTTCAGCGAGCATCGGTCCTTCATTCGCTTGGCGCTGAGCAGCAAGCGTTAATGGCTGCGAGAGCTTTTCTACCCACAAATCGCTTGCAGCATGTGCCAGCCATATGCCTCGAACCAAGCTTTCAAATTGAGGTCGCATCAAAGCAAACGCGGAACTGACACGCCCACTGTCAATCAGTTCAAGTGCGGCGGTCGCATGCTCAAGCGCTAACAGCCCTGCATCGAACGCGATGTCAGCCCGCGGGAGTGGGGCTGGCTCCAGCGACTCTACATGTCCATAAATTGACTCGTGAAGGTCGAACGACCGCTCAATCAAGCGTTCAAGTTTTTCAATCAAATTTCATCCAAAAGAATTAGGCGCTGTCACCGAAACGTATTGAAAACGAGAGGCCTCACGCAGGTCAGAGGACTGAGCCTTGCTCAAAAGGCGGGACTTTCCCTTTTCCGGCCGCGACTAAACCGGGTTGGTCGTGGCCTGGCGGAAATCGCTTTGAGCGCCTATCTCTATGGCTACTCTTTATTCCGGCGTTGCTAAGTACATGGATTGTGCAGCTCACTGGCGACGTTGGTGCCGAGAATGCACATCAGCAAAAGTCCGCCGGCTTGGACCTCAAGCTGGCCTTGGGCGGCTCGAACTCGATGGCAGCCGCCGCAGGCATGCTCAGCAGCTCAACGATTGAAGCGCCCTTGTTGGTCAGGCGCAGATACTCGTCAATGCTCAGCAGCACATGGACCGGCTTGCCCCCGTCCAGCGCGGCCTTCTTTGCAGCAGACACGTCTTGATTGAATTCGCGGCTGGTGAAGGTGTGGAAGTTCACGATGCGCCCCTTTATCAAACATCTGTGGGTGTTTTGCCACCAGACTTGGCAGATGGTAACAACTCAGCTGCCAAGCCGAAAAGCTCAAGATTGACGTGCGAGTGGAGCGGTGCCGAAAGGTATTAGCTCTGTCACCTAATGGTGTTGGTGGCCTTGAGTGGAACCCTGTAGGCAATGGACGTTACGTCGCCAATCGCAGTCTTTGCCAGGTGCAGTGACTGTGATTAGCGACATCGCAGGCACTGGACCCGCCTTGACTGCCACTGGATTCAGTGAGAAAATGACCGTAATCGCAGTCCTTATGCACGACAAGGACTGCGATTGCAGACGCAGCCAGCTGCGCCACGTCACAGTCCCGCCGGTTACTGCCGCCTTGCAGCAACGGGTTCCATCTCTACGGGAAGTCCATGAAGTATGACGAATCACTCCGCACGCCTGAAGTCCGCCAGAAAGAGGCAGAGCAGATTGGCACCCAGCTCCGCACACTGCGCATTGCGCGCGGCATGACCCAGAGTGAGGCGGCAGCGCGCGCAGGTGTTTCTCGGTCCACTGCGGTACTGCTGGAGCAGGGGGACGAAAGCCGCACGCTCTCGCAGGTCCTGCGCTACTTGCATGCCGTGGAGCCCGAGCTGACCTTGGCTGGCTTGCTGACAGGCAAGTCGGCCGCCGTGCGTGTCTTCAATGAAGCCCCCCGCGTCCAGCGCGTCTACAAGTCAAATGCAAGCGCTGGACGCAAGGTCGAGGGCTCCACTTTGGGTGTCAAAAGCGGGTCCAAGGCGACCTTCAGGTCTGATGCTGGGCAACCTACCGAAATGACCGCGAAGCGCAAGGCTGAAAAGGACCCCTATGACTTCTGACTGGAACCCCTATGCCCGTCCACCCAGTGACGTTTTCGTGTTCGCACATGTGGCGGATGAGCATGGCACTGACTTCGTGCCAGCGGGTTCGCTGGAAGGCGCAAACACCGCGCAGCCTGTTTTCGTCTACGGCAAGCGCTACGTGCAGCGCCCCTATGCCGTCGAGGTGGACCCCGTCGCCTTGCCACTGAAGGATGAGGAAGGTGGAGCCAAGCGCTTTGTCTTGGCTGGACTCACGGAGTTCGGGGGTATCCGCGACGCGGCCCCCGATGCCTGGGGGCGTAGGGTCATTGAGAACAAGCTCAGGGTGGCGACCAACAAGCTGCCGGAGGTGGCCTATCTCCTGGAGGCGGGCTCCGACCGGGTGGGCGCCTTGGATGTGCGCCTCGCGCGGGACTCCGAGGCTACGGCACCGGTGTCCGCCGAGATGGACCTGGCGCGCCTTATGGAGGCAGCGGACCGCATCGAAAATGAGGAACACGTCGGGGAGGACCTCGCCGTCTACTTTGGAAGCCTTGGAAGCGCCGGCGGCGCGCGCCCTAAGGCGTCCGTGCGCACCGATGACGGTGTTCTCTGGCTCGCCAAGTTCCCATCCAAGTCAGACCGCGCCTGTAACGCAGTCCTCGAAGCGGGCGCATTGGAGCTTGCGCGTGCCGCGGGGCTTCGTGTGCCTCCCGTGGAGGTCAAGCAGGTAGGCGATGTCAAGGTGCTGTTCATCCGGCGATTCGACCGCTACTGGGCAGAGCCTGGGGTCGTCCCGGACCCCGTCAAAGAAAGTTGGGAGCCGTTGGAGGGGCCTGGAGGCCTGCAGGCTATCGAGGGCCGCATAGGCTTTTGCTCGGCACTCACTCTCATGGGCGTCGATGAGCATGAAGCAATACGTAGCTCCTACAAGGCCCTGGCAGAGCAAATGCGTGCCCGCGCGCTCCCCAGGTACCTCGCGCGTGACTTGCGTGAGCTGTTCAAGCGGCAGGCGCTCAACATCTTCGTCACCAACACGGATGACCACTTGCGCAATCACGGATTCCTGTACCAGGTCGCAGCCAAAGGATGGACCCTCAGCCCGCTCTATGACGTGCTCCCCATGAGCGTTGTCGCCCAGGAACGGATGCTGCACTTGGAGGTTGGGGAAAGGGGCAGGCTAGCCACCTTGGACAACCTGATGACTCACTGGGCTGTGTACTTTTCGAGACGGGTGGAAGCGCTGAAGGCGCTGCACGAGGTGTGGCTGGTGGCTCGTGCGTGGAAGCCGTTTTTCGAGAATTTCGGCGCGTCTCAAAAGGACATGGCGTACCTGGAGGGGGCCATTCGGAGATTGGACCAAATCGCATCCCCCGAGCTCGAGAAGGTGCTACGGGAATTTCAGGTCTCAAGCTCTTGAGCTAATCGTCGTGGGAGCTTTCAAAGCGTCCACAAACCGCTGGATATCACGACGGCGCATGGCTCCGCAGCTTAGCCACCAACACGATTAGGTGACAGAGCCAAGGTTATTTGGTACGTCTGCATCGAGGGCTCAGATTCTGCGATTACCTGAAGAGCCCAGATTGCAAGTTTGTCCGCCGCCTTGCTAGCTTTCCGCCAAATCTCTTCGCTGTCGGGCTCCCCGTCTGTCACGTCATCAACGCGAAGAGCGCCTGCGAGGATTTCTGCCGTGAGTGCTGAACAGCCTATGTATGCAGCACAACCTCTGTAGAACTCTGGCAACTGCGACGCTGCTTCGTGGTCACCTACGGCAAGCAGACGAAACTGTCCGTATCGCATTCCAACGCTTTGGCACATGGCTTCGACGTCCTCATCGCGGGATATGGCCGTGGCAAGTACGGCGTACATCAATGCATTGCTTTTCGCTGTGGCTGCGAGTTGAAGTGCTTTGGTCGAGTTGGTGTTCGAGATGTGATGAGTTTTGGGATTCATTTTGTTTTCCTTTTGGCCATAGCGGCCGTAAGCGCCTGGGCCAATCCAGGACGTTGATATTTGAAGTGGTGTTTGCAAAGGCGCCCCGAGCACAAGGTCAGCGGACCTGTCTAGGGATGAGGGTGCTATCGGGGAGAGGCACGCTTGCGCGGCCATCTAGCTCCCAGCAAAGTCGCGTGCCTAGCCGACGACATTCAGGCCTGACTCGCACGGTCGTCGTGCTTCAGAGTTGGTGTACAGCAGAGCAGCCGGGTCTGGTACTAGCAGGGATGCCGTTGATTTGCTGTGCGCGATTTGTGAAAGAACCAGACAGGATGTGGGCACACTTGTCCAACGGCCGCAATGGGACACGTTGCCTGGTTCTTCACGCTGGGGCGGAAGGCAGCTATTTGCTGCTTGCTCGAACGCACATTAGTGTCGAGCTGCGAGTACTGACTCGCTAAGCCATCAGAGCTGCAGAGAGCTCGTCCGGTAGTCGTCGTGACTGTGTCGATTATAAAAACGGCTTACAAAATTTCACAAGCGGAAATTTTCGGACTTCATCACTCGAGAGTGCGCCGTAGGCGCGAGACATAGGCGACAACTTGTCCCCAGTCGTTCGCTCAGTGCTGCACGGAGATTCCTGACAAAAACTCCACGCCGGTTCGCTTTACCAGCTCGCTGTAGCTGATAGGGCGGCCCACCATCTCACCCTCTCGGTTCTGTTGCCAGTGGGCCCAAGCCCGTTGAGTTGATGCGTCGTAAACGAGCTTGTACAAATATGCCGGCACTCTGACCCGATTTGCGCCAATTTGAGGCGAGTCCTCGGCGAACACAGGCCCTGTTATGACGAACACGTCCCCCTTCGCACGACGCACATAGTGTCGAGTGTCCTGTTCAATTTTGGACCACGCACCGCTGTTGTGTTGCGCGTTTTGAGGTACGACGTTGGCCAAACTGAAGCTTTGGACCATCGCTGTTGGTGTGGACATGTCTCCTGCAGGTGCCATATGGCCACGGCTGTAGCCAGAGTTCTTGTAGTCTTCCAACTCAGCTCGTTCACCGCGGGGAAGCCGGGCATCAGCAAAGAATCGCTTCGCCCGTTTTTCGTCAGCGTCTTCGATGCTCTGGCGGTTGAGCCGCTGCGCCACAAAAACTGGAGTCTTGCTCGTGCCACTGTGCAGCACCGCAAACGCTTCGTAGCAGAGCTCTCGGAGCAGTGGCCGGGGTGCGATGGCTGGCGGTTTGCCGTTAGCAAAGAACTGCGGGCACTGCGCAAAACTGGTGGGTTGTGGCGTTAGTAGTGCTGAGCTGTCGAACTGAGGGGCGCGTGCCCAGGCGATGCAGGGAAGGCTGATGGCGGCCAGCGTCAGTGCAATGAGAAGGGCTACGTGTGAACGAGTCGATGCGAGAGCGAGGCGGAAGGGCATTGGTTGTTTAAGTCAAGCGTGGCTTATCCGCTCCAAGGGGCTGGGCGGGAGCTTTTGGCGGAGCCGGTGTGAAGTATGTTCCTGGCATCATAGGAAATCTGAAACGCGGGTTGGTCCATGGGATAGAAATTCCTACGAAGCAAGGAATTTTCTTGACGAACTGAATAACTTGAGGTGATATTCCTGCATCCGTAGGAATATTCATGCTCGTACCTATCTCTTCTGTCCAAGAAGCAGGCGTTGCGATTCGCACGATGCGTAAGCGTGCGGGCATCCGCATCGACGACTTCGCTCTTATTGCTGGCGTGAGCAAGCAGTTCATGACAGACCTGGAAAACGGCAAAGACACGGTCCGGATGGGCATGGTGCTGAGTCTGCTAGAGCGCATGGCCGTTCATGTCAATCTTGACTTATCTGACGACGCTGTCGACTCGTACAACGCGGAACTAGCGAAGGCGACGCGCCGGCGTGCACTGAAAAAAGCATCGGAAGGGCAGGTTGCTGCTCGCGGCTCGAAGAAGACCGCTGCGAGGGTGAAGCGTCTCAGGAATGAGCCGGGCCCGGCAGACGAAGAAGCTCGCCCACAGAAACGTTGAGCGCTATGGCAAGGCGCTCGATATTGTCGAGAGAGATGTTTCGCGCTTGGCGTTCAACGTGAGCGACGAAGGTGCGATGTAGGCCCGCTTCGAGTGCGAGCGCTTCCTGGCTTATTCCGCGTTCAGCGCGCAGGCGCACCACGTTCTCGGCAAGGAGTGCGCGAGCGGTGTGCGGGTGAGCTGGCGGTTTCGGCGACGTGGTGGACACGGGTGCCAAGTCTCTGAGGATGCCGCTTTTAAGTCAGCCGCTTTTAAGTCACAATTGGGTATTAAACGTTCAAGCGGAGCACGTATGTTCATGACTTCACCGCACATGGAAGTGCCGGTGCCGAAAAGTCTGTTGCCTAAAGGTGGGTCCTGTCTTCAGGCAGTCTCGTTGTCGACTGGGGCGGCTTGGTTTGTTTTGACAACGGCCCATGAGCAAGAGAAGTCCACGATTTATCAGACAACGTTAGTGTCGTGGACCAGCACGCTGCGTGGGCTGCTCGAAGGGCTGGAGGGCGCTAGCGTCGTTGGTCTCCAGTGGATGAGGCCCACGCCCGAGGCCGGAGGCTGGGAACTGACGGACGTCAGCGAGGTGTGGCTTCCTGGCAAAGGAGAGGAGGTCAACACGGGGGCGTTGCTATTTAAGGAGTCAGCGCAGAAGTGGCTTCTGGATGAACGTGGTGGGACTGTCGCCGGCGATGGGGACGGGCGAAGGCAACTCGTTGCCGTTAGAGCCTAGTTCTCTAGTTCTCGATTTGTTGGGGGTGAGCTCGTTTCAGTTCTCAAATCATTGTCGAAGTTGGGCAAATCAGCGGTGTTTTGGGCCCTGAGGGGCAAAGTGGCCCAGTTGCCGGCTGCCAAAGTTCATGTACGTTTCGTCATACGACCGCATGGACGGAGCGGCTCGCTTGGATTTGCTGCAACAGTTGAGCGCAGACCAGTTGAACACCTCGGCAAACCAAGGCAAGAAGCTTTTTCTTGAGTTTCTGCAGTACGCCGGCATCTCACTTGAGCAGGTAGCGTATGGGTCGATGGCGGGGTGACTGCGCTGGCAGCATCTGGCGTCTGGTTGCTTCCAACCTGTGCCTTCAATACGCAGAAGCCCGGCTAACGGCAAGAGTGACCGCCTTATGGTGTGGTGGCGCTTCATGCCGGGCAACAGGTAGGCGGGGCGCGTATCCTATCGGCCGCGCTTGCCAGCGGTCTGAGTCCGGGCACGCGAGCGGGTGAGGTAAGAAATCCAACGATGTGTAGCCGATAGGGAGCTAGGTTATGGGGTTGCGGTCAGCGAAAAAGGAAGACCTTCAAAGGGAATGCCCAAACGTAGTGTTCGGGAAGGAGCAACTAGGAGAGGGCGGTAACGGAAGGGTGCTGAGTGGCACGAGCAGCGACCATGGACCTGTGGCTGTGAAGTTTCTCCTCAACATCGATTCGAAGCGGTACACACGCTTCAAAGATGAAGTTTTGGTGGTTACTGGCCGCCTCAAGGATTCCCCTCGCGTGGTGCCTATCTTGGAGCACAGCCTTCCTGATGCTATCGGGACTTCGGATATCCCCTGGTATGTCATGCCGCGTGCTTCCACCCTCAGAGATGCCCTGAAAGGACAGGATTGGGATTTTCGGCTTGAGGCGCTCTTGGAGCTTGCCGAGGGCCTTGCAGAGCTTCATGAGCAGGAGGTCGCGCATCGGGATATCAAGCCTGAAAATCTGTTTCTTCTGGAGGGCACCTACCGATTTGGCGACTTCGGAATAGCTGCGTTTCCGGAGCGGTCGGGTATCACGGAGGACAGCGAACCAATGGGCCCGGCTGGCTACATGGCTCCCGAGATGATGCGCAACACCTCGGGTGCTGATGCCAAGTTGGCCGACGTCTACAGCTTCGCGAAGACCGTGTGGGCCATCCTGGCGAATCAAAAAGTGGTGTTTGGTGGCCCCTATGAGCCGAATGGTATCGAGGGACTTATTCATCACGTTGAGTCAAAAGATTTCGTGGTTGAGCCTCTCGACACTTTGCTTGAGCGCGCCACGAGTGCCGCTCCCGCTGCGCGACCTACGGCCAGGGAGTTCGCAGATGCGTTGAGGGAAGTGATGGAGGTTCAGAGCGACTTCCAGCGAGCCAACACCCTGCAATGGGGTGCTGCGGAGGTCCAAGCCATCCGGGTCGCCGGTCCAGCCCGGGTGGAATGGACAGACGTTTCGGAGATTGCGAACGTGCTGGGCCTTCTCTCCCGGCGCCGAGGACTGAACCATCTGTTTTTCGCGGATGGCGGGGGACTCACCGTCGAAAGGGTCTCAACCTGTGAAAGCGGCGAGATGCTTTCTCTGTACTTTAGCGAGTCCTTTGTTGCCGTAGTCAAGCCAAAGCGCCTCACCTTGGAGCGCTTCTCTTTTGGACCCAAGTACGGTTACGTCGTTCTGGAGACTTCAGATGTTGAGCCGCTCGGGGTAGACAGTCAGTACAGCCACCGCGGGATGGAACTAGTACGGCAACTCAATTCGCACGATTACATCGAAGATGACAGCGAAGCTGATGAATCTCGAAGTCGCGGCCTCGGTAGGTTGTGCCACCGGTACTTCGAAAGCACGACTTTTGTGATTGCACCCACTGGGGGCCTGTTCAATCTCATCGACGACTACAACGGAACCGGAATTTCGTTGGGGCGAGATGTCCTGCGCGCCCGATTCGAAGAGCTTGTGCGGCGCATCGAAGCTGAGGAGGCGTCAAAGCCTGGCTGGTCTCTGATGCGCGCTGTACGGCTGTTGAGCACTACCGTGGACGCAGATGTGGAGCTGAAGCTTCAGTACATCAGCAACTCGCGCCTGCAGGAACTTGTCGACGCGGATGACGCCGTGCAGGCCGAACGACGCAAGGCTTGCAGAGGGGGAGGGCTGGTCACGTATGAAGACATGATGGACAGGATGCAGATGTCTACCCCGGCCGCAGACGCAGGCTTGGCGCTCATCCAGAAGTTGAGCAAGGAAGAGAAGGCAGAGTACTTGTCTCTGGTGGAGCTGGCGCGACAGCAAGGCGACGCCGGTGACCTCGCTGCGTTCACTGATGGAAACATCAAGGGAGGTTTGTTGGAAGATGGCTACCTGGCTGGAAAGCTGGGTAACGGTTACATGCGCAGAGCTCTTGCGCGGTTCGGGATGAACGCCCCCGCGACAGTCGTGGGCGAGGCAAGCACGCAAGACTGAACGCTTACTCAGCACACCCATGCCGACGTGCCGAGGACTTTGTTTGGCTTGATAAAAGCGCTTCCTTTACTTCTGTTTGATGCCCCTGTGCCCATGGCGTCTGCGCTCGTACCGCAAAATACCACCTTGGTCCCAGGGCATTGACTCGCCTGGAGGGGCTTGAGGGATAACCTCTGACTCACCTCAACTTCAGACGCCTCCGGCCCGGCGCTTGGCGTCTGAAGGACACAATAACTGCGTAGATTGGTGTATGTATGAAGCAATACTTGGAGTTGCTGAAAGATATTCTTCAAAATGGTGAGGTCAAAGGTGACCGCACAGGAACCGGAACGACTTCGGTTTTTGGTCGGCAAATTCGCCATAACCTAGCGAGCGGATTTCCGCTTTTGACGACAAAAAAGCTCCATTTCAAAAGCATCGCGAATGAGCTGATTTGGTTTCTCAGTGGCAACACGAATATCGCATGGCTTAATGAGCACGGTGTTTCCATCTGGGATGAATGGGCCACGCCTGAAGGGGAACTGGGCCCGGTTTATGGAAAACAGTGGACGGCATGGCCAACCAAGAATGGCGACACCATCAATCAAATTGACTACGTCGTCAACACGTTGAAGACTAATCCAAACAGTCGTCGGATTTTATTCCATGGTTGGAATCCTGAATACTTACCTGATGAGTCTAAGAGTCCCGTTCAGAATGCAAAAAATGGTCTTATGGCTCTACCGCCATGCCACCTTTTGTACCAGTTTTACGTCGCAAACGGAAAACTATCTTCTCAGTTATACATCAGAAGTTCAGATAGTTTTTTGGGCCTGCCCTACAATATTGCCTCATTGGCGCTCTTGACGCACATGTTGGCTCAACAATGCGATTTGATACCGCACGAGATTGTGGTTAGCATTGGCGACCTCCACGCTTACGCAAACCATATGGAGCAAATCCAGCTACAGCTCACTCGGTCGCCAAAAAAATTACCTCGGCTTAGCATTGTTCGCAAGCCAGAATCGATTTACGACTACCGATTTGAGGATTTTCATATTGAAGGTTATGACCCTGACCCAGGGATTAAGGCTCCTATCGCCGTTTGATGCGAGGCCCGGTTATTCGTGACATGCGGTCCATCGGGGGGCGCATGTCTTTGGTGTCCTGACGCGCGTTGCCAGCGCTACTTTTGGTGCGGTCCCGTATCCGTCTTCGCCACCACTCTCTTCCGGAGCGGCACCACCGTGGCCGGTGAATGGTTGGGCTGTGATGGAGTGGAGTCCTGTCGAGTGTTGCTGGTGAGCCGGGTCACCTCGGCGAGTAGGTCCTTAGCCTGCTGGAGGTCCTTTCCAAGCTGTTCATTCTTCGCATGCAGTCTGGAGTTCTCAGTTCGGCTGAGCTGCAACTGGTTCTTGAGCTTATCTATTTCCGATTCAACTTTTGATGCGCAGGACTTCGGCTCGACTGACTTCTCTGCCGCCCGATTCCGCTCTCTCTCTCGTTTGATGTCAAGTAATCTGGCCAGCGGCCAACCCCGATTATTGAGGGTTCCGCGGGTACAGTTAGCAAGCTTGGCCAATGTTGCCTGGGAAGGTTTGATGCGGCGGTCACGCTCGATTTTCCTGAGCGCTTCGTCGATAGCCTGCGTCATTGCGTCAAAATCGCGTGCGTTCTTTTCCACCAGCGCATCTGGAAGTGACCTATCAGTCATAACGTGGCCGGGTCTATGCCGAGGTCTCGCAGCACGCGTTCGCCGGTAGCGATAGCAGCCTCAAAGTTCTCGGTCGCATGTGTAAGCCGCGGGTCCGAGGCAAGCTCCTTGTTCTTCACGACGATGTCTTTCCACTGTGAAGCGTGAATCTGCGTGACAACGGCGTTGTTGCAATCTCCGGTATTGCACTGCAGATTTCCAATGCAAGGAGGTGGGTGCTTCTTCCCGTCCGCCAAAATTTCCTCCCGCACGCCACCACAGTATCCTGGGCCCACGTTCACAAAGGGCGACCCGCAGGCTGCCAACTGGTCGATGATTTCGTCTCTCGTCCAACCCTCAGCGACTCGGCCGTCGAAGTAGACCTTGCGTCGCTGGCGGAACTCTTCCGCTCCGCCTCCCGCGATAGGGGAGTCGGGATTGAACAGTGCGTTCGCCGCTTCTCTAGAAAGGTCCTTGACCGCAATCGCCCGTGCCATCTTCTGGTCAGCAATGTTTCCATACCCCAGAGTCGTGTCTGCGGGTAAGGCTGCTAAGGCCGTGTAGAGATGCTTGAGTTGATATGAGAGGTAGACAACTCCGACATCCGCTTGAGCCAACTTGTGCGCCAACGTGTGGCGGAGTTGGTGTGGGTTGATGCGCCAGTCCTTCCAACGCTCCTCGACATCGACCATTCGAAGAAACCCGTTAAGTGCACCTCTGAAGCCTGTGAGGGTCAAGGGCTGAGGCATATCCCCAATGGGGACTGTATAGCTGCTGGAAATGAGATAAGGGTTGTGTGTAGCGCGGGAGAGTTCGTCCAAGCACTTCACGACGTCACGTAAGACAGGAATTGCCGGCCAAATATCGTTGTTCTCAGGTGCGCCTAAGGCTTGGTGCTTTGCCTGCGTGCCAACAAGCATTGGCATTCCATACTTTTCCTGAATGCATCCGGAGACAAACGAGGTGAAGTCCGAAAACCTTCCGCCGGTGTACAAACCCAGAAGAGTCATGCATGCGCGTTGGAGCCGCTGGATGTACGAATAGAAGGTACTTGAGGTCACCCCGTAGGCTCGTACGAATGCCTTTCGGCGGGTAATCGCCTTTGAGGCTCTTTTGCCCAACTGCGCAGCGTACTCGCGGTCGCTCAATCGAATTTGCACGTAGTCCTCCCAAGCTTGAGCCAGGTTTATCCCAACCGGAAGCATGGAAGACGGATTTACCGGAGTGGTCTTGTCGTACCGTTGCCACTTCAACGCATCAGCGAAAAAAGCAACGTCCTCACTTGCGCTATTACTCAACAGTCGGAACAATGCGTCCGGCATGACTTTTTGTTCATCGCGGGGAGTTGGTCGGGGGAATACTAGATTTTCGATATCGCCAAGGGTCCACTGGACTGATGCCCCATGGAACTTTCCTCGTAAAACCGGTGAGGCGAACAACTTGAGACTCTGCTCAATAGCAGTCCCGTCGGCAAATGGATAGGCTAGAACCGCGTTGCTCAAGTCTTGGAAATTAACTTCTGACATTGATTGGAGCGGGCGGAGGAGCATATTCGGTGCCGCCGCTAAAATCCGCTTTTTACGAACCTCGTCGATTACAGATGCGAGGACCACCAGGGCTCTCGCCATTCTCACCACAGTTTGTGGCTTGCTTCGCTGAATCTGCCGTCCACGAGACTTAAAAACTCCGGGGAATTCCAACTGCATAAAGCAAAGAGTGCGGATATCCTCTAGGACGCCTCTACTAATACGAGCGTCCAGATGGCTCTTGACAAAAAAATCGCGTTGGCGATACCTGTCAAATGCTTGGCCTTCCAAATATGCATCCCATTCAATTATTAACTTAGCATCGGTCAGACCACGTAAGCGGGCCTTTTCACCATCCCGAAAATCCCACGTCATGTCGCCATAGAGCGATGCGCCAGATATCCTCAAATCGCTGGGTGGAAAATTGTCGAGAGCGATTTTTTCAATGGAGAGTATTTGTTTTTTTGCCTTTTCCATCATCAAGCCACTCCACGATAGACCGCGTTATCCACCAGCGGATTAAGATTCGCAGCTTCTTGTTTTGCCCAGAGGATGTCCTCCCTGGAAAATTCACTATTTTCTGGGTTTAAAATGTTCTCGATGACAGCCTTCGTATCCTCATAGAATCCTGCGCTGGGAAGGCTATGAACGTTGTTCTCCAAAGCTGCGTTTATCTGGTCGAGGTAAGCCGCAAGTGTCGGCAGGTTTCGACGGAAGATAATGACATTTTTGCAAAAAATACACATGTTGAATCTGCTGCACCCTCGGCCCGGCACATAGCTCGACGAGGCACGTACGCGCTGTGGCGGGTCAAACGGATTCTTGCAGTCCGAGACTAATCCGCGATATAGAAGTACAGGTTGCTCCTCCGATGTGGCGCCCTTGGCGCCTAAGCCGGTGTCTTGGTAGGCGAATTCTTTGCGGTTGTTATGGATGGTCACCAGGGCATCGCGCACTACTTTACGGGCTTCTACCTCGAGCTTTTTGCGAGAGAGATAGCCTATAGTGGTACGTACGTTCTTATGCGCGGCGACGAGTTGAATTTCAAGCAGGTCACGACCTTGAAGCGCAAGTTCCGTGAGCTTAGTGGACCGAAATCGCACGATGTTGAATCTCAATGAGTCTCCTGACTCATCCAACAAACCATACCGTTGGACGATTTGCGCGCACCAACGGCTGGTCTTTTTCGAGTTAATGCCCAGCGGTTTTCCGAAGGTATGTGGTCCGCGCGAACCGTAGATGAAAAGCCGCGTTTTCAGCGGGTGTTTATCCGGGAGTTGACTACGCAATGGTTCGGTAGCTTTGAGGATGAGCTCAATAGTTCGAGCAATCTGCGTGGCTTGCTTTCGTGGCAGGAACCGTTCGGTCGTTTCCTGCAGGATGCGGTCATCAATGGAAGCAACGTCCCCTTCCTTGTCCAGCAAGTCAAGGTAAAGTTCCAGTTCCTTTTGTACCTTGTCTTTGATGTACCGAAGGTACGGTCTACCGGTAGCCGGGTGCGACTCTCCATAGCCATCCACTGCGAGTGCCGCAAGAGAGCCCGGGTTCAGTCCGGTTAAGTACGCCAAGTTGACGACATGCGGCATCAACAAATCAAAATCAAAAAAGGACGAAACCCCCCAACGGCGGTAAAGCTCGACCAGGCCACCGTGCACGTTCGTCGCATTGCTCAAAAATCTTTTGTGCAGCCGCTTTCCCTCTTCGTTGAAGATAGCTGGAACACAGTTGAGCACATGTTCGAAGTACCAACGCATGTTGGCCTCCACTGCGAATCCGAAACCTTCCTGCTCTCCCTTGCGTGGTGTGATGCGAGGGTCTCGTCCCTGGCCGGCTTTTTGTGGGACATATCCTCTTAAGATTCTTCTTGACGTCGTCAGCTCGCCACCGACCGCATCAAGTATTTGCGTCAACTCAGAGTCGCTATATGCCACTTGTGCGTTTGTTTCTGGGACGCCTGACCCATATGTGACGTCTAGTATGCGGTCACACCCGGCTAGGCCGCGCGTTGAGGCGTAATTCATGACGTAACGCAGCGCACTAAAGAGACCGACCAAGCTAAATGAGGTGTACTGCAACTCCCCTTCGTCAATCCGCTTGTCGAGTTGTTGTCGGAATCGGAGCAGTGCCAGAGCATCCCACTCATTCTTCAAGTAATAGGGACCCTCGAACCCAAGAGCCTTGACATGCTCAATAAAGAAGTTCTTCCCATTCACGTAATTGAGCTGTGTAGACCTTTTGGTCTTTGTTGACCTGACACGGTCGAAAATCCACTCTACTTGCGCAAAGGGAGCCTGGTTGGTCGGCTCTGGTAGCTTGTAGTGTTCCCTGAGGTCAACAGGAAGCGATTTTTCAGGGGTAAGGATTCCGGACATGCGGGTCTCCGATTCCGCGACGCTTTCTTCTGTGGGCGTGGCTTGGCATATAGGTCTCGTCGAAGATGAGCTGAGCTTCTTCGAAGCGAAAGATGACGGGGTCGTTGCTAGCTCCAATAGAGCTACGGACGAGCGCGGCTGCTGGCACGCGCGTGTAGATTTCCGTGGTGCTAAGGTCTGCGTGCCCCAAAATCTTCTGGGCAACGATGAGGTTGTCGAGCATCGACTTGCCATGCTCAGAGCGAAGCACAGAGTACGCCGTGCCGTGCCGCAAGAGGTGGCCTGAGACCTTCACATCACCCCGGAGGGAGGCGTCGCGTATGAAGTTCTCGATTGCATCCTTGTTGATGGGATTGCCCTCTGTGTTCAAGAACGCTGGATAGTCGTTGGTGTGCTGGTTGAGCGAGCGGCAAGCATGTTGCCGGTAGTGCATCAAGTACTGCTTGCTGTTATGGTATTTGTGAATCCGGGAGAGCATCGCTCTGGTGATGATGGTGGCCCGAGGCTTGAATTGGTCACCTCTCCCTTTCGAGCCCGAGACGAAAAGCGGGAAATACATGGCGTCCCGCGGATAAAGCATCGGGTCGGGGATATCCGATTTCATGACTCTCGGTACCTCAGAGATGCGCAGGCCTGTGTCGTACATGAAGTGGCCGACAAGCCGGTGCTCCTCGAAGTTCATCGCCCTCAAGAGCTTGATGACCCTGTTAACGTCGGTTAGGCTGGGCAGTCGGGTTGATGGCTTCTTGGTGAGAAAGGTTTGACCTTCGTAGAGGTTCTGCTTCAGTGTGTACCCCGAATGACTGCTGGCCAGCCACTTGCAGAACTCACGCACCGTAATTTCATACCCTCGCACTGTGCTGCTGCTCAGGCCACGCCGCTCTAGGTCTCGGTAGAAGTCTTCAATCACGAACAGTGAGAGCTGCCCGATGGCCACGTCTACGCGCACCTGGCCAAACACGGGGTGGTGCTCGAGGTACTGACAGAGCTCCCGAATGCGCCGCGCGTACAGCGGCCGGGACGCCGTTGCTAGCCGACCTGCTTTTAATTTCAGGAACGCAGTCGGTAGTTCAACAATGCGCTCCAGGTCGTCGAAGAACGTGTGCTGCTCGATATCCCCATCCGTCCAAAAATGAAGAATCACAGCTGAGCCTCTACGGTTTCAGGTGGGAAACACTGCAGAAGGTAGTTTGGGAAGTGAACCCGGGACCCAGTGATGGGCCTGACACTAGCATGCTTGGTCCGATAGTAGACAGAGGGCTCTGCCGGAGCCTTGGGAGATGTCCTGCGGTGGTACACCTCAAACTTGGACTTCCTTACCAAGTCTTCAAGCAGCTCGGTTGCTACCAGTTTTGACATCCGGGTACATCATTTCCTTTTGTTCGACTGAACAAATATTACCCGGGTATTAGTCAGTGGAGAACCCTCTGAGCGCCTTGGTCCACCATAGATTGGACAGAAATTTTTTGGCCGGGAAATAGAAAGATGTCGGCGCTGCGCTGGTACAGCTGGCAGCTGAGCGTGCCGCGCCCACCGGGCTCTTGCGCCGGGGTCACGTAGAACTGGAAGAACGCGTGGCAGGGCATCAGCGCCATCTTGTGCAGCTCGGCCACGTTCCAGGCGCTCACGATGATGCGGCGCGAGTCGGGGTTGGTTTTCAATGTCTTGATGACGTCGCTGATCTGGTCGATGTGCCCGCCGTCTGGCGTGGGCCAGCTGCGCCACTGCACGCCGTACACGGGGCCCAGGTCGCCGTCCTCGCGTGCCCATTCGTCCCAGATGGTCACGCCGCGCTCTTTCAGCCAGTTGTTGTTGCTGGAGCCGGTCAGGAACCACAGCAGCTCCTGGATGATGGACTTGAGGTGCACCTTCTTGGTCGTGACCAGCGGAAAGCCTTCCTTCAGGTCAAACCGCATCTGGTGGCCGAAAACGCTCTTGGTGCCGGTGCCGGTGCGGTCCGACTTGTCCACGCCGTGCGTGAACACATGGCGCATGAAGTCTTCGTACTGGGAGCGCACAGGGCGGGCAGGCAGGGCAAAGGCTGCCGGAGCGGCAGAAGGCTGGGTCATGGGATGGATCACTCAGGGTGGGGCGGCGCCATCAAGGGGTGGCCGTTGCCGACGGCGGATTTTATGCGGAGCGGGAGAATGCGGGGCTTACCCTCCATCGTCCGTCTTAGCAATGACAACTTCTGCCACTTCCGTCACCATCCGGCCCCTCCAAGCAGCCGACTGGCCCGCCGTATGGCCCATCCTGCGCACGACCTTCTAGGCGGGAGACACGTATGCCTTCGCCCCTGAAAGCACCGAGGCCGAGATCCACAAAGCCTGGGTAGAGCTGCCTGCAGCAACCTTTGTCGCCCTCGGTGCGGGCAGGGAGATTCTGGGCACCTACTTCATCAAGCCGAATCAGCCTGGGCAGGGCGCCCATGTGTGCAACTGCGGCTATGTGGTGGCGCCGGTTGCGCAGGGGCAGGGTGTGGCGTCGTTGATGTGCGAGCACTCGCAGCAGCAGGCTGTGGCCATGGGCTTTCGGGCCATGCAGTTCAACCTGGTGGTGGCCAGCAATGTGCGCGCCGTGCGGCTGTGGCAGCACCTGGGCTTTGCGATCGTGGGCACGCTGCCCGGGGCCTTCAGGCACCACACGCTGGGCTATGTCGATGCCCATGTGATGTTCAAGACGCTGGTGGCCTGAGCCGGTTGCCCACGCAAAAAGGGCTCCCAAGTGGGAGCCCTTTCAGAGTCCGGGGTCCAGTCTAGCAACGGTGCGAGGCCACCACCCGGGAAGCTCTGCGTTCTTACATCGCGCTGATTTCGCCCGATGGGATCTTGCCGGTGCGCACGGCTTCAGCAGCCTGGGCACGCACGGCAGCGCGGTCAGCCGTGGACTTGTAAGTCACCACACGCGAACCAGCGGGTTCGATGCTGCGTGTTTGAGCCACGGTAGCGGCTTCGGCTTGCACTTCAGCGCGGGTGCGGTTGGTTTCGAACTTGGTAGCGAATTGCGAAGCATCGGCTTCGTCAGCCTGGGCACCAAAAGAAGCGAAAGCAGCGACAGCGGCGATGGAGAGGAAACGTGCGGTGTTGTTCATGATGGAAATCCTTGAAGTTAAAGAAGCGGCTCAAAAAAACCGGGTCAAAAGCCATTCCTGAACCGGGTTCGGTGAGTCGCCTTGCGGGTTCGGCTCATCGATGGGTTGAACTGTACGCCGATGGTCTTCGGAGAAAAACTACGCAGTCGCAAACTGACTGTTCCAGTTTTGGGAACAGTGACACGTACGAAGTGCGCCTCAGCGCGGAATTTGCTCTGGGCTACTCAGAGCCAAGGCAGGCAGCCCGGGCCCGCAATGCACATACCCAATTGATGGATCTAGGTATAAATCCTGAGATTCTGGCGAAATTTAGTATGTGTATGCCTTTTCAAAGTATCAACTGAGCATCAGAGCATCGGTATCGTTCAGTCCATCAATGCCGCGATCCGACTGGCGTTGAATGGCAGATCCATACCAACTACGCAGGAGACGTTCCGATGCCCCGTTCCACCCGTCCACACACCCGCCTGGCCCTGGCCGTTGCTGCCCTGGCGGCATCGCTGTGCGGCGCCGCTGCGCATGCGCAGACCGAACTCGTGATTGCCACCGTGAACAACGGCCACATGATCGAGATGCAGAAGCTCAGCAAGAACTTCGAGCAGGCCAACCCCGACATCAAGCTCAAGTGGGTGACGCTGGAAGAGGGCGTGCTGCGCCAGCGCGTCACGACCGACATCGCCACCAAGGGCGGGCAGTTCGACGTGATGACGATCGGCATGTACGAGGCGCCCATCTGGGGCAAGAAGGGCTGGCTGCAGGAGCTGAAAACCGACGCCGCCTACGACGTGGACGACCTGCTGCCCGCCGTGCGCAATGGCCTGTCCATCGACGGCAAGCTGTTTGCCGCGCCGTTCTATGGCGAAAGCTCCATGCTGATGTACCGCAAGGACCTGGCCGACAAGGCCGGCGTGCAGGTGCCCGAGCGCCCCACCTGGCCGCAGATCAAGGACCTGGCCGCCAAGATCCACGATCCCAAGAACGGCGTGTACGGCATCTGCCTGCGCGGCAAGCCGGGCTGGGGCGACAACATGGCCTTTTTGACCACGCTGGTCAACACCTTTGGCGGCCAGTGGTTCGACATGCAGTGGAAGCCGCAGCTCGAATCCAAGCCCTGGAAGGATGCGATCACCTTCTACGTCGACCTGCTCAAGAACTACGGCCCTCCCGGCTCGTCCGCCAACAGCTTCAATGAAATTCTGGCGCTGACCAACTCGGGCAAGTGCGGCATGTGGGTGGATGCGACCATCGCCGCGTCGTTTGTGGCAGACCCCAAACAGTCCAAGGTGGCGGACCAGATGGCCTTTGCCCAGGCGCCCACCATGAACACGCCCAAGGGCGCCAACTGGCTGTGGTCGTGGAATCTGGCGATCCCCGCAGGGTCCAAGAAGGTGGAAGCCGCGCAGAAGTTCATCACCTGGTCCACCAGCAAGGACTACATCCAGCTGGTCGCCAAGACCAACGGCTGGGCCAACGTGCCCACCGGCACGCGCAAGAGCACCTACGCGTCGCCCGAGTTCCAGAAGGCCGCCCGATTCGCTGCTGCAGAGAAGACCGCGATCGACTCGGCCAATCCCACCGACTCGACCTTGCCCAAGAGCCCGTATGTGGGTGTGCAGTTCGCTGCGATTCCTGAGTTCCAGGCCATCGGCATTGCGGTGGGGCAGCAGATGAGTGCAGCCCTGGCAGGCAAGACAACGGTGGACGCCGCGCTCAAGGCCAGCCAGGTGACGGCGGACCGTGAGATGAAGAAGGCCGGCTACTACAAGTAGTCAAGCACCCATTGGGCTACTGCGCGGCCCGATCTGGGGGCGGTGTTCCTCGCCGTACGGGAGTACGGCTGCGGTACAGCACCCCCACCTCGGGCCGCTCGCTACGCCCACTGAGTGCTTGCCCCTGTCGTGCTATGTAAGTCTGTACCGGAATTCCCATGAATCGCCGCCTGCTCCCCCGCCTGCTGCTCACGCCTGCCATGGCCACGCTCTTCCTGTGGATGATCGTGCCGCTGGTGATGACGATCTACTTCTCGCTCATCCGCTACAACCTGATGCAGCCGGACCAGACCGGTTTTGCCGGGCTGGAGAACTTTGAGTATTTCGTCACCGACCCTTCGTTTGGCACGGCAGTGGTCAACACGCTGCTGCTGCTGGGCAGCGTGATCCTCATCACGGTGGTGGCTGGCATTGCGATTGCACTGCTGATCAACGAGCCGTTTGCGGGCCGGGGCATTGTCCGGGTGCTGCTGATCTCGCCGTTCTTCGTCATGCCCACGGTGAACGCGCTGATGTGGAAGAACATGATGATGAACCCCATCTACGGCGTGCTCGCGCAGGTGTGGATGTTCTTCGGCGCGCAGCCGGTCGATTGGCTCACCGACTACCCGCTGTTCTCCGTCATCGTGATGGTGTCATGGCAATGGCTGCCCTTTGCCACGCTGATCTTCATGACCTCGCTGCAGAGCATGAACCACGAACAGCTCGAAGCCTCGCGCATGGACGGCGCCAACTACCTGCAGCAGCTGCGCTACCTGTACGTGCCGCACCTCGCGCGCTCGGTGGCCGTGGTGGTGATGATCGAACTCATCTTCCTGCTCAGCATCTTTGCCGAGATCTACACCACCACGGGTGGGGGACCGGGCGATGCAAGTACCAACGTCACCTTTTTGATCTTCAAGCAGGCGCTGCTCAACTTTGATGCGGGCGTGGCCTCGGCCGGAGCACTGTTTGCGGTGGTGCTGGCCAACATTGCGGCCGTATTCCTCATCCGTATGGTCGGCAAGAACCTCGACAAGTAAGGCTTGCATTTTTATGACCGTACGACGCCGTTCCCAATTTCCGCTCGGCATGTTGGCCCTGCGTACCGCTGCGGCCTGGGCTGTGGCCCTGCTGCTGGTGTTTCCGCTGGCCTGGCTGTTTCTCACCGCGTTCAAGACCGAGCTGCAGGCCATCGCCGTGCCGCCACTGTTCGTCTTCACGCCCACGCTCGAAAACTTTCACGAGGTGCAAGAGCGCAGCGACTACCTGCTGTACGCCAAGAACTCGGTCATCACCAGCGTGCTGTCCACCGTGCTGGGGCTCATGCTGGCCGCGCCTGCCGCGTATGCTATGGCCTTCTTCAAGGGCAAGTACACCAAGGACATCCTGATGTGGATGCTCTCCACCAAGATGATGCCCGCCGTGGGCGCGCTGGTGCCCATCTACGTACTGGCGCAAAAGAGCCACCTGCTCGACACACAGCTTGCGCTGATCATCGTGTTCGCGCTGTCCAACCTGCCCATCATGGTCTGGATGCTGTACTCGCACTTCAAGGACATCCCGCGCGAGATCCTGGAGGCCGCGCGCATGGACGGTGCCACGCTGTGGCAAGAGGTGCGCCTGGTGCTGCTGCCGCTGGGCATGGGCGGGCTCGCGTCCACCGGCCTCTTGTGCCTGGTGCTGTCATGGAACGAGGCCTTCTGGAGCCTTAACCTGAGCGCCGCCAAGGCGGGCACGCTGGCCACGCTCATCGCTTCGTACTCCAGCCCCGAGGGCCTGTTCTGGGCCAAGTTGTCTGCCGCGTCGCTCATGGCCATTGCGCCCATCGTGGTGTTTGGCTGGTTCAGCCAGAAGCAGCTCGTGCAGGGCCTGACCTTCGGCGCCGTCAAGTAAGCCGCCGCTCCATCCCACTGTCTTCAAGCATTCAGGAATCCGATTCCATGGCCTACCTTCAACTGCGCGGCATCGAGAAATTCTTTGGCGAACACCGCGCCATCAAGGGCATCGACCTCTCCATCCAGAAGGGCGAGTTCATCGTCTTCGTTGGCCCCTCGGGCTGCGGCAAGTCCACGCTGCTGCGGCTGATCGCAGGGCTCGAAAATATCGACGGCGGCACGCTCATGCTGGACGGCCGCGACATCACCGACCAGCCGTCGAGCAAGCGCGACCTGGCCATGGTGTTCCAAAGCTATGCGCTGTACCCGCACATGAGCGTGTACGAGAACATGAGCTTCGCGCTCAAGCTGGCCAAGGTGGACAAACAGGTGATCGATGAGAAGGTGCAGAACGCCGCGCGCATCCTCAACCTCACGCAGTACCTGCAGCGCACGCCCAAGGAGCTGTCGGGCGGCCAGCGCCAGCGTGTAGCCATCGGCCGCGCCATCGTGCGCGCGCCCAAGGTGTTCCTGTTCGACGAGCCGCTGTCCAACCTCGACGCCGCCCTGCGCGGCCAGACGCGGGTGGAGATCGCCAAGCTGCACCGCGACCTGGGCGCCACCACCATCTACGTGACCCACGACCAGGTCGAGGCCATGACGCTGGCCGACCGTGTGGTGGTGTTGCGCGACGGCATTATCGAGCAGGTGGGCACGCCCCTAGAGCTGTACGACCGGCCCGCCAACCAGTTCGTGGCCCAGTTCATCGGCACGCCGCAGATGAACGTGGTGCCCCTGCCGCAGCTGCCACCGCCCGTGCAGCAGCAGGCGCCGGAAGGCGCGATGGGCGGCGCCATTGGCCTGCGCCCGGAGAACATCACGGTGCGCAACACCGGCGCAACGCCGGTGCCGGGCCAGGTGGACCTGGTGGAAGCGCTGGGCGCCGAAACCCTGATCTATGTGAGCACCCCCGGCGGAGCGCAGTTTGTGGCCCGCCAGAACGACCGCACAGGCCTGCGCGCGGGCGATGCGGTGAGCCTGGACATCGATGCCTCACAAGCCCACTGGTTCGACCCCCAAGGCCGCGTGGTGGCCCGGCAGGCTGCATGATGGTCATGAGCCTGCAATACCCACTCCAAGGCAAGGTGGCGGCCATCACTGGCGCGGCTTCTGGCATCGGTTTTGCCAGCGCCCAGGCCATGGCCAATGCGGGCGCACGCGTGGTGCTGATCGACCGCGACGAGGCCGCGCTGGCCAAGGCCTGCGCGGCCATTGGCGAACGCGCTTCGCCGCTGGTGCTCGATCTGCTGGATGCCCGGCAGTGCGCCAGCCTGCTGCAGCGCACGTTGGCCATTGCAGGACCGCTGGACATCTTTCATGCCAACGCGGGGCTGTATGTGGGCGGCGATCTCGTCGATGCCGACCCTGACGCCATCGACCGCATGCTGCAGCTCAATGTCAACGTGGTGATGAAGAACGTGCACAACGTGCTGCCCCACATGATCGAGCGCGGCGCGGGGGACATCGTCGTGACCAGCTCGCTGGCCGCGCATTTCCCCACGCCGTGGGAGCCCGTCTATGCGTCGTCCAAGTGGGCGGTCAACTGCTTTGTGCAGACCGTGCGCCGCCAGGTGTTCAAGCACGGCATCCGCGTGGGCTCCATCTCGCCCGGGCCTGTCATCACCTCGCTGCTGGCCGACTGGCCCGCAGAAAAGCTCGCCGAGGCCAAGGCCAGCGGCAGCCTGATCGAGGCCTCTGAAGTGGCCGAGGTGGTGCTGTTCATGCTCACCCGCCCACGCGGCATGACCATCCGCGACGTCGTGATGATGCCCACGAATTTTGATCTTTAGAAACCCGCTGTCACGCACCATGAATTTCATCCTGCATCTGGGCCTGGGCTCCTTTCACCGTGCCCACCAGGCCGTCTACGTTCACCAGCTGCGCCAGCAAGGTGACACGGGGTGGGCCATCGCGGGCGGCAACCTGCGCCCCGACATGGCCGACACCATCGCTGCCCTGCAGGCGCAGGGTGGCCGCTACACGCTGGAGACGGTCACGCCCCAGGGCGATAGCAGCTACACCGTCATCGAGTCCATTCAGCGCGTGATTCCTTACCAGAACGATCTGGCCCCGCTGATTGCCATGGGTGCCGACCCCGCCACACGCATCATCAGCTTCACGGTGACCGAGGCAGGCTACTACCTCGACGCGAAAAACCAGCTCGACTGGCCCACCTTTGCCGACCTGCGCGCCGACCTCGCGGCAGTCAAGGCAGGCCAAGCGGGCCACACCATTTACGGCGGCCTGGTCAGCATCCTGCGCGCGCGCATGGCTGCGGGTGCGGGCCCCGTGACGCTGATGAACTGCGACAACCTGCGACACAACGGCGAGCGCTCGCGCAGCGGGCTGCTGCAGTTCATCGACGCGCTGGGCGATGCGCCACTGAAAACCTGGGTGGAGCAGAACACCACGAGTCCCAACGCCATGGTGGACCGCATCACGCCGCGCCCCACGTCCGATGTGGCTGAGCGCGTGAAGGCCGCGACCGGCTGGGACGACAAGGCGGCTCTGATGGGCGAGAGCTTCATCCAGTGGGTGATCGAAGACGACTTCATCGCCGGGCGGCCCGCGTGGCAAAAGGTTGGCGTCGAGATGGTGCAGTCGGTGCAGGCGCACGAAGAGGCCAAGATCCGCCTGCTCAACGCCACCCACAGCTGCATCGCCTGGGCGGGCACGCTGGCGGGCTACCAGTACATCCACGAAGGCACGCACGACGCCGCCATCCGCCAGATGGCCTACGACTACGTGACCGATGATGCGATTCCCGTATTGCTGCCGTGCCCCATCGACCTGGAGCGCTACCGCGACGTGGTGCTGGACCGCTTTGGCAACCCAGCCATTGCCGACACCAACCAGCGCGTGGCCATGGACGCGTTCTCCAAGATCCCCGGCATGATTGCGCCCACCATCCGCGACAAGCTGGCGCGCAATGCGTCGTTTGACAGCGTGGCCCTGCTGCCCGCACTGTTCCTGGCCTATCTGCAGCGCTGGCATGCCGGGCAGATCCCCTACACCTACCAGGACCAGGCCATGGCCCCGGCCGTGGCCCACGCCATCTGCGAGGCCACAGACCCGGTGGCTGCCTTCGCGGCCGACACGACCCTGTGGGGCGAGATGGCCAGCCGCCCCGAGCTGGTGGACACCCTGCGCAAAGCCTATGCCCGCGTGCTGGCCTTTGTGGCGCAGCGGACAGGCACCTGATGCTGGTGTAACTTCGGCCCACCCACTGCCATGACCGTGAAAACGCCCACTGCCCCGCGCCAGACCAAGCCCGAGCTGGAGCACGACTATGTGCGCTCGCCCGCGCTGGGCTACGAGCCGCCCGAGACGGCGGGGTTTATTCGTTGTCTGTCGCACGGTTTTCCCACGCCGCTGGCGCGCTGGCACTACCACGACGAGTACGAGCTGCACCTGATCACCGCCACCTCGGGCAAGGTGTTTGTGGGCGACTGGATCGGGCAGTTCCAGCCCGGTCAACTGGTGCTGACCGGTCCGCGCCTGCCGCACAACTGGATCAGCATGGACCTGCCCGAAGGCGGTGTGCCGCTGCGCGACCTGGTGATCCAGTTCTCGCACGCGCCGCTGATCGCCAGCAGCGAAAGCATTCCTGAGCTGCGCGAGGTGTTGCCCCTGCTGGAGCGCGCACGCCACGGCATCGAGTTCTTCGGCATGGAGGCGCAGGCGCAAGAGCACTGGCACCGCATCAAGGCGCGCCAGGGCCTCGCACGGTTTGGCGCGTTCTGCGAGTTCTTGAGCGACCTGGCGCGCTGCACCGACTTTCGCCTGCTGTCGAGCACGCAGCTGCAAAGCGAGGACGACGACACGCAGCTCGACCAGATCAACGCCATCGTGAGCCGCATCACCGACCACCTGGCCGAGCCGCTGTCGGCCGCCGACCTGGCGCAGGAGCTGGGCATGACGGAGAGCCGCTTCTCCCGCTTCTTCCGCCGGGCCACGGGCAACACCTTCACCGACTTTGTGAACCTGGTGCGCGTGAACCGCGCGTGCCAGCTACTGATGGAGACCGAGCGCTACATCACGCACATCGCGTACGACGTGGGCTTCAACAACATGGCCAACTTCAACCGCCGCTTTCTGGACATCAAGGGCATGACGCCCAGCGAGTACCGCAAGCAGGGCGCCGGAAGGTTTGGCAAGACCTCCTGAGTCCAGCAGGGATGGCCTCATGGATGCGGCATCCCTGCTTGTGGACTCCCGGCCTGCAGCCCGTCAGACGCACTGCGCAGGGCTTGCGCTTTCACTGTGAATCACTGACATCGGTCCATCCTCCATGTACCTCGGAATCGATTTGGGCACCTCGGGTGTCAAGCTCCTGCTGCTGGACGACGCGCAAGCCGTGGTCGCCACGGCCGATGCGGCCGTGCCCCAGCACCGCCCCCAGCCCACTTGGAGCGAGCAGCACCCGTCCGACTGGTGGGCGGCAGTGGAGTTTGCCGTGGCGCAGCTGCGCGTACAGGTGCCTGCTGCGTGGGCGCAGGTGCGGGGCATCGGCCTCTCGGGCCACATGCATGGCGCCGTGGTGCTGGGCGCGCAGGGTCAAGTGCTGCGCGCGGCCATCCTGTGGAACGACGGCCGCGCCAGTGCCGAATGTGCGCAGCTGGAAGGCGCCGTGCCCACATCACGCCAGATCACCGGCAACCTCGCCATGCCCGGCTTCACCGCGCCCAAGCTGCTCTGGCTGCGCACCCACGAGCCTGCCGTGTTTGCGCAGATCCGCACCGTGCTGCTACCCAAGGACTGGCTGCGCCTGCAGCTCACCGGTGATGCCGTGAGTGACATGTCTGACGCATCGGGCACGCTGTGGCTGGACGTGCAGGCTCGCGCCTGGAGCCCGGCAATGCTGCAGGCCTGCGGGCTGGATACATCGCACATGCCCGCGCTGGCCGAGGGCAGTGCTCCCACGGGCACGCTGCGCAGCGATGTGGCAGGCCGCTGGGGGCTTGGTGGCAATATCGTCGTGGCTGCTGGCGCGGGCGACAACGCCGCCAGTGCCGTGGGCGTGGGTGCCCGCACCGCCGGGCAGGGCTTTGTATCGCTGGGCACCTCGGGTGTGGTCTTTCGCGTGACGGATGCCTTTGCGCCCGCCACCGAGCGTGCCGTGCACGCCTTTGCCCATGCGCTGCCGCAGCGCTGGCACCACATGTCGGTCATGCTCAGCGCAGCCAGTGCGTTTGGCTGGGTCACGCGGCTCACGGGGCGCAGCGGCGAGGCGCAACTGTCGGACGCTGTGGGCGCCCTCAGCACCGCCCGCCAGGCGCAGGCGCCGCTGTTTTTGCCCTACCTGAGCGGCGAGCGCACCCCGCACAACAACGCGGCTGCTACCGGTGTCTTCATGGGCCTGCGCGCTGAGCACGAAGCTACCGACCTGGCCTATGGGGTGATGGAGGGCGTGGGCTTTGGCCTGCTGGATGGCCTCAATGCCATGCGTGCCGCCGGGGTCAGGCAGGGCAGTGCATCGGGTGATGTTGGCGCAGCCCTGGCACTGGTTGGTGGCGGTGCCCGCAGCAACCCCTGGGCACAGCTGCTGGCCAGTGCGCTGGGCACTCCACTGCAACGCCCGCAGGGTGCACACGCAGCCGCCGCCTTGGGCGCCGCGCGCCTGGCGGCGATGGCCTGCGGTGGTGATGAAGCCCACTGGTGCCAACCCCTGCCCGCTGATGCCACCTTCGTGCCACAGCCTGCGCAGCAAGCCCTGCTGGCCGAACGCTATGCCCGCTTTGTCGCGCTGTACCCCGCGCTGCAATCGCAGTTCTGATCTGCTGCCTAACAAGCCACCATGACTTCTGCACCCAACACCTCTACCGCTGCGACGCCCATCCACGCCGCCATCGCCGGCGAGGCCCTCATCGACCTCATCCGCCGCCCTGATGGCAGCTACCTGCCATGCCTGGGCGGCGCGCTCTACAACCTGTGCCGCGCGCTGGCCCGGCAGGGTGTGGGCACGCAGTACCTCAACCCCTTGTCGCGCGACCGCTTTGGACGTGAGCTGGCGGCGCAGTTGGTGGCCGACGGCGTGGTGTTGGCCCAGCCCGAGCCTGTGCAGCAGGTCACGTCCCTGGCCGTGGTCAACCTCGATGCACATGGGCACCCCGACTACGCCTTCTACCGTGAAGGCGTGGCAGACCGTGCCGTGTCCGCCGCAGGCCTGGGCGGTAGCTGCGCCGCCTTGCCCGCGCTGCAGCTGGTCTGCACCGGCGCGCTGGCACTCGACGCGCGCGACACGGCCATCTACCTGCCGTGGCTGGCCGCCCAGCGCGCTGCAGGCCGCTGCGTGGTGGTCGATGCCAATCTGCGCCCCTCTGTCATGCCCGACCTTGCTGCCTACCGCACCACGGTGCACGCAGCGCTGGCCCATGCCCACATCATCAAAGCCAGTGATGAAGACCTGGAGCACCTGGCCGTGCCGGGTGTGGATGCCTTGGCCCGCGCCCAGCACCTGCTCGCCGCCAACCCGCAGGCCCACCTGCTCGCACTGACGCTGGGCGCGGAAGGCGCCGGGCTGCTGCACCGCAACGGCGCGCAGTGTTTAGCCAAAGAGGCCCAGCCGCTGCTAGTGGTGGACACCGTGGGCGCGGGCGACAGCTTTCTGGCCGGGCTGCTGGCGCATTTGCTGCGGCAGTCGCAGGCTGCCGGGGTTGCCAGTTTTGCGCAGTTCGTGGGCGGGCTGACGGCCGATGCCTACCGGCAGGCGCTACGCCATGCGCTGGCCAGCGCCAGCCTTTGTGTGATGGAGCAGGGCTGCGTGCCGCCGGGCTGGGCGGCTGCACGCGCATGGAGCGAGCAACATCCCGCAGCCCAAGACCCGCACTGACATGGGGCTTGTGTCCGCACCCCTGGGAGCGGCATGTCTACGATCAAACATCGCCAATTCGCTGGGGATGCCCATGACTGATCTTGTGGTTGCGGTGTTGTGGTCGGCAGTGGATGTGCTGCTGATAGCCACCGGCGCACTGCTGGTGCGTGCGCTCAGCCTGGGGCGCTGGCGCACGGAAGATGCGCGCAACAAGGAAGCCCGCATGTTTGCTCCGGCCGGGGCGTTGTCGTTTCGGCGCGATGGTCAACGCGTGGTGACTGCGACCGGGTTGTACATGGCCGGATCAGCGTTTTATGCCGTGGTGGCGGTGTTGCTGGTTGGTCTGTCGCGGGCCGCATCGGCATGACGCCCGCCGACGCTGCCGCCGAAACCCTTTGCGTCATGCCTGTGGGGGCAGATGCGGCCGAGGCTGCCTGTGCGGTCACCCGCCAGTCCATCACCCACTGCTGCGTGCCCGACCATGCCAATGACGCCGCCATCCTGAAAGCGTGGCTGGCCAACAAGACGCCCGAGAACTTGGCCGCGTGGATGGCCGCGCCGGGTGCTGCGGCGTGGGGCGCATACCGGGGCGAAACGATGGTGGGCTTTGCGCTTCGGGCGCAGGCCACGCTGGCGCTGTGCTACGTGGTGCCGGAGGCATTGCATCGGGGGGTAGGGCGTGCGTTGCTGCAGCACGTTGAGGCCCACGCCCGCTATGTGGGGCTCACCACGCTGGACCTGGAGAGCACGCGCACGGCAGAGCCTTTTTACCGTCGCCACGGCTATGTGCCGCATGGCGTGGTGCAAACGTGGGCCGGGCTGCAGGCGCAGCCCATGCGCAAGCGATTGTGACGTCACCTTGTCTGCGGTGGCGTCAACCCTCGGGTCACAGGCGAGTTAGCGATTTTTATAGCGAAAAGAGCCTCTGGCGCTCAATCTGTATGCGCTAGTAGCTCTCAATTTAATAGCAATTGGTGCACGCGCCCCTGACGCACCTCACACGTCGGTACGCACCCGGTGGCCCTGGTTGTCGTTCATTTCCAGAATCCACCACTGAGCCCCTGTGTTCCTGTCGATGAAGCGCATGTGCGAGGCGATATTGGCGAGCGTCGGGCTGTCAAGGCGGAGCAGGCGCTGCACATAGTCCACCACGTCGTCGGCCACCTGGGTGAACTCAAAACCGTCGTGGTCAAACTCGAACACCTGGCCGGCGCACTCGCCATCGGTCGCCATCAGGATGTAGTTGCCCGAGTGGGGCGTTTCGCCAATCACCAGGCAGTGCGCAATCCAGTCGGGCAGGATCTCTTCACGTTCTTCGTCACTCAGGTGTTCCGTCCAGCCCTCAAACGCCTCCTGCAATGTGGGCCATTCAGCGGGCGGGGCGATGTAGCGGGCCGCATCGCCGGTGTTGGCGTCGTGGTACAGCAAAACGCCGCCCATCGTGGCGTAGAACGCTGGCAACTGGCCCACGTCGGGCAGTGGCGCATCCAGCGCTGCAGGCGGCTGGATGTGGTGCTGGAAGTTCACCGTTTTGGTTTCTTGCGGCTTGTTGATGCGCTCGCAGAGGAAGGTGCCGGTGTGTTCGGCAATGGCGCGGTGCAGGTCGGGCAGGGTCATCGCAGGTCCTTGGGGCAGCGGTCAGAGTTCTTGGGCGTACACGATGAAGCCGTGGTGCTTGGCCAGCTTGTCGTACAGCTGGCGCCCGGCGGTGTTGCTCTCATGGGTTTGCCAGTACACGCGCGACGACTTTGCGGCGCGCGCTGAGTCGTACACCGCTTCGATCAGCGCCCGCCCTACACCCCGGCCGCGCGCGGCCTCGCGGGTGAACAGGTCGCTCAGGTAGCACACGGGTTCGATGCGCGTCATGCTGCGATGAAACACATAGTGCGTGAGGCCCAGCAGCTCGCCGCTGGCATCGTCTTGCGCCACCAGGCAGAACATGGGCTCTGCCGCGTCATGAAACCGCTGCCAGGTGGCTTGCGTGATGTGCTCCGGCAGCGCGGTGGCCCCAAAGCGGCCATAGAACGCGTTGTAGCCATCCCAGAGCGGTCGCCAGGCGGCGTAGTCTTCGGGTTGAACCGGGCGCACAGTCACGGCAGCGGTCATGGGTCAGCTTTCTGTGGGGTTACTGCAGCACGCGCTTCGGGTTCATGATGCCCTGCGGGTCCAGCGCCTGCTTGATGGCGCGCATCATGCCAAGCGCCACGGGCGACTGGTACTTGGCGAGCTTGTCGGCCTTGAGTTCGCCGATGCCATGCTCGGCCGAGAACGAGCCGCCAAACTCGGCCACGGCCTCGTACACCAGGTGGTTCACATGCGCCTCGTGCTCGCGCAGGAAGGCCTTGGGGTCGCCTTCTGCCGGTGCCTGCACGTTGTAGTGCAGGTTGCCGTCGCCCAGGTGGCCGAAGTTGACCAGGCGCACGCCCGGGATCTCGCGCTGCAGCACCGCGTCGGTGTGGGCCACAAAGGCGGGGATGCGCGATATCTGCACCGAGATGTCGTGCTTGATGTTCAGGCCCTCTTCGGCCTGGGCGAGCGGAATGCTCTCGCGGATGTGCCACAGCTGGTGCGCCTGGGTGAGGTTCTCGGCCACCACGGCGTCGGTCACGCAGCCCATTTCAAACGCGGTCTCCAGCAGCGATTCAAACCGTGCGCGCGCATGTTCTTCGGATTCGCTGTCGGAGTTTTCGAGCAGCACGCACCAGGGTGCGTTGTCGTCGCCCAAAAACGGCACGCGCAGCTGCGGCATGTGTTTGCCCACCAGGCTCAGCGCAAACTGGCCCATCACCTCAAAGCCCGTGAGGCCTGCGCCCAGCTGCTTGTGTGCCAGGCCCAGCAGCGCCACGGCGTGCTCCATGGATGGCACGGCGGCCCAGGCGGTGAGGCGTGCGGCGGGCTCGGGGTAGAGCTTCATCGTCGCGGCGGTGATGATGCCCAGCGTGCCTTCGCTGCCGATGAACAGGTCGCGCAGGTCGTAGCCGGTGTTGTCCTTGCGCAGGCCCTTGAGGCCGTCCCACACCTCGCCCTGCGGCGTGACCACTTCGAGGCCCAGGCACAGGTCGCGCGCATTGCCGTAGCGCACCACCTGCGTGCCGCCTGCGTTGGTGCCCAGGTTGCCGCCAATGGTGCAACTGCCTTCTGCCGCGAGGCTCAGGGGGAAGAGCACGCCGGCTTTTTCCGCCTCATCCTGCAGGTTCTGCAGGATGCAGCCCGCTTCCACGGTCATGGTCAGGTTGTCGGTGTCCACGCTGCGCACCGCGTTCATGCGCGTGAGGCTCAGCACGATCTGCGTGCCGCTGTCGTCGGGCGTCGAGCCCACAGCCAGGCCGGTGTTGCCGCCCTGCGGAACGATGGCGGTGCCCGCTGCCGCACAGGCCTTGACCACGGCGGCCACTTCTTGCGTGTTGGCGGGGCGCACCACGGCCAGGGCTTTGCCGCGCACGCGGCGGCGCCAGTCCTGTTCCCAGGCGGTCAGGTCGCCTTCGTGGAGCACATGGGCGGGGCCGACGATGGTGCGCAGGGTGTCGAGCAAGGTGGTCATGGGTGAATCGGCGTGTTCAGTGGGTGGATCGGGTTGCGGGGGACTGTGCCAGTGGTATCAGGGGGCGGGTGCAGCCGAGCTGGCTTCTGCCGCCGCCGCGGCGGCCTTGGCGTTGCGCTGGCGCACGCGCACATGCAGGGTGCAGGCAGTGAACAGCACGAGGCACAGGGCCACTTCGCCCCAGGCCAGCCACTGCGATGGTGGCTTGTCGCCCCAGCCGCGCACCACGCCTTCGGTGAAATACAGCCAGATCACCAGGCTGACCCAGCGGTAGGTGTACATGCGGTTCTTCAGGATGCCCGCCAGCGGGATGCACAGCGGCAGCGCCTTGATGGCCAACCACGAGCCGCCCGGCCTGACCGGGGCCAGCACCAGCTCCCAGGCGAGGCACAGAACAATCAGGGCGAGCAGGCTGCCGGTGGCAAGCCAGCGCGTGGCGGCAACGCCGCTGTCGGACGGCGGGAGAGGGATGGCGGGGGAGGCAGTCATTGGGGTGGCATCATATCGGCCATGCCTCTTTCCCTACAGACAGTCGGCTCGCGCACCGAGGCGCTGATCAATGAACTGTCGCACTTCCCCTGGAAGACCACGGCCCAGACGCTGCGTGAGCGCTTCCGCGAGGACCACCTTGGCCTCACGGCCAGCAGCCTGACCTTCACCACCATCCTGGCGCTGGTGCCGTTTTTCACCGTGGCGCTGGCGGTGTTCACTGCGTTCCCCATCTTCGGCAAGCTGCAGGATGCGCTGCAGGGCTGGCTGGTCAGCAGCCTGGTGCCCGACAGCATCTCGCGGCAGGTGCTGGGCTACCTCACGCAGTTTGCGGCCAAGGCCAGCAGCCTGGGGGTGGCGGGGTTCAGCATCCTGCTGGCCACGGCGCTGGCGTTGATCCTGACCATCGACCGCACGCTCAACGACATCTGGCGCGTGCAGCGCCTGCGCCCGCTGGGCCAGCGGGTGCTGATCTACTGGGCCGCCATCACGCTGGGCCCGCTGCTGATGGGGGCGAGCCTGGCGCTTACCTCGTATGTGATGTCGGCCTCGGGCGGGCTGGTCAAGCGCCTGCCGGATGGCGTGCAGCTGCTGTTCGACTCGATCCAGTTTGTGGTGCTGGCGGGCGGCATGGCGTCGCTGTACCACTATGTGCCCAACACGCCGGTGAAATGGCGGCACGCCTGGACGGGCGGTTTTTTTGTGGCGGTGTGCATTGAGCTGGCCAAGAAGGTGCTGGCGGTGTACCTGGGCAAGGTGCCCACCTATTCGGTGGTGTACGGCGCGTTTGCCACGCTGCCCATCTTGCTGGTGTGGATCTATGTGGCCTGGGTCATTGTGCTGCTGGGGGCTGTGGTCACTGCCTACCTGCCCAGCCTGCTGGCTGGGGTGGCGCGGCGCGGTACGGTGGCGGGCTGGACGTTTCAGCTGGCGGTGGAGGTGCTGCAGGCGCTGCACCGCGCGCGCCAGCAGCCCGCCAAAGGCCTGCGCCCCAGCCAGCTGGCCCAGCTGTTGCGGGTGGATGGATTGCAACTGCAGCCGGTGCTGGAAGCCCTGACCGCGCTGGACTGGGTGGGGCAGGTGAGCGATGCCGCCGTGAGTGCGGCCGACGTGCCCGAGTCCCGCTACGTGTTGCTGGCAGACCCTGAAAGCACCTTGCTGGCACCCCTGGTGCAGCGCTTGCTGCTGCAGCGGGTGGACAGCCTGGGCCCGCTGTGGGCCAACGCGAAGCTGGAAACCTTGCGCATGGCGGATGTGCTGCAGGCGCGTTGAGCGGAGCGGGTGGGCGCCTTCAAACAGCAGTCGTTTGCTATATAAGTAATAGCTAGTTAGGCATGCTGCACTAACGCTTCCGGCCTCTGGGTCTTCAAATCAGCTCACAGGGGCACTTTGCCCGTCCAGATGTCCTTGTACATCACCCAGTCGCCCATGAAGCTGTACAGCGGGCGCTTGAAGCTGGCGGGCTTGTTCTTCTCAAAGCCGAAGTGCCCCACCCAGGCAAAGCCGTAACCGCAGAGCAGGCCGTACAGCAGATACTGGGGCTTGCCTGTGGCTACCAGCATGGCCAGGCAGACCAGGGTGAGCGTGGAACCCACAAAGTGCAGGCGGCGGCACGTGCGGTTGCTGTGCTCGCTCAGGTAGAACGGGTAGAAGTCCGCAAAGCTTTTGAAGGCCCGAGGGTCGGTGGCGGGCGCGGGTTGCGAGGCGGCAGTCTGGGTGGTCATGGCGTTGTCTCCGGGCGGCGTTGGGGCTCTGCCCGCGTTATACGCCGCAGCGCCAGCGCGCACCAGCGGGGCAGTGCGGGTGTGCTGTCGCCAACGGGTCTGCCACCCTGGACCGGCGATTGAAACCCCGGCGGACTGTCAGCGCGCCGGGGTGTGGGGTCTCAACTGGCCAGGAAGTCGCGGATGGCGGCCAGTGTTTCTTCGGGCGCCTCGGTCATCTGGTTGTGGCCCACGGGCAGGTGGGCGATCTGCACCTGCTTGCCCGCCGCCTGGGCGGCCTTGACGAGACCTTGTGCCGCCTTGGGCGCCGTCATCTGGTCCTGGCTGCCCAGCGCAAACAGCACGGGGCAGGTCAGTTGCGCCATGGCAGCTTCGCCACCGGCATAGCTGTCACAGGCCACAAACCCCCGGTGGAACACGTTGACTGCCGTATTGCTGCGCAGCACCTTGCGCCCCAGCGCCATGCCCGCACCAAACACCCAGGTGCCCGGGCCCAGGGCCGAGGGGGGCGCGGACAGGGTGCTGCGCGAGAACACGTTGACCATGCGCATCGCCTTCTCCGGGTCGGCCTGCGAGGCCTCGATGAGTGCGGGCGACACTTTCATGGGGAACGCCGTGCCCACCAGCACCAGGTGGCTGATTCGGTCCTTCAGGCGCGCGGCGGCTTCCATGGCAATGAGCGAACCCCAGCTGTGGCCCACCAGTGCCGCGCGCTGCACGCCCGCAGCATCGAGCAGCGCGCCGATGAAGTCCGCGCCTTGCTCCACCGTAGCAGGGGCATCGCCGCCACTGCGGCAGTGGCCGGGGAGGTCGATGGCCAGCACGTTCCAGCCGTGGTTGGCCATGTAGCGGCTTTGCAGGGCCCACACGCTGTGGTCGTTGAGCACGCCGTGGATGAACACCACGGTAGGCTTGGCGGCATCGAAGGCCTTGCCGCCGGTGTAGGCGTAGATGGCGGCACCGTTGACGTTGATATGCATGGTCAGGCCCCCGCTTTCTCGGCCGCTTTCAGCGCGCGCTTGAGGTCGTCGATGAGGTCGTCGGCATCTTCCAGACCGATGGACAGGCGGATCGTGCCCTGGCTGATGCCAGCGCCCGCCAGCGCTTCGTCACTCATGCGGAAGTGCGTGGTGCTGGCCGGGTGGATCACCAGGCTGCGGCAGTCGCCCACATTGGCCAAGTGGCTGAAGACTTTGAGGGTTTCGATGAACTTCTTGCCCTGCTCGCGGTTGCCCTTGAGGTCAAAGCTGAACACCGAGCCCGCGCCGCGTGGCAGCAGCTTTTGCGCTAGTGCATGGCTGGGGTGCGAGTCGAGCAAGGGGTGGCCTACGCGCGATACAAAGGGCTGCGCGGCCAGAAAATCCACCACCTTCTCGGTGTTGCGCATGTGCTGCGCCATGCGCAGCGGCAGGGTCTCGATGCCTTGCAGAATGAGCCAGGCGGTGTGCGGGCTCATGCAGGCGCCAAAGTCGCGTAGGCCCTCGCGCCGCGCGCGCAGCAGAAAGGCGCCCACGGTGCTCTCTTCAGTGAACACCATGTTGTGAAAGCCATCGTAGGGCTGGGTCAGCTCGGCAAACTTGCCGGCGGATTTGGGGCCGTCCCAGTCAAAGCTGCCGCCATCCACCACGATGCCGCCCACGACGGTGCCGTGGCCCGAGAGGAACTTGGTGGCCGAGTGGTAGACCAGATCGGCGCCGTGTTCAAACGGCTTGATGAGCCAGGGCGAGGTGAGGGTGGAGTCCACTAGCAGCGGTACGCCCGCCTCGTGCGCGATGGCGGAGACGGTGGGGATGTCCAGCACATCCAGGCCGGGGTTGCCCACGGTCTCGCCAAAGAACAGCTTGGTGTTGGGGCGCACCGCAGCGCGCCAGCCGTCGATGTCGCCGGGCTTGACGAAGGTGGTCTCAATGCCGAAGCGCGACAGCGTGTAGTGCAGCAGATTCTGCGATCCGCCATACAGCGCCGTGCTCGCCACGATGTGGCTGCCCGCGCCCATCAGCGTGGCAATCGCCAGGTGCAGTGCGGCCTGGCCGCTGGCGGTGGCAATGGCGCCCACGCCACCTTCCAGGGCAGCCACGCGCTGCTCCAGCACCGCGTTGGTCGGGTTGCTGATGCGGCTGTACACATGGCCGCCGCGCTCCAGGTTGAAGAGGGACGCTGCGTGGTCGCTCGACTCGAAGACGAACGAGGTGGTCAGGTGGATCGGCACGGCGCGCGCGCCGGTGGCGGGGTCGGGGCTGGCGCCTGCGTGCAGTGCCAGCGTGTCAAAGCCGGGGTCGGAGTAACCGGGCATCTGTGTGTCTCCCATGTTGTCAATGCAGGCGGGCATTGTGGGCTATATTTGCTGACAAACAGCCTGCAGCACCTGGGCAGCCCCAGTCGGTGTGCTGGTCGCTGCGGGCCCACACCTACTCTTTCCGATTCTTCCCGATCCCCCGGAGACTCCGCACCATGAAAGTCAGCGACATCCTTCGCGTCAAAGGCAACACCCTGTACACCGCATCGCCGGACGAGCCGCTGGCGGGTGCCGTGAGCTTGATGGCCGAGCGCGACATCGGCTCGCTGGTGGTGATGGAGCATGGTGACTTGGTGGGCATGCTCACCTTCCGCGAAGTGATCCAGGCGCTGGTCAAGAACGGCGGCAGCGTGGGCACGATGCTGGTGCGCACGGCCATGGACGATGCGCCCCTGACCTGCACGCTCGAAACCGACATGGACGAAGTGCGCCGCATGATGCTGGACCGCCACGCGCGCTACATGCCCGTGATGGACCGCCGCATGTTGATGGGCGTGATCAGCTTCTATGACGTGGCCAAGGCCGTGGTGGACAGCCAGAACTTTGAGAACAAGATGCTCAAGGCCTACATCCGCGACTGGCCGGAAGAAGAACCCCGCACCTGAGTTTCTGAGATCATGGCCAGGGCCTGATGCTCAAGGCCCAGGCCCTGACGGGGCACCACCGATGTGCTCCGAGCCACATCAGCGATAGGGGCGCGGCGCCTGTGCGCAGAGCCAGGCTTCGATCTCATCGGGTGGTAGCGGTTTGCCAAACAGGTAACCCTGCATCACCGGGCAGCCGTGCGCCTGCAGCCACTGCTGCTGGCCGGTGGTCTCCACCCCTTCGGCCACCACCACCATGCCCAGGCTGTGGGCGATGCTCAGTACCGACACCGTGAGGGCGCGCGCGGTGGCGCTGGTGGTGAGGTCCTGAACGAAAGCCATGTCGAGCTTGAGTTCGCTGATGGGCAGGCGGTGCAGGTAGCTCAGGCTGGAGTAGCCGGTGCCAAAGTCATCGAGCGACAGCTTGAAGCCCTGGTGGTGCAGGGCCTCGATGTTCTGCAGCGTGACGGGCCGCGCATCCATCATCACGCTCTCCGTGATCTCCAGCAGCACATCGCTGGCGCGCAGGCCGTGGCGTTGCAGTGCGCCGCTGATCTCCTGCGCAAACTCCGGCCGGTGAAAGCTGCGGCCCGAGAGGTTGACGGCGACACAAGGCACATCGTGGCCCGCAGCGCGCCAGGCCGCCAGCTGGCGGCAGGCTTCGTCCAGCAGCCACAGGGTCAGCTCATGGATCAGCCCGGCGTCCTCCGCCACAGGGATGAACTGCGACGGCGGCACCATGCCCCACTGCGGGTGGTTCCAGCGCGCCAACGCCTCCACCCCGTGCAACGTGCCGGGAGAACTGCTGAGCACCTGCGGCTGGTAGTGCAGCATGAGGCTGCGGTCTGACAGCGCCTGTTGCAGCGCGCGCTCCAGCGAGGCGCGCTCCTGGGCTCGGCGGTTCATCTCGGCGCTGAACAACTGCAGGCTGTGGCGGTGGTCGCTCTTCGCCTGGTGCATGGCCTGGTCGGCATGGCGCAGCAGGGTGTCGATGGTGTCCCCATCGTTGGGAAACATCGCAATGCCGAGGCTCGCGTGTGGCACATGCGTCTGCCCAAAAATGTCCAGCGGCTGGGCAATGTCGTGCAGCAGACGGTGGGCACTTTGCACGGCCTGTTCGGTGGTGCATTCGGAGAGCAGCAGCACGAATTCGTCGCCTGACAGGCGGGCGATCAGGTCGCGGGCGCGCAGGCCTTGCGTGAGGCGCTGGGCCACCTCGCTCAGCAGCGCATCGCCAGCGGCATGCCCCTGGGTGTCGTTGACCTGTTTGAACCGGTCGAGGTCCAGGAACAGCAGGGCACCTGTGTGGTTGCCCCGGCGCAGGTCACCCAACGCGCGCTCTGCGCTGGTGCGAAACAGGGCGCGGTTGGGCAAGCCCGTGAGTACATCAAAAAACGCCAGCTGGTGGATGCGCTGGTGCGTGCTGTCGCGCTCAATGGCCAATGCGCACAGGTGCAGGCACACATCGACCAGGCGCTGGTGCAACGCGTCGGGCGCGCGTGGCTCGCGGAAGTAGAACGCAAAGGTGCCAATCGGCTGGCCCCGGTGGTCGCGGATCGGGCTGGACCAGCAGGCGCGCATTCCGCTCGGGGCAAACAGTTCCCGGTAGTCGTCCCAGAGCGGGTCCGTCGCCATGTCGGTGACCACTACGGGCTCGTTGCGGAAAGCTGCGGTGCCACATGACCCTGCGGTAGGGCCAATGGCCAGTCCGTCCAGCGCACGGCTGATGCTGGCGGGCAGGCTGGGGGCTGCCAGTGGGTGCAGTCGGCCCTGGGCATCCACCGCCAGGATGGTGGCGGTGACCTCGGGCGCAATGCGCTCCACCTCGCGGCAGACCAGGGCCATCAGCTCGTGCAGGGGCAACTCGTTGACCATGCCCTCCAGCACATGCGTCTGCAGCACCTCGTGCATTTTGGTGAGCGTGATGTCGGTCAGGATCGAGATGCTGCCCCCCGGTCCGCCCGAGCTTTCGTCGGACGCATTGATGACCAGCGACACCCAGCGGGGTTGCCCCGCCTTGCTGTACAGCAGGGTGTCTCCATGAAAACTGCCCTGCGCCAGCACATTGCCCCGGATGCTTTCGAGCAGGTCCGGGTCAGAGTGGGGGCCCAGCAAGACCTCGCTCAACAGCTTGCCCAGCACCTCCGCGGGCTGGTAGCCAAACAGGCGTGTAAACCCTTCGTTGACATACACCACACGCTTGGAACTGTTGGTCATCACCACGGCGTTGTCGCTGGCATCCAGCGCCCGGCGAAGGGGCGCGTCTGCCAGGGTGGCAGTCAAAAGGGTGCGGGACGGAGATGTTGGACCCGGAGAGGGGGGCGCGAGGGCGGGCATGTAGATCCCAGAAATCGATGGTTACATGCTAACAAGCGCTCAGGGGCCTGCCAAGCGAGATATGTCATGCCCGTGCCTCGGCGCCACGCCCCCGATATTCGGCCCCTGCGTACCTTGGCGCAGCGGAATATGCCTGTGGTGCGTGGTGGTGCGCCGCAGCAAACCGGTGTTGCTGCTCGGGGCTCCCCGGGAGCTCTGGGATAATCCCGCCCCATGAGCGGCAACACCATCGGTACCCTATTCGCAGTCACCAACTTTGGTGAATCCCACGGCCCGGCCATTGGCTGCGTGATTGACGGCTGCCCGCCCGGCATGCCCCTCACCGAGGCCGACATCCAGACCGACCTGGACCGGCGCCGCCCTGGCACCAGCCGCCACGTCACGCAGCGCAACGAGCCCGATGCGGTGGAGATCCTGTCGGGCGTGTACGAGGGCAAGACCACCGGCACCCCCATTGCCCTGCTGATCCGCAACACCGATCAGCGCAGCAAGGACTACAGCAACATCGCCGAGAGCTTCCGTCCGGGCCATGCTGATTACACCTACTGGCACAAGTACGGCATCCGCGACCCGCGCGGCGGCGGCCGGTCTTCCGCCCGCCTGACGGCGCCCACGGTGGCCGCAGGCGCCGTGGCCAAGAAGTGGCTGGCGCAGCAATATGGCGCCGAGTTCCGCGCCTGCATGACCCAGCTGGGCGAATTGCCCATCCCGTTCGAGAGCTGGGACCATGTGCGCAGCAACCCCTTCTTCGCCCCCGTGGCCGACGTGCAGCAGTACGAGGATTACATGGACGCCCTGCGCAAGGCCGGTGACTCGTGCGGCGCGCGTATCCGGGTGCAGGCCACGGGCGTGCCGGTGGGCCTGGGCGAGCCGCTGTACGACAAGCTCGACGCCGACATTGCCCACGCCATGATGGGTTTGAATGCCGTGAAGGGCGTGGAGATTGGTGCAGGCTTTGCCAGCGTGGCCCACCGGGGCACCATGCACGGCGACTCCATGACGCCACAGGGCTTCCGCACCAACAACGCCGGTGGCGTGCTCGGCGGTATCAGCACGGGCCAGGACCTGGAGGTGAGCATCGCCATCAAGCCCACCAGCTCCATCATCAGCCCGCGCGAGTCCATCGACATCCATGGCAAGAGCACCGAAGTGATCACCAAGGGCCGCCACGACCCCTGTGTGGGCATCCGGGCCGCGCCGATTGCCGAAGCGCTTCTGGCGCTGGTGGTGATGGAGCACGCGCTGCGCCACCGCGCCCAGTGTGGCGACGTGGTGCCCCCTGTGCCGCCGATCCAGGCCTCGTTTCTGTAACACCAACTCCCACCGTCCCAGGGGCGGTGCGTCTGTATGAGCAACCGCTTGTTCCGGGCCTTCCGTTGCCGGGCGTTGGCCGCCTTGGTTGTACCGCTGTGGCTGGCTGGCTGTGGTGGCATGACACCCATTTCGCCCACCGCCCCTGCGGCGGGCAGCGCGCCGGCCCACATCGACATCACCCTCATCGGCTTCAACGACCTCCACGGCAACCTGGAGCCGCCCCACATGGCGCACCGGGTGCAAGGGCCGGAAGGCCCGGTGCTGGCGCCTGCTGGGGGCATGGCCTACTTTGCCAGCGCCATGGCCGCCCTCAAGGCCCAGTCGCCGCACCATGCGGTCGTGTCTGCGGGTGACATGGTGGGCGCCTCGCCGCTGGTGTCGTCGTTGTTCCTGGACGAACCCACCATCGAGGCGGTCAACCGCATGCAGATCGACTTCAATGCGGTCGGCAACCACGAGTTTGACCGGGGCTGGCGTGAGCTGTTGCGCCTGCAGAACGGCGGCTGCGAAAAATTCACCTCGCGCGAGCCCTGCCGCATCAGCAAACCGTTCGAGGGTGCAAAGTTCGGCCTGCTGGCCGCCAACACGCTGCGCGAGGACGGCCGTACCCTGTTGCCCGCCACGGGGCTCAAGCGGTTCACAGAAGGCGGTGTCACCGTCACCATGGGGTTTATCGGTCTCACGCTGCAGGCCACACCCACCATGGTCAGCCCGTCGGGCGTGGCCGGGCTGCGGTTTGAGGACGAAGCGGCCACGGCCAATGCGCTGATTCCGCAGCTCAAGGCCCAGGGCGCCGATGTGATCGTGGTGGCCATCCATGAAGGTGGTGGCACCACAGCGGGCGTGCAGGAGACCAGCTGCGCAGGCCTGTCGGGCGACATCGTGCCCATCCTGGAGCGCCTGGACCCGGCCGTAGATGTGGTGGTCTCCGGCCACACGCACCAGGCCTATGTGTGCGACTACAGCCGCGTGAACCCGGCCAAACCCTTCTTGCTGACCAGCGCAGGCCAGTACGGCACGCTGCTCACCGACATTCAGCTGCGCGTGGACACGCAGACCCGCCGCGTGGTCCGTAAAACGGCGCGCAATGTGGTGGTGCAAGGCGAGGCCTTCACGGGCGCCCAGGGGCCTGTGCCGCTGACCACTGCCGTGCCGACGTTTCCTGCGGACCCTGGCGTGCAGAAGATCATCGATACCTACCGCGCCGCCGCCATTCCGCTGGCCCAGCGCCCGGTGGGCCAGGCCCAGGGGGCCATGCGCCGCCAGCCCAATGCGGCTTTGGAGAGCGTGTTGGGCAATCTGGTGGCAGACGCACAGCTGCTGGCCACGCGGGCGCCCGAAGATGGTGGCGCGCAGTTGTCGTTCATGAACCCGGGCGGCCTGCGTGCGGACCTGGTGCCGGATGAACAAGGGCTGGTGCGTTACGGCCAGCTGTATGCCGTGCAACCTTTTGGCAACCAGCTGGTGATCAAGACCTTCACGGGCGCGCAGATCCGCGCTGTGCTGGAGCAGCAGTTTGCCAGCGGCGGCAATACGGTGCAGCGGCCCCGGGTGCTGTCGGTGTCCAGCGGCTTCAGCTACCGCTACGACCTGAGCCAGCCCGCCGGGGGGCGCATCAGCCACATGGTGCTGAATGGTGCGCCGGTGACCGATACGCAGTCAGTGCGCGTGGTCATGAGCAGTTTTCTGGACAGCGGTGGTGACAACTTCACGGTGCTGACGCAGGGCCAGGACCGGCGCGTGGGCGAACTGGACCTGGATGCGCTGGAGGCCTACTTCCGGCTGCAGAGTCCGGTGGCACCGCCTGCTACCAACCGCATCACCCGTGTTGCGCCCGCTGCGCGCTGAGCCGTGTCCACCGGGCACCATCGCCCGGAGGGGCCTAGTGTGGTGTTGCACGCTATCTGGCACTTAAAAACCGCGTCTTTTCGGCCAGGGCTGCGTTGCAAATCCTCGCGATACCTTCGGGTATCGCTGCGGTTTGCGCCTTGCCCTGACCAAAAATCCATCGGTTTTCAATGTGCCATCCAGCGCGCAACACCACACTAGTCGGCTGTGCGTCGCAGCGCGCCCAGCCATTGCAGCGGGTTGAAGCCGGTGACCAGCCCGGTCGCCACCAGCACCAGCGCGCCGCCCCAGAGCATGCCGGGCCCCAGGGCCTCACCCAGAAAGATATGGCCCCAGGCCACACCAAACAGCGGGATCATGAAAGCGGAACTCATGGCGGCCACGGGCGAGACATGCTTCAGCACCCGCAGGTTGAGCCAATACGCCAGGCCCGAGGTCACGATGCCCATCACGGCCACGGCGGCCAGCGCTTCTGGAGTGAAGCGTGCGGTGGGCAAGGTCCACGCCGCACCGGGCAGCAGCAGCACCAGGGCCGCTGCGTGGATGCCTGCTGCGATGGACAACGGCGACATGCGTTTCGTCGCACGCTTCATCCAGGTGAGAGACAGGCCGTAGCACGCTGCCGCGGTCACGCATGCGCCTGCCGCAAGCAGTACCGCTGAGTTGGGCTCGACGGGACCCAACTGCACGATCAGCGCCACCCCGGCAAAGCCGCAGAGGCAGCCGGCCCATTTGCGTGCGCTCAGCGTGTCTTCCTTCATCCACGCCGCAGCGATCACTCCAAACGGCACGGCCATGGTGTTGAGCAGCGAGCTGTAGCCCGCTGGCAGGTGCAGGGCCGCCCAGGCGTACAGCAGAAAAGGCGCTGCCACCGTCAGCGTGCCCAGCCCCAGCAGCTCTCGCCAGTGGCGCCAGGGCCAGGGCTCACCCGCCCAGCGCATGATGCCCATCAGCGTGAGCGTGGCCAGGCCAATGCGCAGGGCGGCCATCACATTGGGGCCCAGCACCGGACTGGCGACGCGAATGAAAAGAAAGGAAGCGCCCCACAGGGCAGACAGCAGCACCAGCTGCAGGAAATGGCGGGTTTTCACCGCGCGTATTGTCAGGTAGCTTCGTGGTGCTTGCTGGCGTGTGGTAGAGCCGTTTTGATGCAAAAATCGCCTGAAGCGCCAGTGCATCATGCCGTAATAGCTATGAAATTAATAGCTTTCACAAAGTAGCTTGTGCGACTTGTGCAGAGGCTACGGCCGAAGCGGTGAGGATGCACAGCGGACCGGTGGCTGCAGAACCGCATCGCACAGACCAATTAGCCGCGTGGGGCTCATGACGGGAAAGGGCGGGCGTTACAGCAGGGGCTGGCCCAACGTGCGCGCGCTACTTGCGCACTTCATCGACCATGGCGCGGAAGTCGTCGATGTCTTCAAAGCTGCGGTACACGCTGGCAAAGCGGATGTAGGCCACCTTGTCGAGCTTCTTGAGCTCGCGCATCACCAGCTCGCCGATGCGGCTGGAGATCACCTCGCGCTGGCCCAGGTTGAGCAGCTTTTCTTCGATGCGTTCGATGGCGCTGTCGATCTGGTCGGTGCTCACGGGCCGCTTGCGCAATGCCAGGTTGAACGAGCCCAGCAGCTTGCTGCGGTCGTATTCAATGCGCCGGCCGTCCTTCTTGACGATGGCCGGGAAGTTCACTTCCGGCCGCTCGTAGGTGGTGAAGCGCTTGTCGCACGCGCCGCACTGGCGGCGGCGGCGGATGAAGACTCCATCCTCAGACACCCGCGTTTCAACGACTTGCGTTTCGAGGTGGCTGCAGAAGGGGCACTTCATGGGCGCAGAGAACCGGCTTGTTTAGCGGTAGACCGGGAAACGTGCGGTCAGTGCGTTGACCTTGGCGCGCACGGCGGCGATGTTGGCTTCGTCGCGGGGGTTGTCCAGCACGTCGGCGATCAGGTTGGCCGTGATGCGGGCTTCTTCTTCCTTGAAGCCGCGCGTGGTCATGGCGGGGGTCCCAATGCGCACGCCGCTGGTCACCATCGGCTTTTCAGGGTCGTTGGGGATGGCGTTCTTGTTGATGGTCATGTGGGCGGCGCCCAGCACGGCCTCGGCCTCCTTGCCGGTGATGCCCTTGGCGCGCAGGTCCACCAGCATCACGTGGCTTTGGGTGCCGCCGGACACGATTCGCAGGCCGCGTGCGGTCAGCGTCTCGGCCACCACCTTGGCGTTCTTGGCCACTTGCTCCTGGTAGGCCTTGAACTCGGGCTGCATCGCTTCCTTGAAGGCCACGGCCTTGGCTGCGATCACGTGCATCAGCGGGCCGCCTTGCAGGCCGGGGAAGATGGCGCTGTTGATGGCTTTCTCGTGTTCGGCCTTCATCAGGATGATGCCGCCACGGGGGCCGCGCAGGCTCTTGTGCGTGGTCGATGTCACCACGTCAGCATGGGGCACGGGGTTGGGGTACACGCCCGCAGCGATCAGGCCGGCGTAGTGGGCCATGTCCACCATGAAGATCGCGCCGATTTCCTTGGCGACCTTCGCAAAGCGGGCGAAATCGATGTGCAGGCTGTAGGCAGAGGCTCCGGCCACGATCAGCTTGGGCTTGTGTTCGCGGGCCTTGGCTTCCATCGCGTCGTAGTCGATGGCTTCGTTCTTGTCCAGACCGTAGCTGACCACATTGAACCACTTGCCCGACATGTTCAGCGGCATGCCATGGGTCAGGTGACCGCCTTCGGCCAGGCTCATGCCCATGATGGTGTCGCCGGGCTTGAGGAAGGCTAGGAACACGGCCTCGTTGGCCGACGCGCCGCAGTGGGGCTGCACGTTGGCAGCATCGGCGCCGAAGATCTTCTTCACGCGGTCGATGGCCAGCTGCTCGGCCACGTCCACATGCTCGCAGCCACCGTAGTAGCGCTTGCCGGGGTAGCCTTCGGCGTATTTGTTGGTGAGCTGGGTGCCTTGCGCCCACATCACGGCGGGGGAGGCGTAGTTCTCGCTGGCGATCAGCTCGATGTGGTGTTCTTGGCGGGCGTTTTCGGCCTGGATGGCGGCAAACAGCTCGGGGTCGGTTTGTTCGACAAGAATTTTGCGGTCGTACATGATTGGCAGTCCTATGAACTTGTGTCCCTTGAAACAAGGGCTGCCCAGGCGAACGGCTGAACGCATGGGGTAGGGCCCCTGCGGCACGCTTCCCAGTGGTTCACAAGAAGTAGGTTCTTGCTGGTTTCCACGTCAGCGGCTGCATCCAGTGGCGGAATGCAGCGCCTATCGCCAGTCGCGTACCCCGTTAGTGTAGCCGACACGGCACTGCTGCTACACCGCCGAAACCGCCGGAGGCCAAGGTCGTTGCCTGGGCGCCGGGAGCCTGCCTGTTACAGGCCCGGTGTCAGCAACGCCACCTTGTCGCTGACCGCAGCCGGTGCTGGGGTGCGAGGTGCTGCTGCAGGGATGCTCTGCACAGGAGCCTGGGTAGACAGGGAGGGAGGGGGATTGAAGGGCACTGCGCGACCACCGGCCACCTGGCGCAGGCGGAAATGTTCCGCCATCACCTTGGCGGCGTAGCCACCGTCGTCGGCCATGTTGCCCGCGCCCACATAAAAGCGCAGGCCACCTTCGAGCGATCCTGCGCGGGCGATGCACTCTTGCAGCACCTTCACACCGACCCGCAGGTTGCTCACCGGGTCAAAGGCAGCAAAGTGGCCGCCAAAGTTCTGGTACTTGTCGGTGTGCACGCGGGTCATCACCTGCATCAGTCCTTGGGCGCCCACAGCGCTTTCGGCAAACGGGTTGAAGCTCGATTCGATGGCCATGATGGCCAGGATCAGCGTGGGGTCGATCTTGGCGCGGGTGCCAATCTCGTAGGCCTCGGCGACCAGGGCGCTGAGGGGCTCTGGCGCCACACGGTACTTCTTGCTGAGCCAGAAGGCCACGGCAGCCTGCTCTTTGGGCAGGTCTTTGGGGTTCACTGCCGTAGCGCGCTCGCTGGCTTCGGGCTCGATGGGCATGCCCAGCATTTCTACCTGGCGGGCTTGCAGCCAGTTCATCAGTTGCTCTTCACCTGCCTGGCGCAGATCGGGCCGTGCTGTGAGTGCAATGACGACAAAGGCAACGGCCAGGCCGATGAGGGCAAAGCTGTTGTGGGTGATTTCAAGAAAACCTTCGGTCACGTCGGCTGCGAAAGTTCGCACGCCGGAGACTATTTTTCCTGACGCTGTCATAGCTCTTCCTTTCTGAGGCGGGCCGGCGGAGCGGGGCAGTCGCGGTGGACGGTGCTTTGCTGGCAGATCGCCTGGATTGGTACGCCATCAAGTCCGGGCTGCACGTCTGTGGAGTGCTTGGCGCCCTGGATTGACTTAGCCGGGTTCGGCAGCGATTGGGGTTTGTACTAGCCCCGTTTTTGGGGCTGGCGGATTCTAGAAGCTCACTAAATGCATAGTCAATACTAACAATTAACTATTTAAGACATAAAAATTATGAAAAATCTGTAAAAAATCACAGTTTTTCTGAGCCAAGCGCTGTTTTTCTTTGGGAGCCGCCGTGCTGCAGCTGACATCCGCATGTCAAATTCAATCGGGCTTTTCGCCGCCATTGAGAATCCGATTTGAGTTGGCGAAGCGAGTTTGATATGGTGGAGGCGCCTGTAGATTTCAGGCATCGCCAGACGAAGCGAAGTCTCCCTCCGAGGACATTCAGTGCCAAGGTGCAGCAGATGCCGCTTCCATGGCAACCCCTGGAGGCAATACCTTGCCTCCGCGCCATGCGGACCTTTCTCTCCGCATCGCGACCGATGGCAAAGACCGTTGTGTCAGCCGTCAAGCCCGGCGGGCAGGCCCTTCAGGCACTGCTCGTCGGGCTTTCTTATTGGTGTGTCGCCTTGTGGGTGGGCGGCACAGTCTTATATATAGATAATGGGGGCTGTTCCCTAGAGCGGCGACCCTTCGCCCGGATTGCCGGGCGACATCCTCGCCGGGCCTTGCTCCAGATCACCCTGCAGGTGTGGAGGAGGCAAGCCGCTACGGCCTCTGGCCCAATCCGGTGAAAATAGCCCTTTTGTTGCCCTGGCGCGCGCTTGGCGCGGTCGTTCGGGCACGGCTCCGGGCTCTGCGCCCGGGATGCCTTCGTAATCCATTGGATCCATGTTTCCATTTTTTTCCCGCAGCAAAATGTCCGACGCACCTGAAGTGAATCCGGCCCCGGCCAAAACCCATGAGCCGCATCCGCTCGATGCGCTGACTGGTGGCGCTTTTTCTGCCGCCACATCGGGCGAGCGCGCCTCTCGCATCCGCGACTGGCTGGCCACTCAGCCATCGCCAGAGCAACTGCAAGAGGTGTTCAAGGAGTTGAGCGGACGTGACAAGGGCGCGGCCCGCGCCGTGCGCGAACGCCTGGACGAAATCCGTCGCGCCAAGGGGCAGGAGGCCATTGCGGCCGAATGGGCTGAAAAAGCCCAGGCCCTGCTGGCGGCCCCCAAGCTCAATATTGCAGATGCCCTGGCTTGGCAGCGGGATGCCGCCAAGGCTGGTGCCCCGTTGTCGCGTGAGCCGTTGTCCCTGCTCAAGGTACAGCTGGCCGACCGCGTGAAGGTCATCGAAGACCTGCAGCACCGTGTCCAGGTGCAGCGCGAGGCGGCTGTGCTGCTGGCGCAGCGCATCGAAGTGCTCTCGACCAAGCCCTGGCGCGATGCGCAGGCTGCGCTCGAACTGCTGCGCGCCGATGTCGCGCGCTGGCAGGAGCAGGCCCAGGAGCTTACGGGTGATGCCAGCTGGGCGAGTGTGGAGGCCCGGTTTCCGCCGTTGCTCGATGCCTCGCGCACTCAGCTGCTGGTGGTGTGGGAAGCTTTCCAGCCTGCCGTGGCGCAAGCGGCCGCTGCCGCAGAGGATGCTGCTGCACCCCTGCCACCTGTGCCGGTGTGGGCGGACGAACTGCGCACTGCGCGTGGCTTGCCCACTGCGGCTTCTGAGGCGGCCGCCGCTTCTGCCGCTGCCGGCAAGCCCGCGCGTGCTGCCAAGCCAAAGGTGGCGCCGGAGGTGATTGAAAAAGCCCACCAACTGGTGCGCGATGCCTTGGCGACGCTGGAGAAAGAAACGGCCGAAGGCCACGGCAAGGCCAGTGCCGGCGCTGCCGCTGCGCTGCGCGCCGTGCTCAAGGTACATGGCAAGCACATTGACAACGCGCTGGAGCAACAGGTGCACACGGCTCTGGTGGCTGCCGGTGAGCTGGAAGGCTGGCAACGCTGGAGTGCCGACCAGGTGCGTGAAGAGCTGGTGGCCAAGGCCGAAGCGCTGCTCAACCGCCCCGAAGGCCAGGCCTTGGGTGGCCGCAAGATGCAGGAGACTCTGCGCAGCCTCCGTGAGCAATGGAAGCAGGCGGACCAGGGCGGTGCGCCCAACCACGCGCTGTGGAAGAAATTTGACGAGGCCTGCAATGCTGCGCACAAGGTGGTCGAGGCCTGGCTGGACAAGATCCGTGCTGAAGCGGCTGAGCACAAGGCCCAGCGCCTCGCGCTGATCGAAGAGGTCAAGGCCTGGGCGCAGGAGCATGCTGCGTCGGGCGACTGGAAGGCCATCAACCGCGCGCTGTATCAGTTCGGCGACCGCTGGCGCGAAGGCGGCCATGTGGGTGAAAAAATCTTTGCCGAGCTCCAGCCCCTGTGGAAGCAGGCGATCGCTCTGGCCGCAGCGCCGCTGGAGGCTGCGCAGAAAGAAAGCCTGGCACGTCGCCACGCAATGATCGAAGAAGCCACGGCACTGGGCGCTGCGCCTTCGCTGCGCATCGATGCCGTCAAGGCGCTGCAGCAGCGCTGGCAGGCAGAAGCCCAGACGGTGCCTCTGGATCGCAAGCACGAACAGAAGTTGTGGGATGCCTTCCGCAAGCCCATTGATGAGGCGTTCAACCGCAAGTCCGCGGACCGCGAGCGCGCTGTCACTGAACTGAGTGCGCGGGACCGCGTGGTGCTGGACGCGTCCAAGGCCCTGGAGGCCGCCAATGCCACCGGTGATGCGCAGCAGATTCGCGCTGCCATGCAGGCGCTGGAAGCCGCGTTGCGCGGCCAGGCCCAGGCGGCGGAAGCCGTTGCCACGGCCAACAAGGACGCTCAGTCGCAGGCTGAAGCGCAGTCGGTTGCGGCGCCAGCCGCGGCCGAGGGTGGTACGGAGGCGGTAGAAGGTGGCGATGCAGCGGCTGCGGCCCCCGCAACGCCTGCAGCTCCCAAGCCTGCCGCGCGGCCCGTGGTGGCGGTGCGCGGGGATGACCGCCCCGGCATGAAGAAGGACGCTCCGGCGGCTCCTGGCCGGAGTGCTCGACCCGGTGATCGCCGCGATGGCCGTCCGGGCGACCGTGAGGGTGCCCGCGGCCCGCGTGCGGATGGCCGTATGGGGGATCGTGGTGACCGGGGAGGCCGCTTTGGTGATCGCCCTGCGTTCGAGGATCGTGGTCCGCGCCTGGGCGACACGGCATTCCGTGCCCAGCGCGAGGCGATGGAGCATGCGCAGCTGGCGCTGAAGAAACTAGCGGCCCAGGCCCATGGGGAAGCGCTGACCCAGTTGCTGACCGCCTGGGAAAAGCGCGACGCAGCGCTGGTGCCCGGTGCGCAAGAACTGGGCTCGGGTGTGACTGCGTCGGTGCGCAGCGCCTGGACCCAGGCGTTGTCTGCGGCGCCCAAGGGTGATGCTGCAGAAGCCATGTTGCGGCTGGAGATGGCGGCAGAGGCGCCAACGCCGGCGGAGCACATTGCTGCGCGGCGCATGCTGCAGCTGCAACTGCTGACACGCCGCAACGATCCCGCACCAGCCCAGACGTGGGGGCAGGATGTGGCGCGCGTGTTGGCAGGCCCCAGCGATGCGGCCAGCGCACGCCGTTTGCAGAACGTCCTCAAGACGCTGTTGCGCAAATAAACGAAACGCAGGGAGTGTGCGCACTGCGGTGCGCATGCCGCCACGGCATCAGACAGAAAAACGAGATCGCGCGCGGTCTCGTTTTTTCTTTTGGGTGTGCGTGCGCGGGCCTGGAAAACAAAAAAGCCGTTGCGAATGCAACGGCTTTTTATGTGTTTGGTGCCCAGGAGAGGACTCGAACCTCCACGATGTTACTCGCTAGTACCTGAAA